>NZ_JAUSMI010000135.1 GCF_030645145.1 Microcella sp. | reverse complement strand
CGAGCACGGCGTCGTCGGCCGAGGTCGCGAGCAGGCGCAGCGCCTCGGTCGTGGCGGGCGAGTCGAACAGCGACCCGGTGAGCCGCTCGACCCCCGCCGTCGAGCTGCGCGAGAGCGACTCGCGCGAGGCGGCCGGGAGGAGTATCCACGCCCCGGCCGCGATCGCGACCACGGGGAGGACCGACGGCAGCAGGCCGAGGGCGAGGCGGCCGGCGAGGAAGCCGACCGTCGAGGCGACGGGCGCGATCGCCTCCTCGAGCCAGGATCGGGCGCGGGATTCCGCCCAGCCGTAGCCGTCGATCGCGATGCGCAGCGCCCCGCCGAGCGCCTCGAGCGCCTCCGACTCCCGGCGCAGCACCGCCGCGGCCTCCGCGAGCTCCAGCCCCGTGCCGTTCCAGCGGTCGCCCGGCAGGGGAGACGTGAGCGGCTCGAGCCGCCCGGCGGCCGTCGCGCACGTCACCGACCCGCGCCGAAGCCGCTCGAGCGCCTCGAGCAGGTGCTCGGAGGCGACCGTCGTCGACCCGCCCCCGCCGATGAGGAGCGCGTCAGCCACCGGCCGCCGCCGCCGCGCGGGTCTCGGCCTGCGAGCGCGCCCACGCGAGCGCCTGCCCGGCGGTGTCGAGCGAGCGGCGGGCGTCGACGAGCCCGCTCAAGCGGTTCTCGACGGCGCGGGCGTACGCGCGCGCGGCGGGGCCGCGCCACTGGTCGTCGTGCGCGGTCGTGCGCACGAGCGCCATGACCGACTCGACCTGCGCGGCGACGGCGCTGACGACGAGCTCGCGATGACGCAGCTCGCTCGCCTGAGCCGCGTGCTGCGCGGCGAGCGGATCGGGGTGCGGGGGGTGCGACGGCTGCACGGGGGCCCTCCTTCGACTCGTGGGGGTGACCAGGTTGCGGCAGTCGCCCGACCGGACCGGCGCGGCGGGCGCGATCGGGGCATCCGATCGCCGCCTCGACGGCTGTGGAGGAGGGGGAAGTGGGGGATGATGGGGGCATGAGCTTCGACCGGGACCTCGGCGTGCCCGGCGTCTTCCGGATCTGCTTCGTCTGCACCGGGAACATCTGCCGCTCGCCCATGGCCGAGGCCGTGTTCAACGAGCTGATCCGCAAGCGCGGCTGGGAGCACCTGGTCTCGGTGCGCTCGGCCGGCACGGGCGAGTGGCACGTGGGCGAGTCGAGCGATCCGCGCACGCTCGCGGCGCTCCGCGCTCGCGGCTACGAGGGCGACGTGCACCGCGCGCGCCAGTTCGAGAGCCGCTGGTTCACCGACCTCGACCTCATCATCGCCTTCGACCGCACCCACGAGCGGATCCTCAAGACCTGGGCGCCCGACGACGACGCGCGCAGCAAGGTGCACCTGCTCATGTCGTTCGACCCCGCCCACAACGAGGCGCAGCTCGACGTGCCCGACCCGTACTACTCCGACGCCGCGATGTTCGACACGGTGCTCGGGATGATCGAGCGGGCCTGCACCGCTCTGTTCCGCCAGCTCGAACCCGGAATCCGACAGGGAGCCCCATGACCCCCGCCTCGCAGCCCCTCGCCCCCCAGCCCCTCAGCCCGCTCGACGGCCGCTACCGCGACCAGGTCGCCGCGCTCGGGGAGCACCTCTCGGAGGCCGGGCTCAACCGCGCGCGCATCCAGGTCGAGGTCGAGTGGCTCATCCACCTCACCGATGCCGGGCTGTTCGACGCCGCGCGCCTGACCGATGAGCAGAAGGCGAGCCTGCGCGAGCTCGTCACGGGGTTCGGGCAGGACGACATCGACTCGCTCGCCCGCCGCGAGGCCGTCACCCGCCACGACGTGAAGGCCGTCGAGTACCACGTGCGCGACCGCCTCGCCGAGCTCGGTCTCGAGTCGATCGCCGAGCTCACCCATTTCGCCTGCACGAGCGAGGACATCAACAACCTCTCGTACGCCCTCACCGTGCGCGCGGCGATCGTCGATGTATGGATGCCCCGGGCCCGGTCGGTCGTCGAGGCCCTGCGCGAGCGGGCGCTCGCCTTCGCAGACGAGCCGATGCTCGCGCACACCCACGGTCAGCCGGCGACGCCGACGACCATGGGCAAGGAGCTCGCCGTCACCGTGCACCGGCTCGAGCGCCTGCTCGCCTCGATCGAGGAGGTCGAGTACCTGGGCAAGTTCTCGGGCGCGACCGGCACGTTCTCGGCCCACCTCGCCGCCGACCCCGAGCACGACTGGGTCGCGACCTCGCAGGCGTTCGTCGAGGGCCTCGGCCTGACGTGGAACCCGCTCACGACGCAGATCGAGTCGCACGACTGGCAGGCGCAGCTCTACCAGCGCGTCGCGCACGTCGGCCGCGTGCTGCACAACCTCTGCACCGACGTGTGGACGTACATCTCGATGGGCTACTTCCGGCAGATCCCGCAGCCGGGCGCGACGGGCTCGTCGACGATGCCGCACAAGATCAACCCGATCCGCTTCGAGAACGCGGAGGCGAACCTCGAGCTGTCGGCCGCCGTGCTCGACTCGCTCGCGGCGACGCTCGTGACGAGCCGACTGCAGCGCGACCTCACCGACTCGTCGGCGCAGCGCAACATCGGCGTCGGCCTCGGGCACTCGATGCTCGCGCTCGACAACATCCTCAAGGGCCTCGGCGAGATCGATCTCGATCGGGATGCCCTGGCTCGCGATCTCGACGGCAACTGGGAGGTCCTCGGCGAGGCGATCCAGACCGTCATCCGCGCCGAGGTCACCGCCGGGCGCAGCTCGATCGAGGACCCGTACGCGATGCTCAAGGAGCTCACGCGCGGCCACCGCGTCGGCGGCGAGGAGCTGCGGGCGTTCGTCGACGGTCTCGACATCTCCGACGCCGCGAAGGCGCGGCTGCGCGAGCTCACGCCGGCGACCTACGTGGGCGTCGCGGGCGAGCTGGCGCGGCGCCTCGCGCGCTGACGCTCCGGAGACGACCCGGGCATCCCGCCGGAGAGCGGCGCCGCGAGCGGCGCGCGCTCAGTCGTGCGGGAGCTCGCCGTCCATCGGCTTGTTCGGCGTGATCGCGAGCATGAGCATCGAGATCACGATGAGGTCGATGACGAAGGTCGCGCCGAGCACGATCGCGGCGAGGGCGAGATCGCGCGTCACGGCGAAGATCGTGCCGCCGGCGAAGAGGGCGACGATGCCGGCGAAGCCGATGAGCTCGGCGGGGCGCAGGCGCTCGCGGCGACGGGGTTCGGTCATGAGGGGGAGTGCTCCTTCTGCGAGGCGCCCCAGGTGAGGCTGAGCGCGGCGATGACGAGGAAGACGCCGACGACGATCGCGTAGGCGCCGAGGAACCCGACGGCCGAGACCGAGTCGGCGACGATCGCGAGCACGACGGCGAGGGCGAGCGTCGCGCCGCCGACGACGATCGCGTCGCGGGCGAGCGCATGGCGGGTGCGGTGGCGGATGCCCCACACGAGCTCGACCGCGCCCGAGAGCACGGCCCACCCGCTCGCGATGACCAGCAGGAAGGGCAGGCCGGCGTCGAGCCGCACGAGCGCGACCGCGCCGGTGGCGAGGGCGAGGCCGGCGAGCATCGCGTGCAGGCCGCGGAGCGGCTCGTCGCGGGGCAGCCCGAGCGCGGGGAACCCGAGGGTCGCGGCGAGCGCGGCGCCCAGGAGGCCGAGGGCGAGGAGGCCCAGGCGGGCGGAGTGGTCGGCGGTGAACGTGATCACGAGGCCGGCGACGATGAGCGGCACGGCGCGCAGCAGCACGGCGCGCCCGAGCGCGCGCGTTTCGGGGGAGGCGGCCGACGCCATGAGGTCCTTCCGGCGGGGAGCGAGTGTGCGGCCCCAGCCTACGGCGCGGCGCCCGAGCGAACGCCGCGCGAGCGCGATCGCGGTCGCTAGACCCGCGGCATGTCGGCGAAGCGGGAGAAGTGCCCGTGGAAGCCGACCGTGATCGTGTCGGTCGGGCCGTTGCGGTGCTTGGCGACGATGAAGTCGGCCTCGCCCGCGCGCGGGTTCTCTTTCTCGTAGGCGCTCTCGCGGTGGAGGAGGATCACCATGTCGGCGTCCTGCTCGAGCGAGCCGGACTCGCGGAGGTCGCTCAGCGCCGGCTTCTTGTCGGCGCGCTGCTCGGGGCCTCGGTTGAGCTGCGAGAGGGCGACGACGGGCACCTGCAGCTCCTTCGCCATGAGCTTGAGCGCGCGAGAGAACTCGCTGACCTCCTGCTGCCGGCTCTCGACGCGCTTCCCGCTCGTCATGAGCTGCAGGTAGTCGATGATGACCATCTTGAGCCCGACCGTCTGCTTCAGTCGGCGGCACTTCGCGCGGATCTCGACGAGCGTCATGTTCGGGCTGTCGTCGATGTAGAGCGGGGCGTCGTTGATGCGGCCGCGCGTCGAGGCGATCGTCGTCCAGTCGCGCGACTCGAGCGTGCCCTTGCGCATCGCGTGGAGGGGTACGGAGGCCTCGGCCGAGAGCAGGCGCATCGCGATCTCGCTTCGCCCCATCTCGAGCGAGAAGAAGACCGTGGGGTGGTTGTGCTTGATCGCGGCGGCGCGGGCGAAGTCGAGGGCGACGGTCGACTTTCCGAGCGCGGGGCGCGCGGCGATGAGGATCAGCTGGCCCGCGTGGAGGCCGTTGGTGAGCGCGTCGAGGTCGGCGAAGCCCGTCGGGACGCCCGTCATCGAGCCGTCGCGGCCGCGGGCCGCCTCGATCTCGTCGATCGCCTCGTTGACGGCCTCGGTGAGCGGGACGTAGTCCTCCGACTGCGTTCCGCCGGCGACGGCGTAGATCTCGGCCTGGGCGTTGTTGACGAGGTCGGTGACCTCGCCCTCGCTCGCGTAGCCCATCTGGACGATGCGCGTGCCCGCATCGACGAGGCGACGGAGCACCGCCTTCTCGGCGACGAGCGAGGCGTAGAAGCCGGCGTTCGCGGCGGTCGGCACGATGCCCGTGAGGGTGTGGAGGTAGTCGGCGCCGCCGGCGCGCGACAGGTCGCCGGCCTTCGTGAGCTCGTCGGTGACGGCGATGACGTCGGTGGGCTCGCCGCGCGAGTACAGCGACAGGATCGCCTCGAAGATGACCTCGTGCTTCGGGACGTAGAAGTCGATGCCCCGCACGACCTCGATGACGTCGGCCGTGGCGTCCTTGCTGAGCAACATTCCGCCGATCGCGCTCTGCTCGGCGAGCAGGTCGTGCGGCGGCGTCCGCTCGGAGTGGCGGCCGTCGGAGCCCCGGTGATCGGACCCGCGGTTGTCGGAGCCGCCTCGAGCGTCGAGGGCGCTGCCGATGTGCGCGAGGGACACAGGGCCTCCAAAATCTGCGATCGGATCGCTGAGTGCTTCAGGTGTACCGCCGACCACTGACAGCGGAGCGATGACACGCGAGTGGCTGCGTGTGCGGCGGGATAGGCCATCACGATAGGGACGGCGTCGCGGTACCCTCAACCAGCCCTGTGGATAACGATGTGGAGAGCGGTCGAGAAACGCCGGTGACGGTGTGCACAGCCTGTGGACAGGCCTGTGGCATTCGGAGCTCATTCTCGCCGGAACCGACCTCTGACCTGGGTTTTCCGTTTCCACACCATGTGTGGGGAAACAGGCTTCAAGCGGCACTTCAGAGTTGCCGTTCTGAATGCTCACCTGTGCACAGAACGGCCCCTCGAGCTCTTGCGCGGACGGGCTCCGACCCGCTAGGGAGCGGCGCACGTACCCCCCGGAATCGGCCCCGACGACGACGAAGCGCCCCCGGGATCGAGACCCCGGGGGCGCTTCCGTTGCGCGCTCGCGACTACTTCGCGGCGACCACCTGGAGGGTGATCGTCGCGACGATGCCGTCGCGGAGCTTGAGGATCGCCTCGTGGGTGCCGACCGACTTGATCGGCGCGACGAGCTCGACGAGACGCTTGTCGATCGAGCCGATGCCGGCCTTCTCGACGGCCGCGGCCACATCAGCGGTCTTCACCGAGCCGAACAGCCGGCCCTCGGCGCCCGCCTTGACGGCGAGCTTCACGGGGTTGGCCTCGAGGCGCGCCTTGAGGTCCTGGGCCTCTTCGATCGTGGCGTGCTCGCGGGCGGTGCGGGCGGCCTTGATCTGGTCCACCTGCTTCTCGCCACCGCGGGTCCACGCCACGGCGTAGCCCTGGGGGATGAGGTAGTTGCGGGCGTACCCGTTCTTGACCTCGACGACGTCGCCGGGAGCACCGAGACCGGTGACCTCCTGCGTGAGGATGAGCTTCGACATCACGGCCCCCTTAGCGGCCAGCGCCGGCGTACGGAAGCAGTGCCATCTCGCGCGCGTTCTTGACGGCGCGGGCGATGAGGCGCTGCTCCTGCACGGAGACACCGGTGATTCGGCGAGCGCGGATCTTCCCGCGCTCGGAGATGAACTTGCGGAGGGTGGCGACATCCTTGTAGTCGATGATGCCAACCTTGATCGCCTTCGCGGGGGCGGCGTTCTTCGCGCCCTTGCCGCCGCGAGGCTTGCGGCGGTCGCCGCTGCTCTTGCCAGCCATAGTGGTTGTCCTTTACGAAATCAGCTGCCGGTCGTCAGACCGGATCAGAACGGGGTGTCGTCGGAGAAGGAGCCGGGCGTGTTCCACACGTCGCCGGCGTTGGAGGAGCCGGAGCTCTGCTGCGCCGGAGCGCCCCACGGCTCGTCGGCGACCTGGGCGTTCCCGCCGCGGCCTCCGCCCATGGAGCTCGAGCCGCCCGACGTGCGGGTGACCTGAGCGGTGGCGTAGCGCAGGCTCGGGCCGATCTCGTCGACCTCGAGCTCGATGCTCGTGCGCTTCTCGCCTTCCTTCGTCTCGTACGACCGCTGCTTCAGGCGACCCTGCGCGATGACGCGCGAGCCCTTCGTCAGCGAGGAGGCGACGTGCTCGGCGAACTCACGCCACACGCTCGCGCGCAGGAACAGCGCCTCGCCGTCCTTCCACTCGTTCGCCTGACGGTCGAACGTGCGGGGAGTGGACGCGATGGTGAAGTTCGCCACGGCAAGCCCGTTCTGCGTGTAGCGCAGCTCGGGGTCGGCGGTCAGGTTGCCGACGACGGTGATGATCGTCTCGCCGGCCACGACTACTCCGCGGCCTTGGGCGCGGAGGCCTTGGCGGCCTCGCGAGCGGACTTGGACGCGGCCTTCTCCGCAGCCTTCGCCTCGAAGGCGGCGACGCGAGCGACGGCCTCCTCGGCACGCAGCACCTTGGTGCGCATGACCGCTTCGCTGAGCTTCAGCTGGCGGTCGAGCTCCTGCGTGGCCGCGGGGTTCGCGGTGAAGTTGACGACGGCGTAGATGCCCTCGGTCTTCTTCTGGATCTCGTATGCGAGGCGACGACGGCCCCAGATATCGACGTTCTCGATGTTCCCACCGTCATTGCGGATGACGTTGAGGAACTTGTCGAGGCTCGGAGCGACAGTGCGCTCGTCGATCTCGGGGTCGAGGATCACCATCATTTCGTACTGATGCATGACTCACCCACCTCCTTCGGACTCGAACGGCTGCAGACGATCTGCAGCAGGAGGGTATGGCATCAGTCGCCCACTGGGGACAGGGCCCCGGGCAACCTGCACAGCGTAGTCGATGACGGATGCCCGGCGCCAGTTCAGGAGGCGCCGCCGCGCTCCTGCCACCAGGCCCGCAGTCGCCGCTCGGCCTCTTCCGCCCCCAGGGGCCCCTCGTCGAGCCGCATCTCGAGCAGGAAGCGGTACGCCTCGCCGACGACGGGCCCGGGCCGGACGTCGAGGATCGCCATGACCTGCTCGCCGTCGAGGTCGGGGCGGATCGCCGCGAGCTCCTCCTGCTCGGCGAGCGCGGCGATGCGCGCCTCGAGCTCGTCGTACGCGCCGCGCAGGCGCGCGGCCTTGCGGCGGTTGCGGGTCGTGACGTCGGCGCGGGTGAGGATGTGGAGGCGCTCGAGCAGGGCATCCGCATCGCGCACGTAGCGGCGCACGCCGGAGTCCGTCCACGGGGCGTCGCTGTAGCCGAAGAAGCGCAGGTGCAGCTCGATGAGCCGCGACACCGCGACGATCGTCTCCTTGTCGAACCGCAGCGCGGTGAGCCGCTTGCGCGCGAGCTTCGCCCCGACGACGTCGTGGTGGTGGAACGTCACGGCCCCGCCCGGCTCGACCTTCTTCGTCGCGGGCTTGCCGATGTCGTGGAGGAGCGACGCGAGGCGCAGCACGATGTCGGCGGGAGCATCCGCCCCGGCACCGCGCGAGGCCTCGAGCTCGATCGCCTGGTCGAGCACCGTGAGCGAGTGCTCGTAGACGTCCTTGTGGTGGGCGTGCTCGTCGACCTCGAGCTGGAGCGCCGGCAGCTCGGGCAGCACGAGATCGGCGAGGCCCGTCGAGACGAGCAGCTCGAGGCCGCGGCGCGGGGAGGAGGTCGAGAGCAGCTTGACGAGCTCGTCGCGCACCCGCTCGGCCGAGATGATGCCGAGACGATCGCGCATCCCCTCGATCGCCCGCAGGGTCGCGTCGTCGACGTCGAGGCCGAGCTGCGCGGCGAACCGCACGGCCCGCAGCATGCGCAGAGGGTCGTCGCTGAACGAGCGCTCGGGCGAGATCGGGGTGCGCAGTCGACCGCCGAGCAGGTCGTCGAACCCGCCGCTCGGGTCGACGAGCGTGAGCGACGGCAGGCGGAGGGCCATCGCGTTGACGGTGAAGTCGCGCCGCTCGAGGTCGCCGTCGAGGGTGTCGCCGAACGCGACCTCGGGCTTGCGCGAGTCGGGGTCGTACGCGTCGGAGCGGTACGTCGTGATCTCGACGGTGTCGGCGCCGATGCGCGCTCCGATCGTGCCGAAGGCCCGCCCGATGTCCCAGTGCGCGCTCGCGACGGGCGCGACGATGCGGATGATGTCGTCGGGGCGCGCGCTCGTCGTGAGATCGAGATCGTTGACGGGACGACCGAGGAAGGCGTCGCGCACGGGCCCGCCGACGAGGGCGAGCTCGTGGCCCGCGGCCTCGAACCGCGACGCGAGGGTCGCCAGGGGCTCGGCGGCGGCGAGTGCCCGCAGCCGGTCGAGGGCCTCGGCCACGCTCTGCATAGTCACCAGAGTCTAGACTTCCGCACATGTCGGCCGAGCGGGAGCGAGGGGGTTCTGCCGCGCCCGCGACCCCGGTGCGCGCGCTGCTCCGCCCCCTGCTGACGGCTCTCCTGCTCATCCTCGTCGCCGCGCCCTCCGCGACGGCGACGGCCGCCTCCGGTCCGCTCGCGACGACGACCCACGACGCCGGGATGACCGGCCTGCAGCTCACCGTCGCGCCGCTCGGCTCGGGCATCGTCGACCCCGACTCGCCGCTCGAGGTGCGCGTCGTCGCCACGAACCTCTCGACCGCCGTGACGCCTGCGGGCGCGGCGACGCTGTCGATCGCGGCGGGCGCGCCCGCCGACTCCGCGACGCTCGCCGCCTGGCTCGGCGAGAGCGATGCGGATGTCCGCCCCACCGCGGTCGCATCGGCCGTCGTCCCCGCGCTCGAGCCCGGATCGAGCGCCACGGTCGAGCTGCGCGCCGAGTCCGACGCAGTCGGCTTCGCCGGAGCCTGGGGCCCGCGCGTCATCGAGGTCTCCATCGCGGGGGAGGGGCGCGTGCTCGGCACTGCCCGCTCGGCCGTCGTCTGGGTGCCCGCGGGCACGACACCGCCGACCTCGACCGTCGTCGCGGCCGTGCCGCTCACCGCCCCGGGCTTCGACGGGGCCTTCATCCCCGCGGAGGATCTCGCGCTCCTCACGGCACCCGGCGGGCTCCTCCTGCGCACCCTCGACGCCGTCGCGGGCCGCGCCGTCGCCATCGGCGTCGACCCGCGGGTGATCGCGTCGATCCGCATCCTCGGCACGGCCGCGCCGGAGTCGGCGACCGCCTTCCTCGACCGGCTCGCGCTCGTGCCGAACGACACGTTCTCGCTCGCCTGGTCCGACGCCGATCCGCTCGCGACCGCGCACGCCCGCGGCATCCCGCTCCCGCCCGTCGAGGGCGCGGGCGCGGCGATCGACCCGAGCGTGCTGGGGGGAGGCGATGGCGCCGACGGCACCGAGGGCACCGGCGTCGCGCCGTCCGACGCGCCCGAGGCCTCGCCGTCGGCCTCCCCGAGCCCGAGCGACGCCCCCGGCGCCGTCCCCACCCTCGCCGAGCTCAGCGCCTGGCCGCACGACCTCGACGACGTCGTCTGGCCGCGCGAGGGCACCGCGACCGCGAGCGCCCTCGGCGTGGTCGCCGAATCGGGCGTGCGCACCGCGATCGTCGGCAGCACCAACCTCGACGGCGGCACCGGCCTCGTCGCCCGGGTCGGCGACCTGAAGGTGCTGCGCAGCGACGACGCGCTCTCCCGCGCCGCGCGCGACGCCGTCGCCGCGACGACCGAGCAGGAGTGGCAGAGCGCGACCGCGCGGGTCTCCGCCCTCATCGCGGCCTCGAGCGCCTCCGACGCCGCGGTCGTGCCCTTCTTCACCCTGAGCCGCGACCGGCTGGGCAACTCGCTGCGCCTGCTCGACCTCCTGGGCGCGATCGAGGCGCTGCCGTGGGCGCGCGGAGGCGGCCTCGCGGCCGCGAGCGCCGCATCCGGCCCCGAGGTCGGCGTCGTCGACGCCGCGATCGCGGAGGAGCGGCTCATCGACGTCGGGCGGATGCTCGACGCCGAGGCCGCCGATCGCGCGTTCGCCGAGGTGGCCGTCGAGCCCGCGCTCATTACCGACGAGCGGAGGCTCGAGCTGCTCGGCGCCCTGTCGCTCGGCTGGGACGAGGAGGCGGGCGAGGCCGCGACCCGGTTCGTGGAGGCCTCGCAGGAGCTGCGGGCGGGGGTCCAGATCGTCGAGGGCAGCACGATCACGCTCCTCTCCGACCGCACATCGCTCCCCGTGACGGTGCAGAACGCGCTCGACGTGGCGATCCGGGTCTTCGTGCAGGTCGACAGCGCCACCGGACGACTCCGCGTGGAGGACCGGCGCGTCGAGACGATCGTCGAGCCGCAGTCGCAGACGCGCGCGCTCGTGCCTGTGCAGTCGCTCACCAACGGCGAGGTGCCCATCACGGTGTCGCTCATCGACGCCGCCGACCGCCCCGTCGGCCAGTCGACGAGCGTTCTGCTCAATCTCCAGGCAGGGTGGGAGACCGCGGCGATCGTCGTCATGGCGGTGCTCGTGGGAGGGCTGCTCGCCTTCGGGCTCTCGCGCGACATCCGCCGCCGGCGGATGCGACGCCGGGTGCGCGCGCAGCGCGGCGAGGAGGAGACGGCGTGACCGACGAGCCCCGCCCCGGCGCCCCCGGCGACCTGCCCGACGACCGCTCGGGCGGAATCGGACGCGCGAGCCTCGTGCTCGCCTCGGGCACGATCGTCTCGCGCCTGCTCGGCTTCGTGAGCGCCGTCATGCTCACGCAGACGATCGGCGCGCTCGGCTCGGGCGCCAACACCTTCGCCCTCGCCAATCAGCTGCCCAACAACATCTACGCGATCGTCGCGGGCGGCGTCCTGAGCGCCGTGCTCGTGCCGCAGATCGTACGGGCGAGCGTGCACGACGACGGCGGCGAGCGCTTCATCAACCGGCTCGTGACCCTCGGGCTCGTCGTGTTCCTGGGCGCGGCCGTCGTCGCGACCCTCGCCGCGCCGCTCCTCGTCTCGCTCTACGCCGCCTCCTCCGACGGCGGCGGGCGCGGCTTCACGGGGGAGGAGATCGCCCTCGCGACGGCCTTCGCCTACTGGTGCCTGCCGCAGGTGCTCTTCTACGCGCTGTACACGCTCTTCGGCGAGGTGCTCAACGCGCGCCGCGTATTCGGGCCGTTCACGTGGGCGCCCGCGATCAACAACGTGGTCGCGATCGCCGGCCTCATCGTCTTCGGCGCGATGTTCGACGCCGACGTCACCCGGGCATCCGCCTGGACGCCGGAGATGATCGCGGTGCTCGGCGGGTCGGCGACCCTCGGCGTCGCAGCCCAGGCGCTCGTGCTCGTGCTCTTCTGGCGGCGGGCGGGCCTGCGCTACCGCCCCGAGTTCACGTGGCGCGGGGTCGGCCTCGGCGCGACCGGCCGCGCAGCCGGCTGGATCTTCGCGATGATCGTCGTGATGCAGATCGGCGGCATCGTGCAGACGCGCGTCGCCTCCGAGGCCGCGACCGCCGACGACGCCTCGCTCATGGTCATGCGGACGGCGTGGCTCCTGTTCATGCTCCCGCACTCGGTCGTCGTCGTCTCGCTCGTGACCGCCTACCTGACCCGCATGAGCGCCCACGCGCGCGACAAGGATCTCGACGCGGTGCGCATCGACACGACCGAGGCGATCCGCATCACGAGCCTGCTCATGACGCTCGCGACGATCGGCCTCATCGCCGTCGCGGTGCCCTTCGCGCGCATCTTCGCGGAGAACGCCGTCGATCAGATCGCGACCGTGCTCATCGCCTTCGTCGTCGGGCTCGTGCCGTTCAGCGTGTACTTCGTCATGCAGCGCGTGTTCTACGCCCTCGACGACACCCGCACGGCGTTCTGGCTGCAGGCGGCGCACACGGCGTTCTTCATCACGGGCGCGCTGCTGTGCTCGCTCCTGCCGACCGCGTGGATCGTGCCCGGCCTCGGCATCGTGACCTCGGCAGCGGGGGCCTTCCAGATGGTGCTCGGCGGCATCGTCCTCCGCCGACGGCTGGGGGGCCTGGATGCTCCGCTCATCGCGCGACGCATGACGCAGTTCGTCGTCGCCGCCGTTCCCGCCCTGCTCATCGGCCTCGGCGTCGGCACGGCCCTGGGCACGCTCGGCGGCGGCCTCGTCGGAGACGGCTTCGCGCGCGCCTCCGTCGGGGGAGCGGTCGTGAGCATCGTCGCGATCGCCGTGCCGATGATCCTCGCGTACGGCGGCGCGCTTCTCGCGATGCGCGTGCCGGAGGCGCTCAGCACGCTCGCGCTCGTGCGCGGTCGACTTGGGCGCTGACGGTGCAGGTGAACGGCCGGTGGACGCGCCGACCGCCGGAATACCCCCGACCTAGGATGGGTTGTCACCCGTGTCGGAGCGGCACCCGCCCGGCACCCACCTCGTGAGGAACGACATGCGCCACGTCATCATCATCGGCTCCGGCCCGGCGGGCTACACCGCCGCCATCTACGCCGCGCGGGCCAACCTCGAGCCGCTCGTCATCGCGAGCTCGGTCGAGTTCGGCGGCGAGCTCATGAAGACGACCGAGGTCGAGAACTTCCCCGGCTTCCCCGAGGGCGTCATGGGCCCCGACCTCATGGTCAAGATGCAGCAGCAGGCCGAGCGCTTCGGCGCCGAGATCGTCTACGACGACGTCGTGTCGCTCGAGCTCGAGGGCCCCGTCAAGTCGGTCACCCTCGGCAACGGCGACCGCCACGAGGCGCACGCCGTGATCTTCGCCACCGGCTCGGCGTACCGCAAGCTCGGCATCGCCGACGAGGAGCGCCTGAGCGGCTACGGCGTCTCGTGGTGCGCCACGTGCGATGGCGCCTTCTTCCGCCAGAAGACCGTCGCGGTCGTCGGCGGCGGCGACTCGGCGATGGAGGAGGCGACCTTCCTCACGCGCTTCGCCGACAAGGTCTACGTCATCCACCGCAGCGAGACCCTCCGCGCCTCGGCCGCCATGCAGGACCGCGCGAAGAACGACCCGAAGATCGAGTTCGTCTTCAACAAGACGGTCGAGCACATCTACGGCTCCGACCTCGTCACGGGCGTCGGCCTCGTCGACACCGTCACGGGGGAGGAGACGACGCTCGACGTCTCGGGCCTCTTCATCGCGATCGGCGCCGACCCGCGCACGCACCTCGTGCACGGCATCCTCGACCTGAACGAGCACGGCACGATCGCCGTCGAGGGCCGCTCGTCGCGCACGAGCGTCGAGGGCGTCTTCGCCGCCGGCGACGTCGTCGACCCGACCTACCGCCAGGCCATCACGGCCGCGGGCAGCGGCACGGTCGCGGCGCTCGACGCCCAGCACTACCTCGAGACCCTGCACGACGCCGCGCGCGAGACCGCGTCGGCGACCGCCTGATCCGTCGAACCACCGACTCCAAGGAGACACTCATGAGCACGCGCGACGTCACCGACGCCACCTTCGAGGCCGAGGTCCTCAACAGCGAGAAGACGATCATGGTCGACTTCTGGGCCGAGTGGTGCGGCCCCTGCCGCGCCGTCTCGCCGATCCTCGACGCGATCGCGACCGAGAACGCCGACAAGATCGACATCGTCAAGCTCAACGTCGACGACAACCCGCAGACGGCCATGAAGTACCAGATCACCTCGATCCCCGCGATGAAGGTGTTCAAGGGCGGCGAGGTCGTCAAGACCGTCATCGGCGCCAAGCCGAAGCCGGCTCTCGAGGCCGATCTGGCCGAGTTCCTGGCGTAGTCGCCTCCTCGCCACGGGCATCCGCCCGTTCGGGATGCGACGAGCGGCCCGCCCTCCGGGGCGGGCCGTTCGTCGTTCCGGCCGTATCCTGGAAGGCACTGCCGCATCGGGCAGCCGCGTGATGGGTGGTGAAACGGCGTGATTCCCCGCGAAGGAACCAATCTCGACCCCTGGTACGGCCTCTACGCCGACCGCACCGCTGGCCTGAGCGCCTCCGAGGTCCGCGCCCTCTTCGCCGTCGCCTCGCGCCCCGAGGTGGTCTCGCTCGCGGGCGGGATGCCCTTCGTGAGCGCGCTGCCCCTGGAGAGCATCCGCAGCTCGATGGAGCGCGTCATGCGCGACCAGGGCGCCCGCGCCCTCCAGTACGGGTCGGGGCAGGGCACGCCCGAGCTGCGCGAGCACATCCTCGAGATCATGGCGCTCGAGGGGGTGCGCGCCGGCGTCGACGACGTCGTCGTCACGACGGGCTCGCAGCAGGCGCTCGACCTCATCGCGAAGCTCTTCCTCGACTCGGGCGATGTCGTGCTCGCCGAGTCGCCCTCGTACGTCGGCGCGATGGGCATCTTCCGCTCGTACCAGGCCGAGGTCTCGCACATCGCGATGGATGCGGACGGCATGATCCCCGCCGCGCTCGTCGAGCGCATCGCGTCGCTGCGGGCCGCGGGCCGCAGCATCAAGTTCCTCTACCTGATCCCGAACTTCCACAACCCGGCCGGCGTCACGCTGAGCTGGGAGCGCCGGCTCGAGATCATCGAGATCGCGCGCCGCGAGGGCGTCCTGATCGTCGAGGACAACCCTTACGGGTTGCTCTGGTTCGATCGCCCGGCCCCGCACGCCATGCGCTCGGTCGAGACCGACGGCATCGTGTACCTCGGCTCGTTCTCGAAGACGCTCGCGCCCGGCTTCCGGATCGGGTGGGCGCTCGCGCCGCACGCCATCCGCGAGAAGCTCGTCCTCGCGGCCGAGTCGGCGATCCTCTCGCCGAGCGCCGTGAACGAGCTCGTCGTGAGCGACTACCTCGCGAACGCCGACTGGAAGGGCCAGATCGACACCTTCCGCGGCCTCTATCGCGAGCGGCGGGATGCCCTGATCGACGCTCTCGAGCACTACCTGCCCGATCTGGAGTGGACGAACCCCAACGGGGGCTTCTACGTGTGGGTCACCCTGCCCGAGGGCCTCGATGCGAAGGCCATGCTGCCCCGCGCGGTCAAGGAGCTCGTCGCCTACACGCCCGGAACGGCGTTCTTCGCCGACGGCTCGGGCCGCGCGAACCTGCGCCTGTCGTACTGCTACCCGACGCCGCACGAGATCCGCGAGGGCATCCGACGCCTCGCGAGCGTCGTCCGCGGCGAGCAGGAGCTCCTGTCGACCTTCCACCCCACGGGTCCCGTCGAGCTCGTCCTGCCCGAGCCGCACGTCATCAGCCCGCCGCCGAACCTGGGATGAACCCGATCGCATGAGCCGAACCCCCACCGATCCCCCGGCGCAGCGCGTCGTCGTCCTCGCGGGCGGAATCTCGCACGAGCGCGACATCTCGCTCCGCTCGGGGCGCCGCGTCGCCGACGCGCTCGCCTCGCACGGCCTGCAGGTCGAGCTGCGCGACCCCGACGCGACCCTCCTGCCCGCACTCCTGGCCGACCGACCGGATGTCGTCTGGCCCGCGCTGCACGGCGCGAGCGGCGAGGATGGCGCGCTGCGCAGCCTCCTGGAGTTCCTCGGCGTGCCCTACGTGGGCTCGCGCGCCTCGGCGACGCGCCTCGCGTGGGACAAGCCGGCGGCGAAGACCCTCGTCGAGCGCGCGGGAGCCCCGACGCCGCACTCGATCACCCTCACGCGCGACGCCTTCCGCGAGCTCGGCGCCGAGAGCGTCCTCGCGGTCGTGCGCGGCGAGCTGCCCGGCGAGCTCGCGGTCAAGCCGGCGCAGGGCGGCTCGGCGCAGGGCGTGAGCCTCGTGAGCAGCGACGACGAGCTGCGACGCGCGATGGTGCAGGCGTACACGTACTGCGACGTCGCGATCATCGAGGAGCGCATCCGCGGCACCGAGATCGCGATCGGCGTCATCGACACCGGAGACGGCCCCGTCGCCCTCCCCGCGGTCGAGATCGAGCCGCTCTCGGGCGTCTACGACTTCGAGGCGCGCTACAACGCGGGGGAGACCCGCTTCTACGCGCCCGCGCGCATCGCCGACGACGTCGCCGAGCGCGCGACCGGGATCGCGCTCGCGGCGCACCAGGCCCTCGGGCTCCGTCACCTCAGCCGCATCGACCTCATCGTCGACGGCGCCGGCACGCCGTGGTTCCTCGAGGCGAGCGTCATGCCGGGGCTCACCGAGACGTCGACGATCGCCCTCGCCCTCGAGGCCGCCGGGCACGATGTGGGCTGGGTGTACGCCGAGCTGGCTCAGGCCGCCATCCGCGACGAAGTTGGGTCACGAAACTCCTGATCAGAGCAGGTTTATGACCCGATCAGTGACCTCGGCGATCTAGCGGAAGCCGTCGTCGCCGAGCTCGCCGAGGATGCGATTGAGGTCGCCGATCGTCGCGAAATCGATGACGATCGAGCCCTTCTTCGACCCCAGCGAGATGCTCACGCGCGTGTCGAGTCGGTCGCCGAGACGCTCGGCGATCTCGGCGAGCTGGGCCTGCCGCCCGCCGGGAGCCGGCTTCTTTTGCTTGCGCGTGCCTGCCGCGCCGCTCAGCAGCTGCGCGGCCGCCTCCGCCTGACGCACCGAGAGCTCCTCATTGACGATCTTGTCGGCGAGGCGCTGCATGAGCTCGGGCTCGTTCGTGGAGAGGATCGCGCGCGCGTGGCCCGCGCTGAGCACCCCTGCCGCGACCCGCGCCTGGACGGCCTCGGGCAGGCGCAGCAGACGCAGGGTGTTGCTGATCTGCGGGCGTGAACGGCCGAGGCGCTCGGCGAGGCGCTCCTGCGTGATGCCGAAGTCCTCGAGCAGCTGCTGGTAGGCGCTCGCCTCTTCGAGCGGGTTCAGCTGAGCGCGGTGAAGATTCTCGAGCAGGGCATCCCGCAGCATGTCCTCATCGGCCGTGTTGCGCACGATCGCGGGGATCGTCTCAAGGCCGGCGAGAGTGGATGCTCGGAGCCGGCGCTCGCCCATGATGAGCTCGTACTGCGGCTCGCCCTGTCCTGCGCCCGCGCGCTCGCGGACGACGATGGGCTGCAGCACCCCGAACTCGCGCACGGAGTGCACGAGCTCGGAGAGCTCCTCCTCGCGGAACTCGGTGCGCGGCTGCTGCGGGTTCGGGACGATGTCGCTCGGGGCGATCGCGGCCAGACGGGCACCGGGAACGGCCGCGAGCTCGGTCGCGTCGGGCGCCGGCGGGAAGAAGACGTCGACGGGGCGGTCGCGATCGCCGTCGCTCATGGGGATGAGCGCGCCGATGCCGCGCCCGAGTCCTGTGCGCTTGGTGGCCATTACTGCCCCGCCCCTCTCTGAGCGATCTCCGCAGCGGCCTCGAGGTACGAGAGCGAGCCGGCGGAGGACTGGTCGTAGCTGATGACGCTCTGCCCGAACGACGGAGCCTCGCTGATCCGCACCGATCGGGGGATGAGCGTGGAGAGCACGAGATCCGGGAAGTGCTCGCGGACGTCGGCGACGACCTGCTGCGCGAGATTGGTGCGGCCGTCGTACATCGTCATGAGGATCGTCGACACGCGGAGGTCGGGGTTGAGGTGCTTCTCGATGAGCTTGATCGAGTTGAGCAGCTGACTGAGCCCCTCGAGCGCGTAGTACTCGCACTGGATGGGGATCAGCACCTCGCGCGCGGCGACGAAGGCGTTGATCGTCAGCAGTCCGAGCGACGGCGGGCAGTCGATGAACACGTAGTGGACGGGCTCGTCGACCTCCTGCAGGTAGGTGTCGAGGGCTGTGCGGAGGCGCTGCTCGCGCGCCACGAGCGACACGAGCTCGATCTCGGCGCCGGCGAGGTGGATGGTGGCGGGCACGCAGTAGAGGTGGTCGAACTCCG
Source organism: Microcella sp. (assembly GCF_030645145.1). Classification (GTDB taxonomy): domain Bacteria; phylum Actinomycetota; class Actinomycetes; order Actinomycetales; family Microbacteriaceae; genus Microcella. The sequence continues at coordinate 36,629 of NZ_JAUSMI010000135.1, read as the reverse complement.
GGCTCTTCTGGACGACGTCGTCCATCTCCGCCTCGCCCACGATGACGTCGTACACGCTCGGGGTGTCGGCGCGGTGCTCGACGCCGAGAGCGGTCGAGGCGTTGCCCTGAGGGTCCAGGTCGATGACGAGCACTCGGGCGCCAGAGCGTGCGAGCGCTGCCGCCAGGTTGACGGTGGTCGTCGTCTTCCCGACGCCGCCCTTCTGGTTCGAGACCGTGAAGACGCGCGGAGCGGAGGGGAGGGGGAGGTCCTTCTGCTGCAGAGCCATGCGGCGACGGGTGATGTCCGCGATCTCCCGCGCGAGGGGAGTGGACTCGTCGTAGCTGCTGCCCGCAGTCATCGGAGAGCCTCCCGAATCGATGTTTCACGTGAAACGGGCGTCGAATCGACGCCCGCCGTATGCGGCCGAACCGAGGGGCTCAGGACGCTGCGTCCACTGTAGCCCGAAAGACGCGCGTGGCTTCGGGCACGACTCCCGTGCCGAGCTCGAGCACCTCGATGCCCGAGAGACGGTGCTTCGCGATCTGCTTCCGGGCGGCGTCGATCTCGTCGTGGACCTTCGCACCCTTGAGCAGGATGAGCTCGCCGCCGCGACGGAGGAGCGGCGCCGCGAGGGGGATGAGCGTGCGCAGGGCGCTCACAGCGCGAGCGGTCACCTGGTCGAGCGGCGCGACGGAGAAGGCCTCCTCGGCCCGGGCGCGGAGGACCGTGACGTTCTCGAGACCGAGGCGATCGGACTCGGCGCGAAGCCAGTCGCAGCGGCGCTCCATCGGCTCGATGAGGATAAAGCGGGCATCCGGTCTCGCGATCGCGAGCACGAGCCCGGGCAGGCCGGCGCCGCTCCCGATGTCGCCGACCCGGGCGCCCTCGTGGATGAGGGGTGCGAGGACGGCCGAGTTGAGCACGTGGCGCGTCCACAGGCGCGGCGGCTCGAGCGGTCCGATGAGGCCGAGCGTCTCGCCATGCTCGGCGAGGTCGCGAGTGAACCGGCGCGCGATCTCGACGCGATCGCCGAAGAGGACCGCCGCGCCGGCGGGCTCGGGCTCGAGCCCCGCGAGCCCGCTGCTCGCCTCGGTCGCCCTGTCGTCGGGGTCGTGGGGTGACGGGGCGAACGCTGCGTCCGCCGGGGGAGAGGCGTCCTCGGAATGTTTCACGTGAAACGGGGTGCGTCAGGCGCGGCGGATGACCGTGTGACGGTCGGCGCCCTCGCCCTCGGACTCCGAGGTGAAGCCGCGCTCGGCGACGAGATCGTGCACGAGCTTGCGCTCATAGCTCGACATCGGGGGGAGGGCGGCGGACGAGGCGCCCGCCTCGAGGCGCTCGACGGCACGGTCGACGAGGAGGGAGAGCTCCTGTGCGCGCGCATCCCGCGAACCGCCGATGTCGAGGATGAGGCGCGAGAACTCGCCGGTGCGCGCGTGCACCGCGAGGCGCGTGAGCTCCTGGAGCGCAGAGACGACGTCGGGCTTCGAGAGCAGGCGCAGGTCATCCGGGCTCTCGGATTCGACCGAGAGGTAGACGCGACCCGCGCGCGACTCGATCTCGAGGTCGCCGTCGAGGTCGGCGAGGTCGAGGAGCTCCTCGAGGTAGTCGGCGGCGGCATCGCCCTCGTCGATCAGCGCCTGCGCGCTGGGCTCGGCCTGGGTGGCCTCCTGCTCGCTCACATCGGTCATGGTCACTTCCCCGTCTTCTTCTTGGCGCGGTTCTTGCCGACCGGCTGCTGGCGCTGGGTCTTCTTGGGCTCCTCGGCCGCGGGTTCCGGGGCGTCCTCGACGATCGTCGGGAGGCCGCGGCGCTGGCGCTTCTTCGCGAGGCGGGCCTCGCGGGCGAGCGCGGCCTCCGAGCCGGGCGTCGGCATGTTCCGGATGACGATGAACTGCTGCACCATCGTCCAGAGGTTCGAGACGAACCAGTAGAACATCACGCCGAGCGGGAAGGCGAAGCCCGAGAACGCGAACACGAGGGGGAGCAGGTACAGCAGGATGCGCTGCTGCTTGTACATCGGAGACGCCTTCATCTCCGGCGACTGGTTCTTCGACATGATCTGCAGCTGCGTGATGAACTGCGACGCCGTCATGAGCACGACGAGGATCGACGCAATGACGATGACCCACACGTTGCCATCGGAGGTGACCATCGACGAGCCCAGGGGAGCGAGCCCGAGGAGCTCCGCCTCACCGAACTGGCGCGAGAGCCCCTCGTTGAGCAGACCCACACCCGGCTTGCCGGCGTAGGCGTCACTCAGCACGTAGAAGAGGCTGAGGAAGATCGGCATCTGGAGCAGGAGCGGCAGGCACGACGACAGTGGGTTGGTGCCCGTGCGCTTGTACAGCTCCATGGTCTCGCGCGACATGGCCTCGCGCGAGAACTGGTCGCGCTTGCCCTTGTACTTGTCCTGGATCTTCTTGAGCTGCGGCGCGATCTCCATCATCCGCCGCTGGCTCTTGATCTGCCGGACGAACACCGGGATGAGCAGGGCGCGGATGACGAGCACGAGACCCGTGATCGACAGCACCCAGGTCACACCCGAGGCGGCGTCCATGCCCGCGAGCATGAGCAGCGAGTGCCAGCCGACCAGGATCGCCTCGATGACCCACTTGATGGGCCACAGGATGAGGCTGAAGAAGTCCATGACGGGAATTATCCCTTTCTCTGAGTGGCCACGAAGCCGAGCCGCGTGCGGCGGTAGGGGAAGTGCTCGTGGACGGGTACATCGTCGATGCCGCCCTCGGCCCACGGATGGCAGCGGGCGAGTCGGCGGGTGGCGAGCCAGCCGCCGCGGGCGACGCCGTGCTCCTGCACCGCGCCGAGTGCGTAGGCCGAGCAGCTCGGGTAGTAGCGGCAGACGTCGCCGTACAGGGGGGAGATGATCGCCCGGTACACCCGCAGAACAGCGATCACCGCGTTCCGCGGCAGGAGCACGAGGGTCTGAAGAGCAGTGCTGCGCAGCACCGTCATGCCGTCACCACCCGTCGAACGCCGCCGTCGATCTCCGCCCGCAGGGTATCCCAGTCGATCTCACCGGCTCCTGGGAGCGCCCGGATGACGATGAGATCCGTCGGCGGGACGGGGATCTCGTCGATCGCCGCCGCGCACACGGCCTGGATGCGGCGGCGGACCCGGTTGCGAACGACAGCGCTCCCGACCTGCTTGGAGACGATGACCCCGAATCGGGGTCCGTCAGCAGATGGGGAGCGCAGTCGGTGGAACACGGCGTGCTCGGCAGTGGCGCGACGACCTTTTCGCACTGCGGCGCGAAAGTCGTCCGGGTGCGTGACCCGGTGGGCCCGGCCGAGCACCGAGAGTCTTAGGCCGAGAGCTCGGTGCGACCCTTGCGGCGACGCGCGGCCAGGATGGCGCGGCCGGCGCGAGTGCGCATGCGCAGGCGGAAGCCGTGCACCTTGGCGCGACGGCGGTTGTTGGGCTGGAACGTGCGCTTGCTCATGCTTATTCTCCTCGGCCGCGACAGGGCGGCGGCGACGGGCGGTGCCCGGACATCGCAGATCGACCCGGACAGAAGTCAACCGGTTAACAGTACGGTGACGGAGGCCCCCGGTCAAACCGCAAGGAGCCGGTCGTGCATTATCACCAGTCCCCTCCCGGACCATTGGTAACGACGCGCCGCTCCCGTCTACAGTGGGGGGCTATGGCGCGCCGCGGCGAACCGTGCTGCCGCTGAAACCGGTGCCACCCACCCCCGAGGAGTCCAGCGATGACGGATGAGTCCGATTCCACCGTCGAGCTGTGGAACTCGGTGCAGGGCGTCCTCACCGCCGACGAGCGCATCACGCCCCAGCTGCACGGGTTCATCAACCTCGTCGAGCCGCGCGGCATCATGGCGGGCACCCTCTATCTGGAGGTGCCGAACGAGCTGACGCGCGGGATGCTCGAGCAGCGCATCCGTCTGCCCCTTCTCAATGCCCTCTCGAGCGTCGCCGGCGAGACCGTGACGAGCTTCGCGATCGTCGTGAACCCCGAGATCCAGAACGACGGCTTCGACGCCCCCGTCGAGAAGATCGAGCCGACCCCGTACATCGAGCAGCCGCAGACCTCGACACCGGTCAACGCGAGCGATCGCCGCAGCGACAGCCGGCTGAACCCTAAGTACAGCTTCGACAACTTCGTCATCGGTGGCTCGAACCGCTTTGCGCACGCCGCAGCCGTCGCCGTCGCCGAAGCGCCCGCGAAGGCCTACAACCCGCTGTTCGTCTACGGCGAGTCCGGGCTCGGCAAGACGCACCTCCTCCACGCGATCGGGCACTACGCCGAGAGCCTGTATCCGGGCATCCGGGTTCGCTACGTGAGCTCCGAGGAGTTCACGAACGACTTCATCAACTCGATCGCGAACAACCGGGCGAGCCTGTTCCAGTCGCGCTACCGCGAGATCGACATCCTGCTGATCGACGACATCCAGTTCCTGCAGGGGAAGGACTCGACGCAGGAGGCCTTCTTCCACACCTTCAATACGCTCCACGACCACAACAAGCAGGTCGTGATCACGAGCGACCTGCCGCCGAAGCACCTGACCGGTTTCGAAGACCGCATGCGCAGCCGCTTCGAGTGGGGCCTCATCACCGATGTGCAGGCGCCCGATCTCGAGACGCGCATCGCGATCCTCCGCAAGAAGGCGCAGAACGACAAGCTCCAGGTGCGCGACGACGTGCTCGAGTACATCGCCTCGAAGGTGTCCAGCAACATCCGCGAGCTCGAGGGCACGCTCATCCGCGTCACGGCGTTCGCGAACCTGAACCGCACGCCCGTCGACATGCAGCTCGTGCAGACCGTGCTGAAGGACCTCATCACGCTCGACGAGGACAACGTCATCGCACCGGTCGACATCATCAATCACACCGCGGCCTACTTCAAGCTCACGGTCGACGACCTGTACGGCTCCTCCCGGTCGCAAGCGGTCGCCACGGCGCGTCAGATCGCGATGTACCTGTGCCGCGAGCTCACGAACCTCTCGCTGCCGAAGATCGGGCAGCTGTTCGGCAACCGCGACCACACCACCGTCATGTACGCGAACAAGAAGATCAGCGAGCTCATGAAGGAGCGCCGCTCGATCTACAACCAGGTCACCGAGCTCACGAGCCGCATCAAGCAGAACCACCGCTACGGCTGACGCCTCCCACGACTTCCGCCTGTTTCGGGCGATTCGGGATGCGGCCCGGGCTCTCGCCCGGGCCGTTCTTGTCGCCTCCCACAGCTTCCTGCCAGGTTCAGAGGGGTTTTCGCACACTGGGGAGAGCCTGTGGATAACTCTGCTGACACGCCGGTACGGATTGTGGATGGCCGCGGGAGACGTGTGAGCGGAGGAGATCGACCGCGCGAATCGCTCCCCGGCGCTTCACGACCTCGAGCCCCGATCCTCCACAAATCACACGAATGTGGTTCAGCCTGATTACGGGTTTCCCACCGAGTTATCCACACTGTGCACAGCGGTTAACGATGTTAATCCTTCTCTTCAATGAATGAGCGAGGGTGATAACCCTTCCTGGGCCCGAACGACAGGAATCCGCGCAGTTCGCGCCGCATCGGCGCTGTGCCAGTATTGAAGCCCCCGCCACCGGGGCAGCAGCATCCGCAGCACTCACGACCGAGAGGGAGCCCGTGAAGTTCCAGGTCAATCGCGACGTCTTCGCCGATGCCGTGTCGTTCGCCGTGAAACTGCTCCCACAGCGCACCACCCTCCCGATCCTCAGCGGAGTCCTGCTGCGGGCCGAGGGCGACACGCTCACGCTCTCGTCGTTCGACTACGAGGTCTCGGCCCAGACGGCGATCACCGCCGACATCGAGGAGGACGGGACCGTCCTCGTCTCCGGCCGCCTTCTCTCGGAGATCGCCTCGCGGCTGCCCAACGCCCCCGTGCAGTTCACGACGGAGGACAACAAGATCGCCGTCCGCTGCGGCTCGGCGCGCTTCACGCTCTCGAGCATGCCGGTCGAGGAGTACCCGAGCCTGCCCGTCGTCGACGGCCCCGCCGGCGTCCTTCCCGGCGACGCGTTCTCCGACGCCGTCGGCCAGGTCTCGGTCGCCGCCTCGCGCGACGACGTGACCCCGGTCATCACCGGTGTCCAGCTCGAGATCGCCGAGAACCGCCTCTCGCTCGTCGCGACCGACCGCTACCGCGTCGCCGTGCGCGAGATCGACTGGGAGTCCTCCGCCGTCGCCGAGGGCGTCACCGCTCTCGTCCCGGCACGCACGCTCTCCGAGCTCGGCAAGATCTTCGGCCACTCCGCGCAGATCGAGGTCACGATCGTCACGGGCGGAGACCGCGAGCTCATCGCCTTCTCGGCCGACAAGAAGACCGTCACCTCGCTGCTCATCAAGGGCAACTTCCCGCCCGTCAAGCGGCTCTTCCCCGAGACGGTCGACAACTACGCGGTCATGAACACCGCCGAGCTCATCGAGGCCACTCGTCGTGTGGCCCTCGTACTCGAGCGCGACGCGGCGCTGCGCTACAGCTTCTCAGTCGACGGTCTCACCCTCGAGGCGATCGGCAGCGAGAACGCGCAGGCCTCCGAGACGATCGACGCGCACCTGGTCGGCGGCGACACGGTCGTCTCGCTCAAGCCGCAGTTCCTCATCGACGGCCTCGCCGCGGTGCACAGCGAGTTCGTGCGCATCTCGTTCACGAAGACCGACAACCCGAACAAGCCCGGCCCCGTGCTCATCACGAGCCAGTCGTCGAAGGACCAGCCGGGCGCCGACAACTACCGCTACCTGCTGCAGCCCAACCTGCTGCTGCGCTAGCGCCGCCGGCGTGCACGTCACCCACCTCTCGCTCGCGGACTTCCGCAACTACGCGCGCGCCGAGGTCGAGCTCGCCCCGGGTCCCGTCCTGTTCGTCGGCCGCAACGGCCAGGGCAAGACGAACCTCGTCGAGGCGATCGGCTACGCGAGCACGGTCTCGAGCCACCGCGTCTCGACCGATCAGGCGCTCATCCGCTTCGGCGCCGAGTCGGCGATCGTGCGCCTCCGCGTGCAGCACGACGATCGCGCGCTCGTGATCGAGATCCAGCTCAACCGAACGGGTGCCAACAAGGCGCAGGTCAATCGCGGGGCGATCCGCGTCCGCGAGCTGCCGCGCTACTTCTCGAGCGTGCTCTTCGCCCCGGAGGACCTCGCGCTCGTGCGCGGCGAGCCCGGCGGCCGCCGCACCTTCCTCGACACCCTCGTCGTGCAGCGCAATCCGCGCTTCGCCGGCGTGATCTCCGACTACGAGAGGGTGCTGCGGCAGCGCAACACGCTCCTGAAATCGGCACGCGCCTCGCGCATCCCTGCCGACGCGCTCACGACGCTCGACGTGTGGGACGACCGCCTCGTCGACCTCGGCACCGAGCTCATGGTCGCCCGATGGCAGCTCGTCACGGCGCTCCGCCCGCACGTCGCGGAGGCCTATCGCGCGGTCGCGGGCGATGACCATCGCACGCGGCTCGGTCTGCAGCACTCGATCGACGGCGATGCGGCCGGTCCGCATCTCGACGACGAGGCGGCGGATGCCCCGCTCGACCCCGAGGCGACGCGCGAGCGGTTCCGCACCGTCCTCACCGAGCGCCGCCGGGCCGAGCTCGAGCGCGCCGTCACGCTCGTCGGCCCGCACCGCGACGATCTCGTGCTCGAGCTCAACGGGCTCCCGGCCCGCGGGTACGCGAGCCACGGCGAGAGCTGGTCGTACGCACTCGCGCTCAAGCTCGCCTCGGCGCACGTGCTGCGCGCGGACGCCGTCGCCGGCGACCCCGTGCTCGTCCTCGACGACGTCTTCGCCGAGCTCGACGAGGGTCGCCGCGAGCGCCTCGCGGATGCGGTGCAGGGGTTCGAGCAGGTCCTCATCACGGCAGCGGTGGGCGGGGACGTCCCCGACCGGCTGCGCGCGACGACCGTGCGCATCGCCGCGGGCGCGGTCGTGGAGGGCGACGACTGATGCCGGCGCGCGAGCAGCCCGAGTCCGAGGCGTCGGCCGTGTACCTGCGACTGCGCCGACTCATGGGCGACCCGGCGAAGCGATCGGGGGATGCCCGCAAGCGGTCCACGGTCGCGAAGGGGGCATCCGTGCCGTTCGGGAAGGGACGCGACCCCTCGGGTCTCGGCGACGTGATCGACTCGATGAGCGCGCGCATGGGCTGGACCTCGCCGCTCGCGAAGGGCGAGCTGCTGCTCTCGTGGCCCGAGCTCGTGGGGGAGGACACCGCCGCGCACTCCACGCCCGTCGGCATCGAGGAGGAGGTGCTCACGGTGCAGTGCGATTCGACCGCGTGGGCGACGCAGCTGCGGCTCATGCGGGCCGATATCCTGACCTCGATCCTGAAGCGCTACCCGGACGCGGGCGTGACATCGATCCGCTTCGACGGGCCCGGGGCGCCGAGCTGGAAACGAGGCCCCCGGTCGATTCCGGGGCGCGGCCCTCGCGATACCTACGGGTGAGATAGCGAATCACTCCGCCTGTAGCGAGAAATCGCCCCTGAGGGGCGTTACAGGCCCGCTGAGGGCCGGATTTTTGCTAGGATTGTCACGTCGCTGCGGGGCCTGTTCTTCGGCCTGTGCCAGCACGATCGGTCTACTCGGCAGGAGCGCTATCCCCTATGGCCACCACCCCCTCAACCCCTGCGTCGGATGAGGCGTACGGCGCCAGCCACATCCAGGTTCTCGAAGGGCTCGAGGCGGTCCGCAAGCGTCCGGGCATGTACATCGGCTCGACGGGCCCGCGCGGTCTGCACCACCTCGTGTACGAGATCGTCGACAACTCCGTCGATGAGGCCCTCGCCGGCTTCTGCGACACCATCGATGTGACGATCCTCGCCGACGGCGGCGTGCGCGTCGTCGACAACGGTCGCGGCATCCCCGTCGACATCCACCCGGTCGAGAAGAAGTCGACCGTCGAGGTCGTCCTGACCATCCTCCACGCGGGCGGCAAGTTCGGCGGCGGCGGCTACGCGGTCTCCGGCGGCCTGCACGGCGTCGGCAGCTCGGTCGTCAACGCGCTGTCGACGAAGCTCGAGGTCGAGGTCCGTCGTCAGGGCAACGTCTACCGGCAGAGCTATCAGAACGGCGTGCCGGATGCCCCGCTCGCGAAGGGCGAGGCCTCGACCTCGAACGGCACGACGATCACGTTCTGGCCGAACGACGACATCTTCGAGACCGTCGACTTCGACTACGACACCCTCCGGACCCGCTTCCAGCAGATGGCCTTCCTCAACAAGGGCCTCCGCATCGCGATTACTGACGAGCGCCAGCCCGACCACACCGCCGACACCGGCGAGGGCGTCAGCACGGCGCCGCGGCACGAGGAGTTCCTGTACGAGAAGGGCCTCGTCGACTACGTCGAGTTCCTGAACTCGGCGAAGAAGATCGAGGTCGTCCACCCGGAGATCATCAGCTTCGAGTCGGAGGACACCGAGCGCCGCATCGCCCTCGAGGTCGCCATGCAGTGGACGACCGCGTACTCCGAGTCGGTCCACACCTACGCGAACACGATCAACACGCACGAGGGCGGCACGCACGAGGAGGGGTTCCGGGCGGCGCTCACGACGCTCGTCAACCGCTACGCGCGCGAGAAGGGCCTCATCAAGGAGAAGGACGAGAACCTCTCCGGCGACGACGTGCGCGAGGGCCTCACCGCCGTCATCTCGATCAAGCTCGGCGAGCCGCAGTTCGAGGGCCAGACGAAGACCAAGCTCGGCAACACCGAGGCGAAGTCGTTCGTGCAGAAGGTCACGGGCGAGCACCTCTCCGACTGGTTCGAGCGCAACCCCGTCCAGGCGAAGGACGTCATCCGCAAGGCGCTGCAGGCGGCGGCCGCGCGCCTCGCCGCGCGCAAGGCGCGCGAGCAGACCCGCCGCAAGGGCCTGCTCGAGTCGGGCGGCATGCCCGGCAAGCTCAAGGACTGCCAGTCGAAGGACCCGTCGCTCTCCGAGATCTTCATCGTCGAGGGCGACTCGGCCGGCGGCTCGGCCGTGCAGGGCCGCAACCCCGAGACGCAGGCGATCCTGCCGCTGCGCGGCAAGATCCTCAACGTCGAGAAGGCGCGCCTCGATCGCGCGCTCGGCAACGCCGAGGTCCAGGCCATGATCACCGCGTTCGGCGCGGGCATCGGCGAGGACTTCAGCCCCGACAAGGTGCGGTACCACAAGATCGTGCTCATGGCCGATGCCGACGTCGACGGCCAGCACATCACGACGCTCCTGCTGACGCTGCTGTTCCGGTACATGCGTCCGCTCATCGATCTCGGCTACGTGTACCTCGCGCAGCCTCCGCTCTACCGCCTGAAGTGGACGAACTCGGAGCACGAGTACGTCTACAGCGACCGCGAGCGCGACGCGCTGCTCGAGGCCGGCGTCGCCGCGGGCAAGCGCATCCCCAAGGACAACGGGGTGCAGCGCTACAAGGGTCTCGGCGAGATGAACCACCAGGAGCTGTGGGACACGACCATGAACCCGGAGACGCGCACCCTGCTGCAGGTGACGCTCGAGGATGCGGCGGTCGCCGACTCGGTCTTCTCGACCCTCATGGGCGAGGACGTCGAATCGCGGCGCCACTTCATCCAGCAGAACGCGAAGGACGTCCGGTTCCTCGACATCTGATCGAGCATCCGCACCGCCGCTCTGCCGACCCGCACGACGACACGAACCTGAAGGACTGACACCATGGCCGACGACATCACCGACGTCGACGACGTAAGCCCCGGCCCCGGAGGCCGCGTCAATCAGGTCGACCTGCAGCTCGAGATGCAGCGCTCGTACCTCGACTACGCGATGAGCGTCATCGTCGGGCGCGCGCTGCCCGACGTTCGCGACGGCCACAAGCCCGTGCACCGCCGCGTGCTCTACGCGATGTAAGACGGCGGCTACCGCCCCGACAAGGCGTTCTCGAAGTGCTCGCGCGTCGTCGGCGACGTGATGGGCCAGTTCCACCCGCACGGCGACTCGGCGATCTACGACGCCCTCGTGCGCCTCGTGCAGCCGTGGTCGATGCGGTACCCGCTCGCCGCGGGCCAGGGTAACTTCGGCTCGCCCGGCAACGACGGCGCGGCCGCCCCTCGGTACACCGAGACGAAGATGGCGCCGCTCGCGATGGAGATGGTCCGCGACATCGACGAGGACACCGTCGACTTCCAGGACAACTACGACGGGCGCACGCAGGAGCCCGCGATCCTGCCCTCGCGCTTCCCGAACCTGCTCGTCAACGGATCGGTCGGCATCGCGGTCGGCATGGCCACGAACATCCCGCCCCACAACCTCCGCGAGGTCGCCTCGGCCGCCCTGTGGCACCTCGAGAACCCCGAGGCCGACCGCGAGACGCTGCTCGACGCGATCATGCAGCGCGTGAAGGGCCCCGACTTCCCCACGGGCGCGCAGATCCTCGGCGTCAAGGGCATCCACGACGCGTACCGCACGGGCCGCGGCTCGATCACGATGCGCGCGGTCGTGACGGTGGAGGAGATCCAGAACCGCACGTGCCTCGTCATCACCGAGCTGCCGTACCAGGTGAACCCCGACAACCTGGCGATCAAGATCGCCGACCTCGTCAAGGAGGGCAAGCTCGGCGGCATCGCCGACATCCGCGACGAGTCGTCGGGCCGCACCGGCCAGCGCCTCGTGATCGTGCTCAAGCGCGACGCGGTCGCGAAGGTGGTGCTCAACAACCTCTACAAGCACACGCAGCTGCAGGACAACTTCGGCGCCAACATGCTCGCGATCGTCGACGGGGTGCCCCGCACCCTGCCGATCGACGGGTTCATCACCTACTGGGTGTCGCACCAGATCGAGGTCATCGTCCGGCGCACCGCCTTCCGCCTGAAGAAGGCGGAGGCGGACGCCCACATCCTGCGCGGCTACCTGAAGGCACTGGATGCTCTCGACGAGGTCATCGCCCTGATCCGTCGCTCGCCCACGGTGGAGGAGGCTCGCGAAGGGCTCATGCAGCTCCTCGCCGTCGACGAGCTGCAGGCCACGGCCATCCTCAACCTGCAGCTGCGCCGCCTCGCGGCGCTCGAGCGGCAGAAGATCCAGGAGCAGGCGGAGGAGCTCGAGCGGCTCATCGCCGACTACCAGGGGATCCTCGCGAGCCCGGTGCGCCAGCGCTCGATCGTCGCCGACGAGCTCACCGAGATCGTCGACAAGTTCGGCGACGACCGCCGCACCGAGATCATGTTCGGCTTCGACGGCGACATGAGCGTGGAGGACCTGATCCCCGAGGAGGAGATGGTCGTCACCGTCACCCGCGGCGGGTACATCAAGCGCACGCGCAGCGACAACTACCGCTCGCAGCATCGCGGCGGCAAGGGAGTGAAGGGCGCGCAGCTGCGCGCCGACGACGTCGTCGAGCACTTCTTCGTCACGACGACCCACCATTGGCTGCTGTTCTTCACCACGACCGGCCGGGTCTACCGCCTGAAGACGTACGAGATCCAGGAGGCCGGTCGCGATGCGAAGGGCCAGCACGTCGCCAATCTCCTCGCCCTGCAGCCGGGGGAGGAGATCGCGCAGATCCTCGACATCCGCGACTACTCGGCGGCGAAGTTCCTCGTCCTCGCGACCCGCAACGGCCTCGTGAAGAAGACCGCGCTCACCGAGTACGACACGAACCGCTCGGGCGGCATCATCGCGATCAACCTGCGCGACGGCGACGAGCTCGTCTCGGCGATGCTCGCGGAGGAGGAGAGCGACATCCTTCTCATCTCGCGCGGCGGCATGTCGGTGCGCTTCACGGCGAGCGACTCGGCGCTGCGGCCGATGGGCCGCTCGACCTCGGGCGTGCGCGGCATGAGCTTCCGCGGCGATGACCACCTGCTCTCGGCCTCGGTCGTGCACGACGACGGCTACGTGTTCGTCGTCACGGAGGGCGGCTACGCCAAGCGCACCGCTGTCGACCAGTACCGCGTGCAGGGCCGCGGCGGACTCGGCATCAAGGTCGCCAAGCTCAACGACGATCGCGGCGGGCTCGCCGGCGGCATCATCGTGGCGGAGGACGACGAGGTGCTCGTGGTCCTCGCGGGCGGCAAGGTCGTGCGCTCGGCGGTGTCGGAGGTGCCGGCGAAGGGTCGCGACACGATGGGCGTCGTGTTCGCCCGACCGGATGACGACGACCGCATCATCGCGATCGCACGCAACAGCGAGCGAAACCTGGAAGAATCAGACGCCGATACGGCGGAGGTCGAGAACGACTCCGCCACCGACGGAACCGAGACCGCGCCCGCGGCCGAGGCCGGGAAGTAAGGAAGACACCCTGTGAGCACGGTCGCCGAGAAGCTGCAGCGCAAGTCGCAGCGTTCCACCCCCACCAAGCAGGTCCGCCTGAAGCTCGTCTACATCGACTTCTGGTCGGCGGTGAAGCTGTCGTTCCTCATCGCGATGTGCGGCGCGATCGTGCTCGTCGTGGCGACGTTCTTCATCTGGCTCGTCATGCAGTCGATCGGCATCATCGAGGACATCGACTCGGTCTTCGCGGACATCCTCGGCGACGACGCGGCGAGCCTCGCCTCGATCCTGTCGCTCGGCCAGGTGATGCTCTTCGCGATCATCGTCGGCGTTCTCAACGTCGTCGGCGGAACCGCCCTCGGAGCCATCGGCGCGCTCCTCTACAACCTGTCGGTGAAGTTCACCGGCGGCCTGCTCGTGGGCTTCACGAACAACTGAGAGCCGCGCATCCTCGCCGATTTCGGGTGAGGTGACCGGGTCGTGTACAGTCATATCCGGTCTCCCGGGGATATAGCTCAGGCGGTTAGAGCGCTTCGCTGATAACGAAGAGGTCCGAGGTTCAAGTCCTCGTATCCCCACGCGATCGGGCCCCGTGAAGACGGGGCCTTTTTCGTCTCGCGCGGCATCTTCGCTACCCTTGTCACAGTTCGGGGCCTTAGCTCAATTGGTAGAGCGCCTGCTTTGCAAGCAGGAGGTCAGGGGTTCGATTCCCCTAGGCTCCACGTTGTTTGCCTAGCGCGCCGCCGCTGAGCTGGCCTGGCGCGCCGCCGCTCATGCGGCGCGCTGTCCGCTTCGCGACACGAGCGCGGTCGTGATGTTCTGCGTCGCACACCGAAGCCTTTCGCAGGTGCTCCGCTCTGCCGGTCACTGAGCTTCCCGCAGCGCCCTTCGATAAGTGCGGAACGGGTGAATGCCCCTCAGCCGCTCCGCACTTATCGAAGTCTGGGGATCGCGATCGGTGGTCGCGTCAGTCGACCGCCTTCCTCGCGCCTCCTTCCAGAACTACGGAGAGGGTGAAGCGGATTCGGCCGTTCCGTACTTCTGGAAGGGTCCTGGGGGAGCGGAGGGGGCAGGAGCCGCGCGGCAGCCTGCTGAGCGGCGCGCGGTCGACGCGGATCCCACGGGCGGCGCGGATCCCACGGGCGGCGGCTCACGTGCCGAATGCCGACCGCGCTCCACCGCGCCTGACCGCGCCTGACCGAGCCGGACCGCGCCTGACCGCGCCTGCCCGCGCCCGACCGCGCCGGACCGCGTTGCGAGCGAGCCGCCCGCCGCACGACGAAGGGCGCCCACGTGGGGCGCCCTTCGGTGGTGCGGGTGCGCGACGTGCGTCGCGCGGCGGCTCACATCGCCGTCGAGGTCTCCTCCGGCGTGGCCGGCTCGAGGTCGTCGTCGAGGTCGTCCTCGACCCAGAGGTCGTCGTCCGGGCGGAAGGTCTGCCAGGCGGCGTAGGCGATCGCGGCGGCCGCGACCACGCCGAGCCCGATGAGCACGAACGTGCCGGGGCCGGGCGAGCGCTTGACCTCGATGAGCCCGAGACGCTGGCCGGCCTTCGTGGCGATCTCGCTGCTCGTCCGCGACGCGGTGCGGATCGCGTCGCGCAGGTGCTTGTCGCGCGCGACCTCGATGGCGGCGGCGGCCGAGCCGAGCGCTCCGGAGATCGCGGGCAGGATGTCGTCGGTGACGGTCGACTTCGTGGCGTGCGCCGCGTGACGGACGGCGCCGACGCTCGCGTCGATGCCCGGCTGCACCCGGCGCTCGTACGAGTCGCGGACCCGCGGTGCGACGTCCTTGCGGGCGACGACCGTCGCCTGCCGACCCGCATCGCGCAGCACCTTCGACGCGTGGTCGAGCACCTCGCGCTGCTCGTTCCAGACGTTCTCGGCCGCGCCGCGCAGCTTCTTCAGCTCGCGGCGCCGCTTGCGTGACAGCTCCATGCGGTCCTCCCAGGGGTGCGATCGGTAGCGTGCGCCTCCCATCCTGGCACTGCGGGTCCGAGGCCCCAACCCGCGTAGACGTAACGCTCAGGAAGCGCGCGGCGCGCACCGTGGAAGAATGACGGCATGTCGATCCACACCGCAGTCGCCACCGTTCACACCTCGCTCGGCGACATCACGATCAACCTCTACGGCAACCACGCCCCCAAGACCGTCGCGAACTTCGTCGGCCTCGCGACGGGCCAGCTCGAGTGGACCCATCCCGCGACCGGCCAGAAGACGACCGACCCGCTCTACGACGGCGTCATCTTCCACCGCATCATCAAGGACTTCATGCTCCAGGGCGGCGATCCGCTCGGCCAGGGCATCGGCGGCCCCGGCTACGAGTTCGACGACGAGATCCACCCCGAGCTGCAGTTCAGCGAGCCCTTCCTCCTCGCCATGGCCAACGCCGGCAAGCGCGGCGGCCGCGGCACCAACGGCTCGCAGGTCTTCATCACCACGGTCCCCACCCCGTGGCTCAACGGCAACCACACGATCTTCGGCGCCGTCGCCGACCAGTCCTCGCGCGACGTCGTCAAGGCGATCGAGGCCGTCCCGACCGACGGCCGCGACAAGCCCCTCACCGACGTCGTGATCACGGGCATCGAGGTCGTCGAGGTCTGATGAGCGAGGCGGCTTCCGGCGGTCCCGCGCCGGAGGCGGGCGTCAGCGTCTGCTACCGGCACGGCGACCGCCGGAGCTTCGTGCGCTGCCAGCGCTGCGGCCGCGTCATCTGCGGCGAGTGCCAGACCCCGGCAGCGGTCGGGGTGCACTGCCCCGAGTGCACGGCCGCGGCACGGGCATCCGCCCCGAAACAGCGATCGGCGATCGCGCGCGCCTTCCGGCCCGGATCCCGCTCGCCCGTCGTGACCTACACGATCCTCGCGATCACGGTCGCCGTGTTCCTGCTGCAGCAGGTGACCGGCGGGTTCGTCACGCAGCTCCTGCTCTACTGGCCGCCGCTCACGCCGACCGAGCCGTGGCGGATGCTGACCGCCGCGCTCGTGCACAGCGAGAGGTCGCTGTTCCACATCCTGTTCAACATGTACTCGCTCTTCATCCTGGGCCCGCTCCTCGAGGGGCTCATCGGCCGGGCGCGGTTCCTCGCCGTGTACGTGCTCTCCGCCTTCGGCGGCTCGCTCGCGGTGCTCTACCTCGCCCCGGCGCAAGCGGTCGTCGGGGCATCCGGGGCGATCTTCGGGATGCTCGGCGCGTTCTTCATCATCCAGCGACGACTCGGCGGGCGGAGCATGCAGCTCGTCGTCCTCATCGGCATCAACCTCGCGATCGGCTTCGTGGTGCCGGGGATCTCGTGGCAGGCCCACGTCGGAGGCCTCATAGTGGGGGCGCTCGCGGCGCTCATCATGGTGCGCACGCGGCGCGTCGACGAGCGGAAGAAGCAACGAGCGCTGCTGATCGGGCTCGCCGTCGTCCTCGTGCTGACGACGGTCGCGCGCTTCGCCCTCATCTAGGGCCGAGAGTTATCCACAGGCGATTCCACACTGGGGATAGTCACACCGCTGTAGTTCCACCCCCTCTTCGGGGGATGAACGGCCGGTGAACGGAGGGCCGACGGAGGGTGCCGGCTACCGCCAGCGCGTGGTCATGAGGAATCCGATGAACATGATCCCGAAGCCGACCATGATGTTCCACGGGCCGAGGGACGGCACGGGCCACGAGGTCTGGCTCAGGTAGTAGACGATGATCCAGAGCAGACCGACGAGCATGAAGCCGAACATCACGGGCTTGAACCAGACCGGGTTGGGGGCATCCTTGCCGCTGGGGGTCTCGGGGTTCTCTGCGTTGCGAGTGGTTCCACGGGCCATGGGGGACAGTCTAACCGTGCCGCCTACAATGACCGCATGCCCGAGCAGACTCGAACGCGCCCGCGTGCGCGCCGACGCCTCAGCGTCGTCGGAGTGCTCGGCGAGCTGCTCATCACCGTCGGGGTTCTCGTACTGCTCTTCATCGGCTGGTACGTCTGGCTCAATGACGTGATCGTCGGCAGCGAGCAGACGCAGGCGGCGACCGAGCTGCAGCAGGAGTGGGCCGAGCAGTCGCGCGACGAGCGCGGCGGGGCGGGCGAGCCCGCCGAGCCCCCGCCTCCCGTCTACGAGGGGCAGAGCCCCGACTCCGCTCCGGTGCGCTCCGAGCCGGGCGGGGTCAACGAGGCCTTCGCGACGCTCATCGTCCCGCGCTTCGGCACCGACTACGCCCGCACGATCGCCCAGGGCATCGACGTGCGCGACGTGCTGAACAGTCGCCGCACGGGCGTCGGTCATTACCCGGGCACGCAGATGCCGGGCGAGCTCGGCAACTTCGCGATCGCCGCGCACCGCAACGCCAACGGCGCTCCCTTCGGCCGGCTCGTCGACCTCCGCGTCGGCGACCACGTCTACGTCGAGACCGCCGACGGCTGGTACGAGTACACGTTCCGCGGTCTCGAGTACGTCCTGCCGAATCAGGTCGACGTCATCGCGCCCGTGCCCCGCGACGCGGGCGCCGACCCGGCCGAGCGCATCCTCACCATGACGACCTGCAATCCGCTGTTCTCGACCGACGAGCGCGCGATCGCGTACTCGGTGATGACCGCCTGGTACCCGCGCGAGGGCGGCATGCCCGCCGAGCTCAGCGAGCTCGGCCAGGAGGAGGTCTGATGTACGCGGCGCTGTGGCGCGCCCTGCCCGGGCCGGTGTGGCTGCGCCTGCTGATCGTGCTCGTGCTCGTGGCGGGCATCCTGTGGGCTCTCGCCTACGTCGTGTTCCCGTGGGCCGCGGACGTCCTGCTTCCTCAAGACGTGACCGTGGAAGAGTAGAGCCGTGCGCGTTCTCGTCATCGACAACTACGACAGCTTCGTCTACACCCTCGACGGCTACCTGCAGGAGCTCGGGGCCGAGACCGAGGTGGTCCGCAACGACGTCGTCGCCCCCGAGCAGGCCGCCGAGCTCATCGCCGGCTACGACGCCGTGCTCGTCTCGCCCGGCCCCGGGACCCCGGCGGATGCGGGCGTCTCGGTCGCCGTCGTGCGCGCGGCGATCGCGAGCGGCACTCCGCTGCTCGGCGTCTGCCTCGGCCACCAGGCGATCGCCGAGGCCCTGGGCGCGACGGTCACGCACGCCGAGGAGCTCATGCACGGCAAGACGTCGATGATCGAGCACGACGACAGCTCGCTCTTCGTCGACGTGCCCCAGCCGTTCCGCGCGACCCGGTACCACTCGCTCGCGGTCGTCGACGGCACGGTTCCCGACGAGCTCGAGGTCACCGCCCGTACGCCCGGCGGCGTCATCATGGCGCTGCGGCACCGCGAGGCCCCGGTCGTGGGCGTGCAGTTCCACCCCGAGTCGGTGCTCACCGAGGGCGGCTACCGGATGCTCGGCAACTGGCTCGCCGACGCCGGGCTCCCCGGCGCGCGCGAGGCGGCCGCGACGCTCAGCCCGCTCGTCTCCCCGAGCGTGCGCACGAGCTGACGCTCAGCCGTTCCCGCCGCGGCCGTTGCCGTTCCCGTCGCCCGGCCCGCTCGAGTCGTCGATCTCCGTCGTGTCGCCCGTCGACCCGCCCGCGACGCCCGAGCACCACGTGAGCGTGATCTCGGAGTTCTGCGGCTGGTCGCCCGGCGCGAGCGACTGGTTCGTGACGAGCCCGCCCGAGCAGCCGTTGTTGCCCTGCACGCGGATCTGCAGCTGCAGCGGGCTGAGCTGCGCCGTCGCGTCGCCGATCGGGAGGTTCCGCACGTCGGGGACGGTGATGAGGCCCGAGGAGATGACGATCGCGATCGTGTCGCCCTCGCGCACCTCCGCCCCGACGGCGGGGTCGGTGCGGATGACGATGTCCTTGCGGATGTTCGGCGAGTTCTCCGCCGAGATCGTCCCGACCCGCAGGCCCGCCGCCTCGATCGCGGCCTGCGCATCGGCGAGCGACAGCCGGTCGATGTTGGGCACCTGGACGGTCGGCGGCCCGGTGGAGACGTAGACCCGCACCTCCTGGCCGGGCGACACGGTCACTCCGGCCGCGGGCACGGTGCGGAGGATCTGGCCCTCCGGGACGTCGGCGCTCGGCTCGCGGAAGGGATTGGGGGTGAGGCCGTCGTCGATGAGGCGCTGCGCGCCGTCCTCGTAGTCCTGGCCGGCGACATCCGCCACCGCCACCGAGATCGAGGGAGCGAGCTGCGTGCGCTCGAGGTTGAAGGCCCAGAACAGCACGGCCGCGACGACGACGGCGAGCACGGCGATCCCGGCCCAGATCCACGCGACGGGGGGCCGGCTCTGCGTGCGGCTGCGGCGATCGTCGTCGTCGACGCTCAGCTGCCGCATCGCGGCCTCGGTGTCGGAGGTCGCCTGCGGGTTGACGCCGAAGAGCGTGGCGCTGAAGTCGGTGGAGGTGTCGACGCGCTTCGGCGGGACCTGGCCGGCGGCCGCGGCCGCGACGTCCGCGCGGAAGTCGGAGGCGGTCTGGAAGCGCTCGAAGCGGTCCTTCGCGAGGGCGTGGAGCACGACGGCGTCGAGCGCGGGCGAGATCGAGGGGACGATCGTGCTCGGCGCGACGGGCGCCTCGCTCACGTGCTGGTAGGCGACGGCGACGGGGGAGTCGCCGCGGAACGGCGCACGGCCGGTGAGCATCTCGAACAGGACGACGCCCGTGGAGTAGAGGTCGCTGCGGGCGTCGACGGTCTCGCCGCGCGCCTGCTCGGGCGAGAAGTACTGCGCCGTGCCGAGGATCGTGCTCGTCTGGGCGACCGTCGCGGCGGAGTCGGAGACGGCGCGCGCGATGCCGAAGTCCATGACCTTCACCTGGCCGGAGTTCGTGATCATGATGTTGCCGGGCTTGATGTCGCGGTGCACGACGCCGGCGCGGTGCGAGTACTCGAGCGCCGTGAGCACGCCCTCGATGATGCGCGTCGCCTCGGCCGGGTCGACGGGGCCGTCGGCGATGATGTCCTTCAGCAGCCGGCCCTCGACGTGCTCCATGACGATGAACGGCGAGATCGTCTCGCCGCCGCCGGGCTCGGTCACCGACTCCTCGCCGGCGTCGAAGACGCGGACGATCGTGGGGTGGGCCATGCGCGCCGCGGCCTGGGCCTCCTGGCGGAACCGGGTCCGGAAGACGGGGTCGCTCGCGAGGGAGGACTTCAGGAGCTTGACCGCCACGCGGCGGCCGAGCCGGGCATCCGTCGCGATGTGGACGTCGGACATGCCGCCGCGACCGATGAGGGAGCCCAGCTGGTACCGGCCTGCGAGCAGGCGCGCGCTCTGAGCCGTTCCGTCGATCATGCTGTGGGAGTCCTTGCTGTCACCTGGTGCGGTCGCGCCCCAGTGTACGTGGCGTACCCGCGAGCGCCGGGAGCGCCGGGGGTCAGCCCTCGGCGGGGGGCGGCTCCTCGGCGGGGGGCGGCTCCTCGGCCGCGGTGATGGGCACGGCGAGCTCGGCCGAGCGCTCCGACTGGAGGTCGCCGCACAGGGCGGTGTAGGTCACGCGCAGCTGGCCGCTGTCGGCGAGCGTCACGACGAGGGAGGTCGCGCTCGCGGGCAGCGGGTTCGCCTGCGCGGGCGAGCCGCCGACGATCGTGACGTTGTAGCCGTTGAGCGAGTAGCCCGCGGGGCAGCCCGTGTAGGTCGGCCAGCTCAGCGTGACGTCCTCCCCGCCCGGGTACGGCCCCGAGCCGGGGTCGATGGCGAGGCTCGAGGGCGCTTCGGGCGTCGGGATGTCAGTGTAGAAGTACACCGTGATGAGCGTGCCGGGCTGCACCTCGCCGCGGGGGTTCACGCGGTACGAGAGTCCGACCTGGTCGCCGCTCGGGGCGATGTTGCCGTCGACCGCGTCTAGGCGCAGGCCGAGCTGGGCGATCTTGTCCTCGACCGCGGTGCGGGTGAGGCCGACCCACTCCTCCTCGGTGATCACGATCGCCTGCGGGCTGGGGGTCGCAGACGGCGACGTGCTCGGGGTCGTGACGGTCGGCGTCGGCGTCGGCGTCCCCGTCGGGTCCTCGTCGTTCGGCGCGACGAATATCGCGATGAGCGCGCCGACGATGAGGACGAGCAGCAGGCCGATGAGCGCGATGAGCGGCCACGTCCAGGGGGATCGCCGGTTCTCGGTCGTCTCGGTGGTCGTGGTGGCGGATGCGCCCGCGGCTCCGGCGCTCGAGGGCATGACGCGCGTCGCGCCGTCCGCCGCCGACGGCATGACCCGCGTCGCGGCGGTCGCGGCGGCGGCCGCGGCCACTCCGCCGATGCCGGCGACGATCGCCGTGGCGCCCGCGACGTCGCCGCGCCGCAGCGCCTGCGCCGCGCGGGCGAAGTGCTGCGCGGAGGCGGGGCGCTGGTCGGGCTTCTTCGCGATCGCGGAGAACACGAGGTTGCGCACCGGCTCGGGCACGGTGACCGGCAGCTCGGGCGGCTGGTCGTTGATGTGCGACATCGCGATCGCCACTTGCGACTCGCCCGTGAACGGGCGGCGGCCGGCGAGGGCCTCGTAGGCGACGATGCCGAGCGAGTAGACGTCCGTGGAGGGCGAGGCGGGGTGGCCGCTCGCCTGCTCGGGCGAGAGGTACTGCACCGTGCCCATGACCTGGCCGGTCGCCGTGAGCGGCACCTGGTCGGCGATGCGCGCGATGCCGAAGTCGGTGATCTTGACGCGGCCGTCGGGCGTGATGAGCAGGTTGCCCGGCTTGATGTCGCGGTGCACGAGGCCGGCCTGGTGGGCGGCGTGCAGGGCCGAGGCGGTCTGGGCGACGATGTCGAGCACCTGGTCGGTCGAGAGCACGCGCTCGCGCTCGAGCACGGTCGACAGGGCCTCGCCGGGCACGAGCTCCATGACGAGGAAGGCGCTGCCCTCCTCCTCGCCGTAGTCGTAGACGTTCGCGATGCCCTCGTGGTTCACGAGCGCGGCGTGGCGGGCCTCGGCGCGGAAGCGCTCGAGGACGCCCGGGTCGCCGAGGTACTCGTCCTTCAGGATCTTGATGGCGACCGTGCGGCCGATGACGAGATCGGTCGCCTGCCACACCTCGCCCATGCCGCCGATCGCGATCCGGGAGAGCAGCTGGTACCGCCCACCGAAGGTGAGCCCGCTCGTGGGTCTCATCTGTTCAGCACCGCCTCAAGCACAGTCTTCGCAATCGGAGCCGCGACGCGGTTTCCGAAGGCGGTCTGGCCGAAGCCGCCGCCATCCTCGACCACGACCGCGATGGCCACCTGGGGATCATCGGCCGGGGCGAACCCGGTGAACCACAGGGTGTAGGGGGTCTCGCCGCCGTTCTCGGCGGTTCCCGTCTTGCCCGCGACCGCGACGCCCTCAATTGTGGCATTGCTCGCGGCGCCGTTCGCGACGCCGTCGACCATGAGCTGCGTCATGATCGACGCGGTCTCGCGGCTGATGGGCTGGCTGAGCAGCACGGGCTCGTCCTCCTGGACGATCGAGAGGTCGGGCGCGATGACGCGGTCGACGAGCGTCGGCTGCATGAGGTTGCCGCCGTTGGCGATCGCGGCGCTGATCATCGCGATCTGCAGCGGCGTCACGCGAACGTCGTACTGGCCGAAGCTCGAGAGCATGAGCTGCGCCTCGTCGAGGCCGGTCGGGAAGGTGCTCGCCGTGGACCGCATCGGGATCTCGACGCGCGTGCCGAAGCCGAATGCGTCGGCGTAGTCGGCGATCGTGTCCTCGCCGAGCGCGAGGCCGAGCTGCGCGAAGGGGATGTTGCAGCTCAGGCGCAGCGCCGTCGCGATCGTGACGGTCTCGCCGCCGCCGCACGCGCCGCCCTCGGAGTTCGAGATGACGCTCGAGGAGTTCGGCAGCTCGAGGGTCGGCGGGTTCGGGAACTCCGACTCGGGCTCGAACTCGCCGCTGTCGATCGCCGCCGCGGCCATGAGCACCTTGAAGACCGAGCCCGGGAAGTACAGGTCGCCGGCGATCGCGCGGTTCACGAGCGGGTCGTCGGGGTTGTTGATGAGCTCCTCGTACGCGGCGAGCACGGCCTGCGTGTCGTGCGCCGCCAGGCGGTTGGGGTCGTAGGCGGGCTTCGAGACCATCGCGAGGATGCGACCGGTCGCGGGCTCGATCGCGACCACCGACCCCTGCTGGTCGCCCAGGGCATCCCACGCCGCCTGCTGCACGACGGGGTCGACGGTGAGCTCGACCGCCGCGCCGCGCGGGCTCTGACCCGTCACGAGCGCGCCCAGCTGGTCGAGGAACTGCTCGTTCGCGGTTCCGGAGAGGAAGTCGTTGAGCTCGCCCTCGATGCCCGTGTTGCCCTGATTGAGCGTGAAGTAGCCGGTGATCGCGGCGTAGAGCTCGGGCTGCGTGTAGGTGCGGAGGAACTCGTACTGCGTGTCGACCGGCACCGACTCGGCGATCGGGGTTCCGTCGACGAGGATCGGCCCGCGCTCGGCGGAGTAGCTCTCGAAGAGGGTCCGGGAGTTGCGGCCGTCGGCGCGGAGGTCGTCGACGGCGAAGACCTGGATGACGCTCGTCGAGACGAACAGCGCGAGGAACATCGACAGGGCGACGATGCTCACGCGGCGGAGCTCCTTGTTCATTCGTCCACCACCAGTCGCGGCTGGTGCCGAACCTCGTCGGAGAGGCGCAGCAGGAGGGCGGCGATGATCCAGTTGGCGACGAGCGACGAGCCGCCCGCGGCGAGGAACGGCGTCGTGAGGCCCGTGAGGGGGATCACGCGCGTGACGCCGCCGACGACGACGAAGACCTGCAGAACGATGACGAAGGCGAGGCCGACGGCGAGGAGGCGCCCGAAGTCGTCCGTGCCGTTGAAGCCGATGCGGAAGCCGCGCGCGACGAACAGCAGGTAGAGGCCGAGGATGGCGAAGAGGCCGACGAGGCCGAGCTCCTCACCGAGGCTCGCGATGATGTAGTCGCTCTCGGCGAGCGGCGTGATCGTCGGGTCGCCCTGGCCGAGGCCGCGGCCGACGAGCCCGCCGTGCGCCATGCCGAACAGACCCTGCACGAGCTGGTAGCTGCCGCCCTGCGCGTCGTAGACCTCGGGGTTGAACGAGTCGAGCCAGGCGGCGAAGCGGCCCTCGACGTAGGTGAGGGTGCGGCTCGCGATGGCGGCGCCGCCGAGGAAGAGCCCGAGCCCGATGAGCACCCAGCTGAGCCGGCCGGTCGAGACGTAGATCATGACGACGAAGAGGCCGAAGTACAGCAGCGAGGTACCGAGGTCGCGCTGGAAGATCAGGACGCCCATCGCGGCCACCCAGATGATGAGGATGGGCCCGAGGTCGCGCGCCCGCGGCAGCTGCAGGCCGAGGATGCGCCGCCCGGTGAGGGAGAGCGAGTCGCGCGCCGTGACGAGGTATCCGGCGAAGAACACCGCGAGCGCGATCTTCGCGATCTCGCCGGGCTGGAACGTGAAGCCGCCGACCTGGATCCAGAGGCGCGCGCCGTTGAGCGTGAGGCCGATGCCGGGCAGCATCGGCAGGAGCAGCAGCGCGATGCCGACGAACATCGCGACGTAGCGGTAGCGCGCGAGCACGCGGTGATTGCGGATGGCGACGATCACGCCGAGGGCGATGATCATCGCGACGCCCGCCCACACCATCTGCCGCACCGCGAGTCCCTCCCACCCGGAGAGCCCGCGCGCGAGGTCGATGCGGTAGATCATCGCGATGCCGATGCCGTTGAGCGTCGTCGCGATGGGGAGGATGAACGGGTCGGCGTCGCGCGCCACGACCCGCAGCGCGACGTGCATGCCGAGGGCGAGCATCCCGAGGGCGCCCGCCTGCAGGAGGACGCCGACGTCGACGGCGCCGTTCACGCCGAGCTGGACGAGCACGATCGCGGTGGCGCTGATGCCGATCGCGACGAGCAGGAGGAAGAGCTCGAGGTTGCGCAGCTTCGACGGCTGCCGAACGGTGATCGCGATCGACTTCGTGAAGGTCGGGAGGCTGTCAGTCGGCGGCACGCTCGAGCCTCTCGATGATCGACAGGGCGTCCTGCAGGTCGTCGGCGTTGATGGTCGCCTCGACCGTCTGCCGGCTGAACGGGGGGAGGTCGTCGAGCGCGATGTCGGTCTCGCGGTAGACGCTCGAGAGCGGGATCGGCCCGATGCCCTGCTGCACGCCCTGGAAGATCGCGACATTGCCGTCGACGACGCCGACGTAGTAGCGCGACTGCGTGTAGCGGTATCCGGCGACGGCCGCCGTCACGAGCAGGGCGACGATGAGGAGGATGCCGACCGACCACGTGATGCGGCGGCGGATGCGACGGCGGCGATCCTCGGCTATGAGCTCGCGGAGGAACTCCTCGCTCTCGGGCTCGAAGTGCTCGTCCTCGGCGACGCTCGTCATGAGCGGGTGCAGCAGCAGGGCCGGCAGGCGCACGCCGCGGCGCGAGGTGTCGACCTCGAAGGTGAGGGGGGCCCCGGCCGAGCCGACCATGACGGGCTCGCTCGTCGCGCTCGAGGGGCCGTCGTCGACGCCGACGAGGACGACGGTCACGTTGTCGGGAGCGCCGTGGTCGAGGCTCTCGTCGATGAGCGCCTGGCCCGCGACGGCGGCGTCGGACTGCCCGGCGAGGATCTCGGCGATCTTCTCCTCGGTCACGTACCCGCTCAGCCCGTCGGAGCACAGCAGCCAGCGGTCGCCGGGCTCGGTCTCGAGCACCATGGTGTCGATCTCGGGATTGAGGTCGACGTCGCCGAGGACGCGCATGAGCACCGAGCGGCGCGGGTGGACGGCGGCCTCCTCGGGCGTGATGCGGCCGCTGTCGACGAGGCGCTGCACGAAGGTGTGGTCCTTCGTGATCTGCTCGAGCTCGCCGCCGCGGAACCGGTAGATGCGCGAGTCGCCGATGTGGGCGACGACGACCTTGTCGCCGACGCGGATGAGCCCGCTGACGGTCGTGCCCATGCCGGTGAGCTCGGGGTGCTCGAAGACGGTCTCGGCGAGCTCCTGGTTGGCCTCCAGGAGCGCCTGGCTCAGCACCTGCTCGGCCTCGTCGACCGAGTCGTACGCCCGATCGGTGTGGGCGATCGCCTGGATCGCGAGCGCGGAGGCGACGTCCCCTCCCGCGTGGCCGCCCATCCCGTCGGCGACGACGAAGAGGTGCTCGCCGGCGTAGCCCGAGTCCTGGTTGTTGGCTCGGATCTTTCCGACGTGCGAGAGGGCGGCTGTGCGGCTCGTCATCGGCCTACCGTCGCAGCTCGAACGTCGTCGTCCCGATGCTGACGGGGGTGTTCAGGGGCACGGGGGTGGGGATGCTGACGCGCTTGCCGTTCAGGAAGGTGCCGTTGGTCGAGTCGAGGTCCTGGATCATCCACTGGTCGCTCCACAGCATGAGGCGCGCGTGGTGGGTCGAGGTGTAGTCGTCGCGGATGACGAGGCCGGAGTCGGCGGAGCGGCCGATCGTGAGCTGGTCCTCGCCGAGCTCGAGCTCCATGCCCTCCTTCGCGCCGGAGGTGATGACGAGGCGGCGGGCGACGGGCTCGTCGGCGACCTCCTGCGCGGTGGGCGTCGGGGCCGCGGCGGCTGGGGGCGCGATCGCCTCGGTGCGGGCGGTCGCGCTTCCGGCGGCAGCGGGGGCCGGTGCGGGGGCAGGCGGGGCGGATGCTGCGCTCGCGCCGTTCTGCGCGGGCAGTCGGCGCACCTTCTGCCCGAAGAGATCGCTGCGCAGGGCGTAGACGATGGCGAAGACGAACGCCCACAGCAGGATGAGGAACCCGATGCGGAGGATGAGGAGGGTGAGTTCGCTCATCGTGGTCCCCCTCGGGTGCTTCCGCCTCTCGGCGGCTCGGACTGGGCGAGCACCCGGAAGAGGATGCGGGTGCGCCCGATCTGGATCACGCTATCGGGCGGCAGGGCGGCCTGGGTGAACGGCTCCCCATTGAGGAGCGACCCGTTGGTGGAGCCGAGGTCGTTGACCTGGCCGCGCGTGCCGTCCCAGAGGATCTCGATGTGCTTGCGGCTCGTGCCCGAGTCGTCGAGCGTGATGTCGGCCTCGGAGCCGCGGCCGACGATCGTGCGCGAGGTCATGAGCGGGTAGCGCTTGCCCTCGATGTCGAGGACGGGGTTCCAGACCACGGCGCCCTTGATGGTGTGCGAGTCGACCTGGATGACGCCCTCGGAGAGGCTCTCGTCGGCCTGCAGCGTGATGCGGATGCCGCCGGGGAACGTGTAGCGCTGCGCGGTCGCGTGCTTCTGCACGAGCTGGGTGAGCTCGTCGGTGAGCGATTCGCCGAGCGAATCCATGCGCTGCTTATCGGCGGGGGAGAGCCGGACGGTGAGGTCGTTGGGGGCGAGGATGCGGTCGCGGGAGACGACGGCGGCCTTCGTGTCGAGCTCGCGTCGGAGCGCGGCGGAGATCTCGAGCGGCTGCACGCCGCTCTTGAAGGTCTTGGCGAACGCGCCGCCGACGGCGCGCTCGAGACCGCGCTCGAAGCTGTCGAGAAGCCCCACGGCAAGCGTCCTTCCCTGGCAGTTGACCTTCTGAGGATAGTGGGGTGCTCTGAACGGCGCCCCCACCGCGCCTTCTCGCCGGTACGCGCTGTGATAATCTCGCTGGGCTGGCGGGGTTTCCACCCCGCCTCGCGCGAGTGGCGGAATTGGCAGACGCGCTGGCTTCAGGTGCCAGTGCCCTTACGGGCGTGGGGGTTCAAGTCCCCCCTCGCGCACGCGGCCCTCTCTCATCGAGAGGTTCGGTGCGCGGATGAACGGCCCCGGTCCTCGGATCGGGGCCGTTTCGCGTCTCCCGGCGCGTCCGGGGGTGAATGCGCGGGCCGCGGCGACCCGTAGGCTCGAGCACCATGGCAGCCGGCGCAGTGATGCACACGTTCACGGGGTCGCTCGCCGACGTCGACCGAGGCGTGTACGAGGAGCTCTCGCTGCGGGTGGCGCGGCACCCGTCCGAGACCGACTCCTACATGCTCGTGCGCGTGCTGGCCTTCTGCCTCGAATGGGATGAGGGTGCTCAGTTCAGCGAGGGCGTCTCGGCGGTTGACGAGCCCGCAGTGGTCATCCGTGACCGCAGCGGACTGCTGACCGGCTGGATCGAGGTGGGCGCGCCCGACGCCGATCGGCTCCATCGCGGCAGCAAGCTCGCCGAGCGCACCGCGATCTACACGCACCGCGACCCCGCGAAGGTGCTCGCGCTGTGGGCGGGCAAGAAGATCCACGACGCCGAGCGCATCAGCCTCTACAGCTTCGACCCCGGCTTCATCGACGACGCGACGAGCGCGCTCGAGCGGCGCAACACCCTCACGGTCTCGGTCACCGAGCAGCAGCTGTACCTCGAGCTGAACGGGTCGACGTTCAGCACGGCGATCCACGAGCATCCGCTCGCCTGACGCGCTTTCTGGTTCAGTGGTCGCATGGATGTCCGCGAACTGTCCGATGACGACTGCCGCCTCGCGCACGCGGCGATGCGCGAGCTGCGGCCGCAGGTCGGCGACGAGCCCGCATTCGTCGCGCGCGTGCGGAGCCAGTTCGCGCAGGGCTACCGGCTGATCGGCGCATTCGACGGCGAGCACGAGCACGCCGTGTCGGTCGCGGGGTTCCGCGTCGAGGAGAAGCTCGCGTGGGGGCGGCACGTCTACATCGACGACCTGTCGACGCTGCCCGACGGGCGCGGCAAGGGCGGCGCGACGGCGCTCCTGCGCTGGATCGACGCGCTCGCGGCGGCGGAGGGCATCGTCGAGGTGCACCTCGACTCGGGCGTGCAGCCCGAGCGGCAGGCCGCGCACCGCCTTTACTTCGCCGAGGGGTACCGCATCAGTTCGTACCACTTCCAGAAGGCGCTGACCCCAGGCTGAGCATCCGTCTGCACAGATAGTGCAGTATTCTGCACTACATGGAAGACGAGATCAGCGGCCTCGCGGTCGCCATCGGCGCGCGCGTGCGCCACGAGCGCCAGGCGCGGCAGTGGACGCTCGACCAGCTCGCCGACGCCGCCGGCGTCAGCCGCCGCCTGCTCGTGACGGTCGAGCAGGGCGCCGCGAACCCGAGCCTCGGCACGCTGCTCAAGCTCAGCGAGGCGCTCGGGGTGGGGCTTCCGGTACTCGTCGAGCCGCCGACGCGCGCCGCGGCGACCGTGACGCAGGCGGGATCCGGCGCCGTGCTCTGGAGCGGCGACCACGGCGGTCGCGGCGTGCTCGTCGCGAGCGCGACCCTGCCCGACGCCTTCGAGCTGTGGGAGTGGACGCTCGAGGCGGGCGAGCGACACGACTCCGAGGCGCACACGCCGGGCACGCGCGAGCTCCTGCACGTTCTCGAGGGCGCGCTCTCCGTGACGGTCGACGGCGTCGCCCACGAGCTGACGGCGGGGGATGCCGTGGCGTTCGCCGGCGACGTCGCTCACGCATACGCCGCGTCCGGCTCCGATCGCTCGCGATTCTCCCTCGCCGTGTACGAGCCGGCCGGCGGCGGCGCACGACCCGGCGCGCACGCGACAGCGAGCGGCTCATGACGCGCGTTCCGCCGTGGAGCTTCGCCGTGCTCGCCATGTTCTCGGTGCAGCTCGGCTCCGCGCTCTCGGTCGGGCTCATCGACGAGGTCGGCGCGGCCGGCACCGCGTGGTTGCGGCTCAGCATGGGGGCGATCGTCTTCCTGCTCATCGCGCGGCCGCGGCTCGCGGCGATCCGTCGCGCCGACGTGGTGCCGTTGCTGGCTTTGGGGGTCGCCACCGGCCTCATGACAGTGTTCTTCCTCGCCGCGCTCGAGCGCATCCCTCTCGGCACGGCGGTCGCGATCGAGTTCCTCGGCCCGCTCACCGTCGCGGCGGTGCGCAGCGGAGGCCGTCGCGCGCTCGTGTGGCCGATCGTCGCGTTCTCCGGCGTCGTGCTGCTGACCGAGCCGTGGCTCGGCGAGATCGACCTGCTCGGAGTGCTGTTCGCGGCGCTCGCCGGCATCGGCTGGGGCACGTACATCCTCTACACGCAGCGCATCGGCGACCGATTCGACGGCATCCAGGGGCTCGCCCTCACGATCCCGGTCGCGGCGCTCGCCGCGGCGGTCGTCGGCGTGCCGCAGGCGTGGGGGCAGATCGACGGCGCGGTGCTGCTCATCGCCCTCGGCCTCGCGCTGCTGCTGCCCGTGCTGCCGTTCGCGCTCGAGATGCTCGCCCTCCGCCGCATGACCCACACCGCGTTCGGCACGCTCATGGCCGTCGAGCCCGCGATCGGGCTCGTGCTCGGCCTGCTGATCCTCGCCCAGTCGCCGTCGGCGGTGCAGGTCGTCGGCATCGTCATCGTCGTGCTCGCGGGAGCGGCGGCCCAGCGCGGCGGTCGGCGTTCCGTCGACGGGGCGGATGCTCGGCCTCCCGCTCGCGACGGCGATCAGCTGCCCGAGCTCATCGGCTAGGGCTGCGCGGCCGCCTGCTCGTCTCGCCGCAGCGCCCGGTCGCCGAGGCCGACGAGCACCATGTGCGGCACGGTGAGCGCCGCGAGACCGATGAAAACGACGCGGAGGAGCTGATCGTCGAGGCTCGCGGTTCCGGCGGTCGCGGCGAGGAAGATGCCGGCGGCGATGAGCGGGATGACCGTGTACGCGACGACGACCAGCGCCGTCAGGCGGCGGGGCTGCGCTCTCTCCTCGGCGAAGCCCTCGCGCAAGTGACGAGCGCTGTGCAGCGTGCAGAAGTAGACGATGAAGAACACGAGGGGCGGCGTCGTGAGGGCGAGCAGCGCGACGAGGCCGAGCTCGACGGCCTCGTGCGGGGCGCGTCGGGCGGCGAGGACCGCGAGCACGAGGAGCAGGACGAGCAGCGGCAGACCCAGCGCGGCCTGCGCCGCGGCGACCGAGCGGGCGCCCTCCCCGGCGAGGGTCGCGTAGAGGCCGGCCACGGCATCCTCGTCACGGAACGCCGGGAACGACAGGAGCGCCGCGCCCGCGAGAGCGCGGGGCGCGGGCGAGCGCTCGCGCATCCAGTCGCCGCCGAAGTGCACCGCGGAGACGACGAGGAAGAGCACGAGGCTCGGCACCGGAGCGACGATCCACAGCATGACGACCGCGACCGCGAGCCCCGAGTAGACGAGATTGAAGGCGCCTAAGCTCAGCGGACCGCGCCACAGCCCGAGGCGACGGGCGATGAGCGGGTCGAGGGCTCCGTGCGGCATGCCGAGCACGGCGGCGAGGATCGCGATCGCGGCGATCTGCACGACGAGCGGCGGCTCGGGGTCGGCGAGGAGGAACGCCAGGATCGTCGCGAGGGCCGTCGCGGTGAAGAGGTAGGTCTCGCGCGGGGCGCGGGGGTGGGGGCGCATGCCCGGGGCGGCGTCGCCGGCGTTCGCGGCGGTCGGGCTCGCGGTCGCCGTCTCCGTCACCACGCGACCTGCTCGAGCGCGTCGCCGGTCGGCTCGGGCGCTGCGGGGCGCGCGGCGGGGTGCCGCGACGGCACGGCGGAAGGGGCAGCGGCCGGCGCTCGCCGGATGCGCGGGAGCGCCCGCACGAGGTCGGGGCGCCGCGCCGAGCTCGTCGCGAGCGCGCGCGAGCGGTCGGGCAGCTGCGCGAGGAACGGCAGCAGCGGCAGGCTCGCGATGATCGCGAGCAGGTCGCTCAGCCGCGCGCGGTCGGTGAGGAAGCGCAGCAGTCGGGCTGGCGCGACGCCGCGCGCCATCGCGGCGAAGTAGTCGGCGGTGCGATCGAGGTGCGCGCGGAGGGCTTGGAGGAAGATGCGGTCCATCTGGCGGCGGACGAACGGCTCGGGCGGGTGGCCGACCGGAGCCTCACCCCGCGCGAGACCGTCGGCGCAGTCGCGGGCCCAGGCCTGGATGCGCGCGAACCCGTAGCCGGAGGCGTCGCGGAGGGCGCCGCCCGCCGCACCCGCGACGACGACCCCGGGGATGCTCGGCGTCGCGTCGGCGGCCCCGCTCGGCACGCGGCCCATCGGGAGCACGCCGCCCTCCTCGCGGAGGACGCGGACGTGGGGGGCGCCGAGGGGCGCTCCGAGGGAGGCGAGCGCGGCGTCGCGCCCGGCGCGCACCACGGAGGCGCGCAGCGGGGCGGGGGAGAAGCGCGTCCACTCGACGAGGGCCGTGGTCGCGGACAGCGGGAGGACGTAGACGAAGCCGAGGCCGTCGGCGTCGGCGCGCATCCCCGTCATGAGGCCCACGGCGCCGGGCTCGATGCCGAGCGCGGCGAGGTCGAGCGCGCCGCCGTGGTCGATCTCGACGCCCGAGAAGCACTGGAAGAGCAAGGCGGCGGTGCGGCGCGGGCGCGTGTCGACGACCCAGCGGGCGGTGAGGTCGCCGGCCGTCGTGCTCACGACGACCCCCTCGCCCTCGGCCGGATCGAGGGCGCGCAGCGAGCCCGCCGCGACGCCGAGGCGCAGCTCGACCGTCGGGCTCGCGTCGATGAGCGCGCGGCAGCGAGCGTAGAAATCGGTGCCGCGGATGTACTGGTACGTCATGCCGTCGACGCCGTGCGCGTGGGCGGGGCCGCTCTCGGCCTGGTACGCCCACGTGCTCCACTCGCGGTGGACGATCGACCGCAGCTCGTGATCGGGCCCCGCCCAGAAGCACCACGAGCGGTCGTCGGCGTAGTCGGTGCGGGCATCCACCGCGATCACCCGGAGCCCCGAGTCGCCCGCCGCGAGCCGCGCCGCGAGCGCGAGCCCCGCGCAGCCCGCGCCAAGGATCACGAGGTCGGCGTCGTGCGCGCGCGTGCGAGGCAATCCGGGCTCCGTCGCTCAGAGAGAACGGCGCCCAGGGCAAGCGCCGACATCGCGACGCTAAGCACGATTGCTGGATGCTCGCCGCGGGTTCGATGCCGATTGACTGACCGTCCGCTCCTGGTTCGGCGGGTCGAGCGGGGGATCGGCTTCACGTACCCCCATGGGGTATGCGACACTGGTCGTATGGAGACCAACGACATGACTCGACTCAACCTGCTCGGCGACTCCGCGTCCGCGAGCGGCGGCGGATGCTGCGGAGGCGGCGCGTGCGGCTGCGGCCACGGCGCTGCCGAGGCCCCCGCGACGGCCGACGCGACGGCCGCGGTCGACGCGAACGAGTACCTCGTGACCGGCATGACCTGCGGCCACTGCGTCGCGAGCGTCAGGGAGGAGGTCGGCGCCGTCGATGGCGTGCAGGCCGTGGAGGTCGCGCTCGTCAAGGGCGGCGCCTCGCGCGTGACCGTGCAGTCGGCCGGCCCGATCGACGAGGCGAAGATCCGCGCCGCGGTCGAGGAGGCGGGCTACCAGCTCGCCTGATCGCTCACATGACCGGCCCTCGTGCCGCGCCCACTGCGGCTGCGGAACGGGGGCCGTCGTCATTCATCCGGGCGGGGTTGTAATACCCCCCCGGGGTATGCGATACTTGTCGCGACAGGGAGGCCTCTCATGACTCGCACGACCATCGCTCGACCCGCTCGCCGCCGCGCATCCGTCGTCGCCGCGATCGCCGGCACCGCCGCTCTCGCGCTCGCCCTCGCCGGGTGCGCGACCGTCAACACGGGCGGCTCGACCGGCCCGGGCGGGATGCCCTTGGGCGACCTGCCCGACGGCGTCAACCAGGCCGACGCCATGTTCACGATGATGATGATCCCCCACCACGAGCAGGCCATCGAGATGAGCGAGCTCGTGCTCGGGCGCGACGACATCGACCCCGAGATCGTCGAGCTCGCCGAGCAGATCATCGCCGCGCAGGATCCCGAGATCGAGCTCATGGAGGAGTGGCTCGACGAGTGGGGCGTGCCGACCATGCCCGGTGGCGGTCACGGCGGCCACGACGGCGGCGACGGCCCCGGCGGCATGATGAGCGACGACGACCTCGAGGCCATCGAGGAGGCCGAGGGCGACGAGGCCGAGCGCCTCTACCTCGAGGGCATGGTCGAGCACCACGAGGGCGCGATCGACATGGCGCAGGACGTCCTCGACGACGGCGAATCGACCGAGGTCGCCGAGCTCGCCGAGACCATCATCGAGACCCAGCAGGTCGAGATCGACGCGATGAACGACCTGCTCGCCGAGCGCTGAGGAGCCCCCGCATGACTCTCACCGATTCCTCCGCGGCGCCGACCGCCGCCCCCGAGCTGCAGCTCGACCTCGTCGGCATGACGTGCGCCTCATGCGCCAACCGCATCGAGCGCGGGCTCAACAAGGTGCCCGGCGTCGAGGCGACCGTCAACTACGCGACCGAGAAGGCGACCGTGCGGGTCGCTCCGGATGCCGACGGGCAGCTCGATGCCTCCGTGCTCATCGCAGCGGTGGAGAAGGCCGGGTACCAGGCGAGCGTGACGGCGCCGCGTGTCGCGAGCGGGGCATCCGCCCCCGCATCGGGCGAGGCCGGCGCCGCCGGCGACGCCCGCCCCGACGCGCTCGCCGCCCTGCGTCAGCGGCTCATCATCTCGGCCGTGCTCACGGTGCCCGTGCTGCTCATGTCGATGATTCCGCCGCTGCAGTTCACGTACTGGCAGTGGCTCGCGCTCACCCTCGCGGCGCCCGTCGCGGTGTGGGGGGCGTGGCCGTTCCACCGAGCGGCCGCCGTCAACGCGCGGCACGGCAACGCCACGATGGACACCCTTATCTCGCTCGGCGTCTCGGCGGCCTTCCTGTGGTCGCTGTACGCGCTGTTCCTCGGCGAGGCCGGCATGCCCGGCATGACGATGACGCTCCAGCTCTTCGGAACCCCCGAGACCGGCGCGCACGAGATCTACCTCGAGGTCGCCGCGGCGGTGACGGTGTTCATCCTGCTCGGGCGGTACCTCGAGGCGCGCGCGAAGCGCGAGTCGGGGGCGGCGCTCAACGCGCTGCTCGACCTCGCCGCGCGCGACGCCTCGGTGCTGCGCGACGGCGTCGAGGTGAAGGTGCCCGTCGACCAGCTGCAGGTCAACGACCGCTTCGTCGTGCGCCCGGGCGAGAAGATCGCGACCGACGGCGTCGTCGTCGAGGGCGTCTCGTCGGTCGACGCGTCGCTGCTCACGGGCGAGTCGGTGCCGGTCGACGTCGAGATGGATTCGCGCGTCGTCGGCGGCACCGTCAACGTCTCGGGCCGCATCGTCGTCGAGGCCTCGCGCGTCGGCGCCGACACCGAGCTCGCGCGCCTCGGCCGCCTCGTCGAAGAGGCGCAGACGGGCAAGGCCGAGGTGCAGCGCCTCGCCGACCGCGTCTCGGGCATCTTCGTGCCCGTTGTCATCGGCCTCGCGCTGCTCACCCTTCTCGGGTGGGTTATCTTCACCGGGTCGATCGAGCTCGGCTTCACGGCCGCCGTCGCGACCCTCATCATCGCGTGCCCGTGCGCGCTCGGACTCGCGACCCCGACCGCGCTCATGGTCGGCACGGGGCGCGGCTCGCAGTTGGGCATCCTGATCAAGGGGCCCCAGGTTCTCGAGCGCACCCGCCGCATCGACACGATCGTGCTCGACAAGACGGGCACCGTGACGACGGGGCGGATGTCCGTGACGGCGGTCGTGCCGGCTGCCGGGTTCTCTGCGTCGTCGCTTCTGTCGCTCGCCGCGGCCGCGGAGGAGGGCAGCGAGCACCCGCTCGCTCGCGCGGTCGTCGACCACGCGCGGTCGACCGGGGTCTCTCTGCCCGCCGCTGAGGGTTTCGCGTCGCACGCCGGTCTGGGCGTGACGGCCGTCGTCGACGGGCGCTCGGTGGCGATCGGGCGTGCTGCGTGGCTGGAGTCGGAGTGGGCGATCACGGTACCTGCTTCGGCACTGTCGTCGTTCGAGGCGGAGGGCGCGACGCCCATCGCCGTCGCGATCGACGGAGCCTTCGCCGGCGTCATCGTTCTCGCCGACACGCTCAAGCCGGAGGCGGAGCTCGCGGTCACGCGACTGCGCGACCTGGGGCTCGACGTCGTGCTGCTGACGGGAGACAACGAGGGTGCGGCGTCGGTCGTCGCTGATCGCCTCGGAATCGACGAGGTGCACTCGGGAGTGATGCCAGCGGGGAAGCTCGACGTCATCCGCGAGCTGCAGGCGCACGGGCACGTCGTCGCGATGGTCGGCGACGGGGTCAACGATGCGGCGGCGCTCGCCGCGGCCGACCTGGGCATCGCGATGGGCAGCGGGACCGACGCCGCGATCGCGGCCTCCGACCTCACGATCGTGTCGGGAGACCTGCTCGTCGTGGCCGACGGCATCCGCCTCGCCCGACGCACGCTGCGCACGATCATCGGCAACCTGTTCTGGGCGTTCGGGTACAACGTCGCGGCGATCCCGGTCGCGATGCTCGGGCTGCTCAACCCGCTGCTCGCGGGGCTCGCCATGGCGTTCTCGAGCGTGTTCGTGGTGACGAACTCGCTGCGGCTGCGCGGGTTCACGACGCTGCCGCGGCCGTAGAGCGGGGCGCGTCGGGCGGTCGGGTGGTCGGGCGGGCGGGGTCTCGCCGGGCGGGGCCCGCGCCCGCCCGGCGTTTCCGCATTCCGTGGCCCTGCCTTCCAGAAGTACGGAGCGGGCGAATCGCGCTCACGCACTCCGTAGTTTTGGAAGGGGCGGCGACCCGGGTCTGACCTCCTTCGATAAGTGCGGAGGGGGTGAGCGGTACTCGCCCGTTCCGCACTTATCGAAGCGTG
>NZ_JAUSMI010000068.1 GCF_030645145.1 Microcella sp. | reverse complement strand
CAGCCCCTGCCGCGCCGCCAGCCGCGAGCGGCCCGGCGATGAGCTCGGTGATCGAGCCGGCGGGGTCGAAGGGCGCGAGAGGTGCGGCCGCCGGCGCCGCCGGCAGGTCCTCCGCGGCGAGCGCCTGCGTGCGCGGGTCGGGCGCGTCGGCGACCGACAGCGCCTCCGTCGGCACGTCGACCGCGTCGATCGCCTGGGTCGGCACGTCGACGGAGTCGAGCGCCTGCGTCTCGAGGTCGTCGTCGC
Source organism: Microcella sp. (assembly GCF_030645145.1). Classification (GTDB taxonomy): domain Bacteria; phylum Actinomycetota; class Actinomycetes; order Actinomycetales; family Microbacteriaceae; genus Microcella. The sequence goes on along the minus strand of NZ_JAUSMI010000068.1, from coordinate 8,952 downwards.
GCTCGCTCATGCGGAGATGCGCCTACGCGAGCCCGAGGTCGGTGAGGCCGATCGCGGCGCGGTACTCGTAGCCGGCGTCCTCGATGATCTGCTGCGCGCCGGTCGCCCGGTCGACGACGACCGCGACGGCGACGACGATCGCGCCGACCTTCTCGAGCGCCTTCGCGGCGGTGAGCGGCGATCCGCCGGTCGTCGAGGTGTCCTCGAGCACGATGACGCGCTTGCCCTCGAGGTCGGGCCCCTCGACCTGCCTGCCGCGGCCGTGGTCCTTGGGCTCCTTGCGCACGACGAACGCGTCGTAGGTCTTGCCGAGCGCGGCGCCCTGGTGCAGCACGGCGGCCGCGATGGGGTCGGCGCCCATCGTGAGCCCGCCGACGGCGGCGATGTCGGGGATGTCGCCGATCAGGTCGACCATGACCCGACCGATGAGCGGGGCGACGCGGTGGTCGAGGCTCACCCTGCGCAGGTCGATGTAGTAGCTGGCCTTCTTGCCGCTCGTGAGGGTGAAGTCTCCGTGGAAGACGGCCTCGTCGCGGATGTACTGGATGAGCTGCTCGCGCGCGTCGGTCACGCCCGCCAGCCTACCCAGCGCGTCCGATCGACCCGCGCCGAGCATCCGCCCCGGCCGGTCAGCGGCGCCGAATACGCTTGCCCCATGCGCATCGCCACCTGGAACGTCAACTCGATCCGCACCCGCCACGGCCGCGTCGTCGACTGGCTCGTGAACGCCGACATCGACGTGCTCGCGATGCAGGAGATCAAGTGCAAGGACGAGCAGTTCCCGCGCGAGGGCTTCGAGGCCGCGGGCTACGAGGTCGTCACGTGGGGCCTCAACCAGTGGAACGGCGTCGCGATCGCGAGCCGCCTGCCGATCACCGACGTCGAGGTCGGCTTCCGCGGGCAGCCCGGCTTCGCGAAGGGGCATGAGGGGCCGGATGCCCCGCTCGAGGCTCGGGCGCTCGGAGCGACGATCGACGGGGTCCGCGTGTGGAGCCTCTACGTGCCGAACGGCCGCGGGCTCGACGACCCGCACTACGACTACAAGCTGCGCTGGCTCGCCGCGCTCGCCGACGACGCGCAGGCGTGGATGGCGGCGAATCCCGGTGCGCCGATGGCTCTCACGGGCGACTTCAACGTCGCTCCGACCGACGCCGACATGGGCGACCCGAGCTTCGTCCCGGGCGTCTCGACGCACATCTCGCCGCCCGAGCGCGCCGCGTTCGCTCACTTCGAGTCGATCGGGCTCACCGACGTCGTGCGGCCCATCCAGCCCGAGGGGTACACCTTCTGGGACTACAAGCAGCTGCGGTTCCCGCGCAACGAGGGCATGCGCATCGACTTCATCCTCGGCACGCCCGGCTTCGCCGATCGGGTGGTGGATGCCCGGATCGAGCGGGAGCAGCGCAAGGGCGACGCCCCGAGCGATCACGTCCCCGTGCTCGTCGAGCTCGCCGGCGACGAGGACGACGATGACCGACCGATGATCTTCTGAGAGCCCGAGACCGCCCGTTCATGGGCGCCGACTAGGCTCGACCCCCGTGGGAATCGACGACTGGGCCATCGCCGTCATGGAGACGCTCGGCGTCGTCGGCGCCGGGCTGCTGGTCGCGATCGAGAGCCTGTTCCCGCCGATCCCGAGCGAGATCATCCTCCCCCTGGCGGGGTTCACCGCGAGCCGCGGCTCCTTCACGCTCGTCGGCGCGATCATCGCGACGACGATCGGCTCGCTCGTCGGCGCCCTCGGGCTCTACTACCTCGGACGGTACGTCGGCCTCGCCCGCCTGCGCCGCTGGGCCGACAGGGTTCCGCTCATGAGCTCGGACGACGTCGACAAGGCGATGATCTGGTTCGGCAAGCACGACAGGATCGCCGTGCTCACGGGTCGCTTCGTGCCGATCGTGCGCAGTCTCGTGTCGATCCCCGCCGGGGTCGAGCGCATGAACCTCGGGCTCTTCCTCCTGCTGACGCTCATCGGCTCGGGCATCTGGAACTCGCTCTTCATCATCCTGGGCTTCGTGCTCGGTGAGAACTGGACGGTCGTCGAGGCGTTCATGGGCCAGTACTCGCGCCTCATCCTCGTCGTCGCGGTTCTCGCGCTCGCGGTCATCGTCGTGCTGCGCATCCGCCGCCACCGCCGTGCGCAGAGCGCCGGCGACCCCTCCGCCGACATCTGAGCCTCGCCCCGCTGCGCGTGAATCGGCGTTCACGCGCATTCAGTGCGCGCCGATGGTCTTTCGCGCCTCTTTCATGCGCGGATCGCAACCATGAGCGGCGGTTTCCCGCTTACGCTCGAAACACCGCGCTCGAGCGACCGAAGGAGGACTCATGACCGACACCGCACGCATCTCCGTGCCCGTCATCGGAGAGCCCGAGGTCGTCGAGGATGCCCGTGCAGCGACCTCCGCCCTCGAGGCTCTCACGGCCGCCCAGATCGTCGCCGACCCGCAGTGGGCGGCGCTCAAGACCGCCGCCGAGGCGATCCGCCCGCACCAGGTCAAGGACGGCTCGATCCCCGACGAGACCGTCCACACCGAGGCGGCCGTCCACGTCGGCCGCATCGTCGAGGCGCTGCGCCACTTCGCCCCGCGCATCCCGTACGACACCGACTACCTGCTCGCGGCCGCCCGTGACTTCGAGAGCTGGCGCGACGGCGGGTTCGGCGTCCCCGACTTCTACGACGCGCTCGAGGCGTTCCGGCCGGCCGACCAGCGCCGCGACGGCGTCGCGCACCTCGTCGTCTTCCCGATGTACACGCAGAACGGCTCGACCGACCGGCTCGTCGAGGCCGTCGTCTTCGAGGTCATCTGGCCCGACTTCATCGCCGAGCTCGAGGCCACCGAGTACGGCAACGCCCTGTACCTCGGTCTGCGCTTCGCCGACTTCACCCCCGGATACGACACGAACTCGGCCGTGCTGTTCCCGGAGTCGGTCGCCGTCACCCCGCGCGTCCCCGCCGGAGCACCCGAGGGTACGCCCGCGCAGCTGCCCGTCTTCACCTGGGGCGCGATCTTCGCCGACCGCGAGGCCGCGCGCTACCGCCGCGTCGTCCGCGCCGCTGCCGAGATCACGAAGCTCGACCTGCCCTCCGGCGCCGCGGCGATGCTCGACGACCAGGAGCTCACCGAGCGCACCTTCGTGATGTGGGACATGATCCACGACCGCGCCCACATGCGCGGCGACCTGCCCTTCGACCCGTTCATGATCAAGCAGCGCATGCCGTTCTTCCTCTACACGCTCGAGGAACTGCGCTGCGACCTCACCGCCTTCCGCGAGGCCGTGCGCCTGCAGCGCGACGAGGCGACGGATGCCGTCACGCGCGAGCACGCCCAGCTGGTTCAGTACGCGGTCATCTTCGATCGCATCTTCCGCTTCTCGATCACCGGCACCCGCACCCGCAACTACGACGGCGTCGGCGGGCAGCTGCTGTTCGCGTGGATGCACCAGAAGGGCGTCCTGCACTGGACGGACACGCAGCTCGCGATCGACTGGGACGCCGTGCCCGACGTCGTCGTCGCGCTGAGCGACGCGATCAACGAGCTCTACTGGTCCTCGATCGATCGCCCCAAGGGCGCGCACTGGCTCGCGGCGTACGCGCTCGTCTCCTCGACGCTCACGCCGCACCCCGCCTCTCAGTGGGCCGCCGGGCTGCCGCGCGAGGTGCTCGAGGGCCCGCTCAAGGGCTGGACCGACCTCGTGATGGACGACGAGTTCCCGCTGTCGATGTTCTTCGAGGCGCTGCAGAAGAAGATGGCGCTCGTCATCGAGTCGACCGCGGGCATCACGGGGTCCACGGACACCGCCGCGACCGACGCCGAGTGAGCGGCGCGACTAGCCTCGACGGCATGACCGAGCCCGCCGCCGCCCCCTCCTCCGCCCACGACCGCACGGTCGTCGTCGCGGGAGCGGGCGGCGCCGCGGGCCGCGAGGTCTGCGCCGCGCTCACGGCGGCGGGCGCCTACGTCGTCGCCGTGAGCTCGCGGCCCGACACGATCGAGGAGATCGCGGCGGCCGAGACGCACGCCCTCGACCTGGCTGACGCGGATGCCGTGGCCGAGTGGGCGGCGGCGCTCCGCACCCGGCGCCCCTCCATCGACGGCCTCATCCACCTCGTCGGCGGGTGGCGGGCCGGAGCCTCCGACGACGACTGGGAGTGGCTCGAGAAGCGCGTGCTCAGCACCCTGCGGGTGACCTCGCGCGAGCTGCGCGACGACCTCAGCGCGTCGAGCGCGGGGCGTCTCGCGATCGTGAGCAGCGCATCCGTCGCCGCACCCCGCTGGGGCATGGTCAACTACGTCACCCTCAAGACGGCCGCCGAGACCTGGGTGCAGGCGCTCGCGAACGGCTGGCGCGTCAAGGGCACGCCCACGGCCGCCGTCACGTTCGTCGTCGAGTCGCTCGACGGCGAGGGCGTCATCGATGCGCTCGCGCAGTCGGTCGCCGCGCTGTGGGACCTCCCGCACGAGAAGCTCAACGGCGTCGTCGCGACCCTCGGCGACGACGCGCCCGTCGAGTAGCCGCACGTACCCGCACGAGAGAATGAGCGCGTGACCCGACTCCACGACACGACCTACCGAGGCTTCGCGAGCGACAACTACGCGGGCGTCCACCCCGAGGTGCTGCAGGCGATCGCCGACGCGAACGAGGGCCACCAGATCTCGTACGGCGAGGACCAGTACACCGAGCGCCTCGCCGACGTCGTGCGGCAGGAGTTCGGCGAGCAGGCCGAGGTCTTCCCGGTCTTCAACGGCACGGGCGCGAACGTGCTCGCCCTGACCGCGCTCATGCCGCGCTGGGGCGCCGTCATCGCGAGCGGCACCGCCCACATCCACACCGACGAGGGCGGAGCTCCCGAGCGCGTGAGCGGCCTCAAGCTCTTCACGGTCCCGACGGCCGACGGCAAGCTGACCCCCGAGCTGATCGCGACGGAGGCCTTCGGCTGGGGCGACGAGCACCGCGCGCAGCCGCTCGCCGTGAGCATCACCAACACGACCGAGCTCGGCACGCTGTACACGCCCGACGAGGTGCGCGCGATCGCCGACTTCGCGCACGAGCACGGCATGGCGCTGCACCTCGACGGCGCGCGGGTCTGGAACGCGGCCGCAGCGCTCGGCACCTCGATGCGCGCGTTCACCGCCGACGCCGGGGTCGACATCCTGTCGCTCGGCGGCACCAAGAACGGGCTGCTCGGCGCCGAGGCGATCGTCGTCCTCGACCCGGCGAAGGCGCCCGGCCTCCTGTACCTGCGCAAGATGAACATGCAGCTCGCGAGCAAGATGCGCTTCCTCTCGGCGCAGCTGCTGACGCTCTTCGACGGCGGGCTCGGCATGCGATCGGCGTCGCACGCGAACGCGATGGCCGCGCGCCTCCGGGCGGGCCTCGAGCGGATGCTCGCCGACGGCTCGGTGCCCGCCGACTCCCTCGGATTCAGCCAGGCGACCGAGGCGAACGCGGTCTTCGCCGTGCTCGACAACGCCGTCGCCGATCGGATCCGCGAGCGCGTGCGCTTCTACGACTGGGATCGCGCGCGCGGCGAGGTCCGCTGGATGTGCGCGTTCGACACGACCGAGGGCGACATCGACGCGTTCCTCGCGGTCGTGCGCGAGGAGCTCGCCCGCTAGCCGACGCTTCCTGGGTGCCTGTCCCGGCGGACGAGGAAGAATGCCCGGCATGTCCGTCTTCGAGAGCCGCCCGTGGCTCGCCCAGTACGCGTCCGGCGTTCCGCACGAGATCGCCCCGCTCACCCAGTCGCTCGTCGACATGATGGACGAATCGGTGCGCCGCTTCGGCTCGCGCATCGCCCTCGACTTCTTCGGCGCCGAGACGACGTACGCCGACCTCGGCGAGCGCATCGAGCGCGTCGCCGGCGCCCTCGCCCAGCGCGGCGTGACGGCCGGCGACCGCGTCGCGCTCGTCCTGCCGAACTGCCCCCAGCACGTCATCGCGTTCTACGCGGTGCTGCGGCTCGGCGCGATCGTCGTCGAGCACAACCCGCTCTACACGGCCGCGGAGCTGCGCCACCAGTTCGAGGATCACGGCTCCCGCGTCGCGATCGTCTGGGACAGCACGGCGGCGACCGTACGGAGCTTCGCCGACGAGCTCGGCATCGCGACGATCATCGGGGTCGACGTGACCCGCGCCATGCCGCTCGGGACGCGGGCGATGCTCCGGCTGCCCGTGGCGAAGGCGCGCAGCTCACGGGCGGCGCTCACCGCGGGCTCGCTGCCCGAGGGCGTGGAGCCCTGGGCCGCGCTCGAGCGCGGTGCGCGGCTCGCGCCCGGGCATCCGCGCCCCGCTCTCGACGACATCGCCGCGCTGCAGTACACGAGCGGCACCACCGGGCGACCCAAGGGCGCCATTCTCAGCCACCGCAACCTGCGCGCCAACGCCGCGCAGGGGCGCGCGTGGGTGCCGGGGCTGAGCGAGGGCGACGAGGTCGTCTACGCGGCGCTGCCGATGTTCCACGCCTACGGGCTCACGCTGTGCCTGACCTTCGCAATGAGCATCGGGGCGCGCCTCGTGCTGCTGCCGAAGTTCACGGTCGAGCTCGTGCTCGCAGCCATGCGGCGCACGCCCGCGACCTTCCTGCCCGCGGTTCCGCCGATCTACCAGCGGCTCGCGACGGGCGCGGCCGATGCGGGGGTCAGCCTCGACGGCATCCGGTTCGCGATCTCGGGGGCGATGAGCCTGCCCGTGAGCATCGTCGAGCAGTGGGAGGCGGCGACGGGCGGCCTGCTCGTCGAGGGCTACGGCATGACCGAGTCGTCGCCCGTCGCCGTCGGCAATCCGATGGGGCCGACGCGGCGACCGGGCACGGTCGGCGTGCCGTTCCCGAGCACGGACATCCGCGTCGTCGACCCGGAGGACCCGACCGTCGACCGCGGGGTCGGCGAGGAGGGCGAGCTGCTGCTGCGCGGCCCGCAGGTGTTCCACGGCTACTGGAACCGACCGGACGAGACCGCGGCCACCCTCCTGCCGGGCGGCTGGCTGCGCACGGGCGACATCGTCACCGTGTCGCCCGACGGCTTCGTCACGATCGTCGACCGCATCAAGGAGCTCGTCATCACGGGCGGCTTCAACGTCGCGCCGAGCGAGGTCGAGGCGGTGCTCGTCGCGCACCCGAGCGTCGAGAGCGCGGCCGTCGTCGGGCTCGACTCCCCGCAGGGCGGCGAGGAGCTCGTCGCCGCAATCGTGCTCGCCGAGGGCGCGAGCCTCGACGCCGACGCGCTGCGCGCCCACGCCAAGAGGAGCCTCGCGGCCTACAAGGTGCCCCGCCGATTCCTGGTGCTGGATGCTCTTCCCACGTCGCTCATCGGGAAGGTGCTGCGGCGCGAGGTGCGCGAGCAGCTCGCCGCTCAGGACGAGGCGCGCTGAGCGGGTTCCAAGGCCCGGGGCGGAGGATGAGCGCGTGACTGAACCCGAGCCGCGCATCCTGCGCCCCGGCGACCCCGGCTATACGACCGCCGACGATGCGCAGCGCCTCGGCCCGGTTCGCTCTGCGGCCAGCGCGGCGCGCGAGGCGATCCGCCGGAACCCCCGAGCCGACTCGGCCTACCGCACGGGCGTCAAGGTCGTCGGCGGCACGACCGTCGGCCTCGGCGTCGTGCTCATGCCGCTGCCCGGCCCGGGCGCGCTCATCGCGCTCGGCGGTCTCGCCATCCTCGGCACCGAGAGCCCGCGGGCGAAGAGGCTCAACCAGCAGGGTGTCGCGCTCGCGAAGAAGGCCGCGGCCGCGGCGCGCGCCCGTCGCGAGGCGCGCCGCGCACAGGAACCTCTGCGGGAGACCGGACGGACGGAGACCCCGCCCCGGGCGTAGCGTGGAGCCCATGCGATTCGGACTCTTCATCCCCCAGGGCTGGCGCCACGACCTCGTCGACATCGACCCGAACGACCAGTGGGCGGTGATGAAGCGCCTCGCGCTCCACGCCGACGCCGGCCGGTGGGAGTCGATCTGGGTCTACGACCACTTCCACACCGTGCCGGTGCCGAGCGAGGAGGCGACGCACGAAGCGTGGACGCTCATGTCGGCCTTCGGCGCCGTCACCGAGCGCGTGCGCCTCGGCCAGATGTGCACGTGCATGGGCTACCGCAACCCCGCCTACCTCGCAAAGGTCGCCACGACGGTCGACCACGTCTCGGGCGGTCGCGTCGAGATGGGCATCGGCGGCGGCTGGTACGAGCACGAATGGCGCGCCTACGGGTACGGCTTCCCGGAGATCGGCGACCGCCTGCGCGCGCTCGACGAGGGCGTGCAGATCATGCGCCAGGCCTGGTCGCAGGGCACGGCGACCCTCGACGGCCGCTACTTCCAGGTCGACGGGGCGATCGTTCGGCCTCTGCCGGTGCAGGAGCAGGGCATCCCCCTCTGGATCGCCGGAGGCGGCGAGAAGGTGACGCTGCGGATCGCGGCGCAGTACGGGCAGTACACGAACTTCGCGGGGCAGCCGGAGGAGTTCGTGCGCAAGAGCGAGATCCTGCGCGGGCACTGCGAACGGCTCGGCACGAGCTTCGAGGCGATCACGCGGTCGTCGAACTTCAACACCGTCATCGGGCGCGACGAGGCCGAAGTCGCCGACCGCATCGCCGCGATCGAGGCGCGCATGGCGCGATTCATCGGCGAGGAGCGCGCGACGAAGGCCGTCGCCGACCTGCGCAACGGGACGGGGCTCGCGGGCACGCCCGAGCAGATCGTCGAGAAGCTGCAGGGGCTCGAGAAGCTCGGGATGACGTACGCGATCACGTACTTCGCCGAGGCCGCCTACGACACGAGCGGCATCGAGCTGTTCGAGCGCGAGGTCATGCCGGCCCTCGCGAGCTAGATGTAGTTCCCAGGCAGGTTGTTCAGGTCGAGCTCCTCCAGGCTTGAGGGTGTCTAGTCGCTCTCACCTGAAGGAGCCCGATGGAGCTTCACGCTAATGCCCGTTTGTCTGTTGAAGGTCGACGACTGCTGTGTCG
>NZ_JAUSMI010000130.1 GCF_030645145.1 Microcella sp. | reverse complement strand
CGACACAGCAGTCGTCGACCTTCAACAGACAAACGGGCATTAGCGTGAAGCTCCATCGGGCTCCTTCAGGTGAGAGCGACTAGACACCCTCAAGCCTGGAGGAGCTCGACCTGAACAACCTGCCTGGGAACTACAGCTAGCGCGGTCGTAGGATGCCCAGGTGCGGATCGCGGTCGTGGGGGCGGGGGCGGTCGGCGGCGTGCTCGCCGCGCTCCTGTCGCGCGCGGGCGACGACGTCGTCGTGGTCGCCCGGGGCGAGCACGGCGCGGTGATCGCGCGCGACGGCCTGGAGCTCTCCGGCGGCTGGGGGTCGCACGTCGCGCGCGTGCCCGTGGTCGAGCGCGTCGAGCCGCCCGTCGATCTCATCGTCCTCGCGACGAAGGCGCACGACTCGGCGGCGGCGCTGCGCGCGGTCTCCGAATGCGACGGCACTCCGGTGCTCGTCGTGCAGAACGGGCTCGGCGGCGCCGACGCGGTGCGGGATGCCCTGCCGCACTCCCCCGTCGCGATCGGCCTCGCCCTCTTCGCCGCGAGCCTTGTCGCGCCGGGGCGCGTGTCGGTGACCGGGCCAGCGCCGCTCACGCTCGCGGGTGACGAGGCTGCGGTGGCGATCGCGCTGCCTCTCTTGCGTGCTGCGCTGCCCGCGGAGGTCACCGTGACCGGCGACGTGCGCGGAGCCCAGTGGACGAAGCTGCTCGTCAACCAGGTCAACGCCCTGCCGGCGATCACGGGGCTGAGCGTGCAGCAGGTCGTCGCCCACGACGGGCTGCGTCGCGTGCTCGCGCGCGGCATGGTCGAGACGGCCGTCGTCGGGCGGGCTCTCGGGGTGCGGTGGGCGCAGGTGGGCTCCGTGGGCGCGGCGGAGGTCGAGGAGCTGCTCGCGGGTGACTCGGAGCAGGCCGAGCTGCTGCCGCGATCGCTCGCCGCGCGCATGGGGGACGTGCCGAATCCGGCGTCGACGCTGCAGAGCATCCGCCGCGGTCGGACGACCGAGATCGACGCCCTCAACGGGGCGGTGGCGGATGCCGCGGCCGGCCTGCGCATCCCGGCGCCCGTCAACGCCGCGATGGTCGCGCTCGTCCACGAGGTCGAGCGGACGGGCGAGTTCCTCCCGCCCGCCGAGGTGCTCGTGCGCGTGCCGCGCGAGAACGACCCGGCCCGCACCGACTGAGCTGGCCGCGCGGCGCGGGTCGAGCATCCGCCCCCACCGCTCGCGACCTCTGCAATTCAGGAACGGGCCGTCGCGGCGGCGGCCGACGACGCGCGCGCAGCGTCGCGTCGCGTCGATCTCCACAACTCAGGAGAGTGCGCGCCTCGAGGGCCGCGACACGCCCGGTGAGGGGCCTTGAGGCGGCTGCGATGACGGCGATTCCTGAGTTGTGGAGACACGCCCGGGATGCGCCGCAGCGGCTCGCGCCGACGAGAACTCCTGAATCGTGGAGACGCAGACGGGCCGGGGACGAGCGCGCGGGCTCGCAGAGAAGAGGCGGGCCGGCCCCCACCACAAGGACCGGCCCGCAGGCACGAGGGCGAGCGCTAGAGCATCGCCTTCGTGTGCCAGACCGTCTTCGTCTCGACGAAGGCGGTGATGCGCTCGAGGGAGGGCGCGGGCGCCCCCTCGACGGGCGGCAGGACGCGCTTGAGCGTCTCGGCCGCGGTGATCTGCAGGTCGACCCACGCGCCGTCCGCGATCGAGCCGGCTCCGGCCAGGTCGAGCGCGTTGACATCGGCGTGCGACGCGAGCCACGGCGCGAGCTCGGCCGGCGAGCCGGTGAGCACGTTGACGACGCCGCCCGGGACGTCCGAGGTCGCGAGCACCTCCGCGAGCGAGATGGCCGAGAGCGGCGCGGCCTCGTTCGCGACGACGACGACCGTGTTGCCCGAGAGCACGATCGGCGCGACGACGGCCGCGAGGCCGAGCAGCGAGACTCCCGTGCGGTCCTGCGGGGCGATCGCGGCGACGACGCCCGTCGCGTCGGGCACCGAGAGGTTGAAGTACGGGCCCGAGACGGGGTTGCCGTTGCCGGCGACCTGCGCGTACTTGTCGGCCCAGCCCGCGTACCAGACCCAGAGGTCGATGGTCGCGTCGACCTGGGCGCCGGCCACGGCGGCCGTCACGCCCTCCGACTGCACGATCTCGTCGACGAACTGCGCGCGACGCCCTTCGAGCAGCTCGGCGATGCGGTAGAGCACCTGGCCGCGGTTGTAGGCCGTCGCGCCCGCCCACTTGGCCTGCGCGCTGCGGGCCGCGACGACGGCATCCCGTGCGTCCTTCCGGGAGGCGAGCGAGGCGTTCGCGAGGAACTCGCCCGCGGGCGAGGTCACGACGTAGGTGCGGCCGCTCTCGCTGCGCGGGAACGCGCCGCCGATCGCGAGCTTGTAGGTCTTGGGCACGCTGAGCCGGCTCACTTCGCGACCGCCTTCCGGGCCTTGCGGCCAGATCGAGGGGATGCTGGGCTCGACTCGATCGGAGCCTGCCAGCCGCTCGCCTCGAGGTACGCGGCCAGGCCGTGGCGGCCGCCCTCGCGGCCGTAGCCGGACTCCTTGTACCCGCCGAAGGGAGAGGCCGGGTCGAACTTGTTGAACGTGTTGGCCCAGACGACGCCCGCGCGCAGGCGGTCGGCGAGCGCGAGCATGCGCGAGGCCTTCTCCGTCCAGATGCCGGCCGAGAGGCCGTACGGGGTGTTGTTGGCCTTCGCGACGGCCTCCTCGGGCGTGCGGAAGGTCAGCACCGACAGGACGGGCCCGAAGATCTCGTCGCGCGCGATGCGGTGCGAGGTCGAGACGTTCGTGAAGATCGTCGGCGCGAACCAGAACCCGTTCGAGGGGATCTCGCACGCGGGGCTCCAGCGCTCGGCGCCCTCCTGCTCGCCGATGTCGCTCAGGGCGCGGATGCGATCGAGCTGCTCGCGCGAGTTGATCGCTCCGATGTCGGTGTTCTTGTCGAGCGGGTCGCCGAGGCGCAGCGTCGACAGTCGCGTCTTGAGGCGGTCGACGAGCTCGTCGTGGACGTTCTCCTGGACGAGCAGGCGCGAGCCGGCGCAGCAGACGTGGCCCTGGTTGAAGAAGATGCCCGAGACGATGCCCTCGACGGCCTGATCCATCGCGGCGTCGTCGAAGACGATGTTGGCGCCCTTGCCGCCGAGCTCGAGGGTGAGCTTCTTGCCCGTTCCGGCGACGGCGCGGGCGATCTCGCGGCCGACGGGCGTCGAGCCGGTGAAGGCGACCTTGTTGACGTCGTCGTGCGAGACGAGCGCGCGACCGGTCTCGCCGGCACCCGTGATGATGTTGACGACACCGGCGGGGAGGTCGGCCTGCTGGCAGATCTCGGCGAAGAGCAGCGCCGTGAGCGGCGTGGTCTCGGCGGGCTTGAGCACGACGGTGTTGCCGGCGGCGAGGGCGGGTGCGATCTTCCACGCGAGCATGAGCAGCGGGAAGTTCCACGGGATGACCTGCGCGGCGACGCCGAGCGCGCGCGGCGACGAGCCGAGGCCCGCGTACTCGAGCTTGTCGGCCCAGCCGGCGTAGTAGAAGAACCACGCGGCGACGAGCGGGATGTCGACGTCGCGGGTCTCCTTGATCGGCTTGCCGTTGTCGAGGCTCTCGGCGACGGCGAGCTCGCGGGCTCGCTCCTGGATGAGGCGCGCGATACGGAAGAGGTACTTGCCGCGGTCGGCGCCCGACATCCGCGACCAGGTGCGGTCGTAGGCGCGACGGGCGGCGGCGACGGCGCGGTCGACGTCGGAGGCATCCGCGCACGCCACCTCGGCGATGCGCTTCTCGGTCGACGGGCTGATGGTCGCGAACGCCGCGCCGTGGCCGTCGACGAACTCGCCGTCGATGAACAGGCCGTACGAGTCGCGGAGGTTCAGGATCGCCGTCGACTCGGGCGCGGGGGCGTACTCGAGGAAGCTCATGGTCTAGTCCACCGTCACGTAGTCGGGGCCGCTGTAGTGGCCGGTCGTCATCTTCTGGCGCTGCAGCAGCACGTCGTTCACGAGGCTCGAGGCGCCGAACCGCCACAGGTGGGGCACGAGCCACTCCTCGCCGACGGTCTCGGCGACCGTGACGAGGTAGCGCACGGCGTCCTTCGACGAGCGGATGCCCCCGGCCGGCTTCATCCCGATGCGCTCGCCCGTGAGGCGGTTCCAGTCGCGGATCACCTCGAGCATGAGCAGCGTGACGGGCAGCGTGGCCGCGGGGCTCACCTTGCCCGTCGAGGTCTTGATGAAGTCGGCGCCCGCGAGGATCGCGAGCCAGGATGCCCGGCGCACGTTGTCGTACGTCTGCAGCTCGCCCGTCTCGAGGATGACCTTGAGGTGCGCGAACGACCCGTCGACGCGGCGGCAGGCCTCCTTGACGGCGACGATCTGGTCGAACACGAGCCCGTAGCGACCGGAGAGGAAGGCGCCGCGGTCGATGACCATGTCGATCTCATCGGCGCCGGCCGCCACGGCCTCGCGCGTGTCGGCGATCTTGATGTCGAGGCTCGCGCGGCCCGAGGGGAAGGCGGTCGCGACGGCGGCGACGCTCACGAGGCCGTGGTCGGGATCGCCGTGGAGGGCGCCGAGCGCCTCGACGGCGTAGGGCACCATGTCGCCGTAGACGCACACGGCGGCCACACGCGGGCAGGAGGGGTCGCTCGGGTCGGGCATGACGGCCTTCGCGACGAGGGAGCGGACCTTGCCGGGGGTGTCGGCCCCCTCGAGCGTCGTGAGGTCGCACGTCGAGATGATCGTGTCGAGCGCCCAGGCCTTCGAGCTCGTCTTGATCGAGCGGGTCGCGAGGTTCGCGGCGCGGGCCTCGAGGCCGACCGCGTCGACGCCCGTGAGGCCGTCGAGGTGGAGGCGAAGCGCCTTCTCGGTGAGGTCGCCGCCGAGCAGGCGCACGGCCCGGTCGGCCGGGGCGAGCGCGACCGGATGGTCGATGGTCATGATGCAGACCCTTCCGCTGGGGAGTCGTGATGGCCGGAGGGCGCCGCAGCGCCCGAGGATCCGGAGTCGGGCGCGCCGGCGCTGGCGTCGGCCGCCGCATCGCCGTCGAGGTCGTCGAGCAGGGCGCGCGCGGTGTGCTCGTCGGTCACGATGACCGAGCACAGACCGTGCGTGACGATCGCGCGCGCGACGGCGTGCTTCGCTTCGCCGCCGATGACGAGGATGCTCGAGGCGGCCGAGCGCAGCTCCTCGAGGCCGAGGCCGAGGGTGCGCGCGTCGAGCTCGGGGTCGGCGATCGTGCCGTCGGCCGTGATGTAGCGACCGATGACGTCGCCCACCGCGCCGCGCTCGCGCAGCTCGGCGATGTCATCGGCGGTGAGGTAGCCGCTGTCGACGTGCACCGAGGAGGTGTCGGCGACGCCCGCGCTGAAGAGGTAGGCGGCCGCGCCGCGCGCCATCTGGACGACGCCGCCGACGGTGCGGTCGCTCTCGATGGCCTTCTTGGTCTCGAGGCGCTCGAGGATGGCGGGGCTCGGCAGGAGGGTCGCCTGGCCTCCGGCCTTCTGAGCGATCATGACGGCGGTGCTCGCGGCGGTGCCCGGGCGCTTGGAGAGGCTCACGCCGCCGTTGATCTGCACGACGTTGACGCCCGTGGACCAGCCGACCGGGAGGGATTCCGCGACCTGGTGGAGCGTGCGGCCCCAGCTGACGCCGAGGAGCCGGGGCACGGGCCGCACGCTCACGAGGTAGTCGGCGGCGGCTTCGGCGACGCGGGCCTGCAGCTCGACCTCGTCGACGGGCGCGGGGACGACGATCGCGTCCTTGAGGCCGAAGCGGGCGCCGAGCTCGCGCTCGAGGGCGAGACGCCGAGCGCGCGGGTGGACGATCTCGATGCGGATGATGCCGCGCTCGCGCGCCTGCGAGAGGAGTCGGCCGACCTTCCAGCGCGTGACGCGGAGGATGGCCCCGATCTCGTCCTGCGTCTTGTTCTCCTCGTAGTAGAGCTCGGCAGCGCGGACGGCGAGCAGCTCGTTGGCTGCCGCGCTCTCCGTGGACACCATGGTTCTCCGTCGTCGGTCGAGGGACTCGTGCGTGCGCCGCCGCACGAGCGGCACGGGTCCAGGCTAGGCGCGGTCGCGCGCGGCGGCCAACATATGTTGCGGCCCTGCTCACATGAGCAGAGAGGCGACGGGGCGCGCGTTCGCCGCTCGATACGCTGGTCCTCGACAGCCCTGCGCGATGCCGCGCCGCTCGAGAGGACTCCCCCGTGACCGACTACGCCCTCGCCGTGGACCTCGGAGGCACGAAGGTGGAGGCCGCGCTCGTCGACGCCGCCGGGCGCGTTCTGCCGGGATCGCGGCATCGCCGCCCGACGGGCGCGACGTCCTCGAGCGGTGCGCTCGCGGCATCCGTCACCGAGGCGGTCGAGAGCGCGCTCGAATCGGCGGCCGGCCCCGACGTCGAGCTGCTCGGCGCGGGCATCGGCTCCGCCGGGCCGATCGCGGGTCGGACGGGCAACGTGTCGCCGCTCAACCTCGCCGCCTGGCGCGACTACCCCCTCGGCGAGTTCGTCGCCGACCTGCTCCCCGCGACCCTCCCCGTCACGCTGCGCATGGACGGCATCTGCATCGCCCTCGCCGAGGTGTGGGTCGGCGCCGCGCAGGGCGAGTCGAGCGTCATGGGCATGATCGTGTCGACGGGCGTGGGCGGCGGCGTGATCCTCGATGGCCGCGTCATCACCGGGCGCAGCGGCAACGCGGGGCACATCGGCCACGTGCAGGTCGCCGGCTTCGACGACCTCTGCGCGTGCGGGGCGCGCGGCTGCCTCGAGGCCGTCGCCTCGGGCCCGCGCACGGTCGCGTGGGCCCGCGCGCACGGCTGGACGGGCGCGACCGGCGAGGAGCTCGCCGCCTCCGCACGAGACGGGGATGCGACGGCGCGCGCCGCCATCGAGCGCTCGGCCGGCGCCGTGGGCGCGGCGATCGCCTCGGCCAGCGCTCTCGTCGACCTCGACGTCGTCGCGATCGGGGGCGGGTTCAGTCACGTCGCCGAGGATTACGTCGACCTCGTGCAGGCGGCGGTCGCGCGGCACAGCGACTTCGCCTTCGTCACGAGCACGCGCGTCGTCGCCTCGGCTCTGAGCGGCGAAGGGCCCCTCATCGGCGCGGCCGCGCTCGTGCACCAGGCCGAGCGCGTCGCCTGAGCCGCCGAGGCTCGCGCCCGCGAGGCTCGCGCCGGGTCAGAGCCCGCGGCGCTCCATCTCGTCGTCGATGAGCTCTCCCGAGCGCAGGAGCGGGATCGCGACGAGCGTCGAGAGGGCCGCGAGCAGCAGGATGACGATCGCGGGCATCCAGCTGCCGGTGGCCGTGCGGAGCAGACCGAGACCCAGCGGGGCGACGGCGGCGACGCCGTAGCCGATCGCCTGCACGAAGCCGCTCACCGTGACCGCGCGGCGCGAGGTGCGGCTGCGGACCCCGATGAGCGTGAGGCACATCGGGAAGAGGATCTGCCCGGCGCCGAGCAGGATCATCCACAGCGGGGTCGCGAGGGTCGGCGCGAGAGCGAGACCCAGGAACCCCACGGTGAACGCGGCGACCGATCCGACCATGATCGGGGCCGGCGATCGCAGTCGGGCGGTGATCACGGGGGTCGCGAGCGAGAGCGGGAGGCCGACGATCGCGAAGAGACCGAGGAGGGCCCCGGCGCGGCCGGCGTCGAGCCCGGCGACGTCCTGCAGCAGCAGGGGCATGAGAGCGAAGATCGAGTACGCCGTGACGCCGGAGATCGCGAACGGGATCGTGATGCCCCAGACGACGCGTGAGCGCGCGAGGCGCCCGAACTGGCGGGTGTCGGGCTCGTCGACGGGGTCGACGGCGTCGGCGTCGGCATCCGGGCCCGCATCGGACGGGTCGACCTCGACGATCGTGACGGGCTCCGTGACGACGGGATGCGGCGGCCGGGCCGCGAGGACGACCCACGGGACGAGCGCGAGCACCCCCACCGCGCCCCACATCGCGAGCGAGACCCGCCAGCCGGCCGCGTCGGCGACCGGCACCGCGATGAGCGGAGGCAGCGCCGTCGAGATCGACATCATGGTCGCGTAGGCGGCCGTTACCGCGCCGATGCGGCCGGGCGCGTAGCGCTTGACCGCCGGCGGAAGCAGGATGTTGCCGAATCCGGCGCCCATGAGCACGACGAGCGTGCTCGCGAGGAGCCCCGGGTAGTCGGTCGCCGCGCCGCGCAGCAGGTGTCCGGCGATCATCGCGACCACGGCGACGAGGAGGGCGCGCTCGAGGCCGATGCGGTGCGCGACCCAGGGGGCGACGATCCCCGCCGCGGCGAACGCGACGGGCGGCACGACGCCGAGGAGCCCGATGGCCGCGGCGTCGAGGGGGATCTCCGCGCCGATCCGCCCGGCGATCGGCGAGAGTCCGGCGACGGCGGTGCGGATGTTGAGGGCGATCAGGACGATGCCGAGCACCCCGAGGAGGCGACCGCCGCGAGGCGAGAGCAGGCGATCGGGCACCAGGCGACTCTACTGCGGGACCACGGCGACCGAGGCCGCCCCGACGCGCGGTCAGCCGGCCGCGGCCGCGCCCGGAACGCCGAGGACCGCGCGGATCTCCTCCTCGTCGCGCCCCATCTGGGTCGCGAGCGTCTCGGCCGACTCGAACTTCTTCATGCCGCGCATCCATCGCACGAACTCGAGCTCGACGGTCCGGCCGTAGAGGTCGAGCGCGACGTCCATGGCGTGCGCCTCGACGGTCTTGTCGGCGACGTCGCCGAAGGTCGGGTTGTTGCCGACGCTCGTCGCGGCCGGGTAGCGCTCGCCGTCGACGTGCAGCCACGTCGCGTAGACGCCGTCGGCGGGGATGTACCCCTCCGCGTTGTGCGCGAGATTCGCGGTCGGGTAGCCGAGATCGCGCCCGCGCTGATGGCCCGGCACGACGAGCGAGCGGATGCGCGGGTAGCGCCCGAGGGCCTCCGTCGCCTCCTCGAGGCGGCCGGCATCGAGCGCCTCGCGGATGCCCGTCGACGACACGCGCCGCCCGTCCTGCTCGCACACGTCATCGATGAGCGAGACGGTGAAGCCGAAGCGCTCCCCCTCCTCGCGCAGGGTGTCGACCGAGCCCGCGCCGCGGGCGCCGTACCGGAAGTCGGAGCCCACGACGACCTCGCTCGCGCGGAGGCCGCCGACGATCACGCGCTGCACGAACTCGTCGGGGCCCCAGCTCGCGAGCTCGCGCGTGAACGGCAGCACGACCACGAGGTCGGCACCGGCCTCGACGAGCGCCTCGGTCTTCTGCGCGACGCTCAGGAGCGGCGACGGAGCGCGCTCGGGAGCGAGCACCGACGCGGGGTGGCGGTCAAACGTGACGACGGCGACGCGCGCGTCGCCCGCGCGCTCGCGCATGCCCGCGATGACCGCGCGGTGGCCGCGGTGGACGCCGTCGAACTTGCCGATCGTGACGATCGAGCGGACGTCGTCGATCGGCAGCGCGTCGAGACCCTCGAGGATGCGGGGCTCGGTCACGACGCGGCCCCGGTGGTGGCGGAGGCGGCGGCCGGGGCGGAGCGGCGGACCCGCTGGACGCGCCGCAGCCACAGCAGCCCGAGCACGGGGAGCACGAGCGGGATGAACAGGTAGCCCTGCCCGAATCGCGACCACACGGTGTCGTCGGGGAAGAGCGCCGGGTCGAGGAGGCTCGCGACGCCGACCGCGAGCACGCCGACGAGCTCGAAGGCGATCGCGACGACCGCGACGCGGAAGGCCGTCGCGCCGCGGGCGACGAGAGCGACGGTCGCGACGACGTAGACGACGGCCGCGAGCGCGGAGAGCGAGTACGCGACGGGCGCCTCGGCGAACTTCGTCGCGATCTGGTAGCCCGAGCGGCCGGTCGCGGCGAGCGCGAGCACGGCGTACACGACGACGAGGACGCGGCCGATGCCGGACGCGGTCGGGCGGGGTTCCTCGGTCACGGGTTCAGCGTAGGTCAGGAATCCTGAGGGTCGACGTCGCGCTCGGCGGGCGCGATCGCCGGGGTGCCGTCGGTCGCCTCGACGGCGCTCTCGTCGGGCGCCGCTGCGGGCTCCGCCTGACTCGCACCGCTCGCGGACCCCTCGACCGCGAGCCGCTGCGAGGGCAGGGGGCCCGCGCCGGGGATGGGCGCCGATAGAGCGCGCAGGAAGCGCTGGGCGATGCGGCGGCGAGCGACGCCGAGCGCGGGGTTCGCGAGCGCCCAGCCGGGGCCGGCAGCGCGCGCGAAGCTGCGCACCGTGAGCCAGATGCCGCCGTCGGCCTCGCGCTCGAGGAGGAACGACTCCTCACCCGAGAGCGGATGCCCGGGGAGCGTCCCGACGGCGTACAGCACGCGATCGGGTCCCTCCTCGCGCAGCACCACGCGGCCCGGGATCGGGTAGAACATGCGCTTCCCGAGCGCGGGGCCCACGATCACGGTGTCGCCGGGGCGCACGTACCGCTCGCCCGAGGGGGCGAACTCGTCGTCGGGCACCTCGAGCGCCGCGGCGCCCACGGGCTGGCCGGTCTCGTCGTAGCTCACGGGCAGGTAGTGCGCGGCATCCTGCTCACCGGCCGCGGGGATGATGCGGACCGCGAGACCCGCACCGCGGTAGACGCCGCCCGTGAGGAGCTGCTCGACGGCGTGCTCCCAGCGCGCGTCGCCGTGGCCGACGCGGCCGCGCACCTCGAGAGCGCGGTAGCCCTTCGGCGGGTACTGCAGCAGGTCGACGGCCTGCGTGCCGCCCACCGACCCGTAGGTGACGGTGCGCTGCTCGAGCGGTCGGCGGGCCACGCTACTTCTTCTCCTTGGCCTTCTCGACGTCGCCCGAGAGAGCAGCGATGAAGGCTTCCTGCGGAACCTCGACGCGACCCACCATCTTCATGCGCTTCTTGCCCTCCTTCTGCTTCTCGAGGAGCTTGCGCTTGCGGGTGATGTCACCGCCGTAGCACTTGGCGAGGACGTCCTTGCGCATCGCGCTGATCGACTCGCGCGCGATGATGCGGGCGCCGATCGCGGCCTGGATGGGCACCTCGAACTGCTGGCGCGGGATGAGCTTCTTGAGGCGCTCGGTCATGAGCACGCCGTAGGCGTAGGCCTTCTCGCGGTGCACGATCGCGCTGAACGCGTCGACCGCCTCGCCCTGCAGGAGGATGTCGACCTTCACGAGGTCGGCCTCCTGGTCGCCGGTCGGCTCGTAGTCGAGGCTCGCGTAACCGGCGGTCTTGCTCTTGAGCTGGTCGAAGAAGTCGAAGACGATCTCGCCGAGCGGGATCGTGTACTTGATCTCGACGCGGTCCTCGCCGAGGTAGTCCATGCCGATGAGGCTGCCGCGGCGGCTCTGGCAGAGCTCCATGATCGTGCCGACGTAGTCCTTCGGGGCGAGGATGGCGGCCTTCACCATGGGCTCGCTCACGCTCGCGATCTTCGCGCCCGTCGGGAACTCGCTCGGGTTCGTGACCGTGAAGTGCTTCTTGTCGTCGGTCGTGACCTCGTACGTCACGCTCGGCGCGGTCGAGATGAGGTCGAGGCCGAACTCGCGCTCGAGGCGCTCGGTGACGATCTCGAGGTGCAGGAGGCCGAGGAACCCGCAGCGGAACCCGAAGCCGAGCGCGACCGAGGTCTCGGGCTCGTAGTTGAGGGCCGCGTCGGAGAGCTTGAGCTTGTCGAGCGCCTCGCGCAGCACGGGGTAGTCGCTGCCGTCGATCGGGTACAGCCCCGAGAACACCATCGGCTTGGGGTCGGTGTAGCCGGGGAGGGCGCTCGCGGCCGGCTTCTGCGCATTGGTGACGGTGTCGCCGACCTTCGACTGGCGGACATCCTTCACGCCGGTGATGAGGTAGCCCACCTCGCCGACGCCGAGGCCCTTGCTCGGGACGGGCTCGGGGCTCGAGACGCCGATCTCGAGCAGCTCGTGCGTCGCGCGCGTCGACATCATCTGGATGCGCTCGCGCGGGCTCAGCGAGCCGTCGATCATGCGGACGTAGGTGACGACGCCGCGGTACGCGTCGTAGACGGAGTCGAAGATCATCGCGCGAGCGGGCGCCTTCGGGTCGCCGACGGGCGCCGGGATGAGCTCGACGACGCGGTCGAGCAGCGCCTCGACCCCCTCGCCGGTCTTGCCGCTCACGCGCAGCACGTCGGCCGGGTCGCCGCCGATGAGCTGCGCGAGCTCGCGCGAGTACTTGTCCGGGTCGGCGGCCGGCAGGTCGATCTTGTTGAGAACGGGGATGATCGTGAGGTCGTTCTCGAGTGCGAGGTACAGGTTCGCGAGCGTCTGGGCCTCGATGCCCTGCGCGGCGTCGACGAGCAGGATGGCGCCCTCGCACGCCGCGAGGCTGCGGCTGACCTCGTAGGTGAAGTCGACGTGGCCCGGGGTGTCGATCATATTCAGGGCGAAGGTCTGCGGCTTCGCGCCCTCGACCGGCAGGGCCCAGGGCATCCGCACCGCCTGGCTCTTGATCGTGATCCCGCGCTCGCGCTCGATGTCCATGCGGTCGAGGTACTGCGCGCGCATGTCGCGGTCGCTCACGACCCCGGTGATCTGCAGCATGCGGTCGGCGAGCGTCGACTTGCCGTGGTCGATGTGCGCGATGATGCAGAAGTTGCGGATCAGCGTCGGGTCGGTGGCCGCGGGGGCGAGCGGCGTGAGGGCGCGAGGAGACATGTCGCGCCATTCTCCCACGCCCGTCGCCGAGCGCGGTCACGCACGGGATGCCCGGGGCCGGGCATCCGCGCCCGTCGCCTCGCACGCGCCTCGCGCGACGCGCCCCGCGCGCGATTGTCGCGGGCGCTCGCCTGCTGGTAATGTTGCCTGTTGGCTTGCGTGTCAGGAAGCCCTCTCTCTTCCGACACGGATTGCGGCTGGGATTTCGCCACAGAGGATGTGCTCGCTTTCGAGCCCGTTCTCACAGCACCCCACCCCCGGCCGCCACACTCACACCGACCGCATCGAAGAAAGACAGTCATGGCGAACATCAAGTCGCAGATCAAGCGCATCAAGACCAACCTCAAGGCGCAGGAGCGCAACAAGGCCGTCAAGAGCGAGCTCAAGACCGCCGTGCGCCGCACGCGCGAGGCCGTCGCCGCGGGCGACAAGGCCGCCGCCGCCGAGGCTCTCGTCGTCGCGACGAAGAAGCTCGACAAGGCCGCGAGCAAGGGCGTCATCCACAAGAACCAGGCGGCGAACCGCAAGTCGGCCATCGCCAAGCAGGTCGGCGCGCTCTAGCCGCAGCTGCACCCGCTCGAAGCCCCGCTCCGCCATCGGCGAGCGGGGCTTCGACGTTCGCGCGCGCTCGCGGACGTGGGCGCGGCGCGGGTGCGCGGCGCGGGTGCGCGGCGTGGGCGCGCGGCTCAGGCGGGCGGGAGGCCGCGGGCCGCGACCGTGCGGACGAGGGTCTCGAGCGAGTAGATCGGGTCGCGGGCCGCGCCCTTGACCTGCGCGTCGGCGTCTGCGACGGCGAGAATGGCGCGACCGAGGCCCTCCTCCGTCCAGCCCTGCAGGTCGCGGCGCGCGCGGTCGATCTGCCAGGGCGCGAGCCCGAGCTGGCCGGCGAGCTGTCCGCCCGATCCGCGCGAGCCGCCGACCTTCGCCATCGTGCGAAGCTTCATCGCAAACGCGGCGACCATCGGCACGGGGTCGGCGCCCGTCGCGATCGCGTGCCGCAGGAGCGCGAGCGCCTGCCCGTGCTGCCCGGCGATCGCGGCGTCGGCGACCGCGAAGGCGTTCGTCTCGACGCGCCCGCCGTAGTACTTCTCGACCGTCTGCGGCGTGATCTCGCCCTCGGTGTCGGCGACGAGCTGCTGGCACGCGCTCGCGAGCTCGGCGAGATCGTCCGAGAAGGCGTTGATGAGGGCGCGGAGGGCGGCGGGCGCGATCGCGCGGCCCGCGTGCCGGAACTCGGCGGCCGCGAAGTCGGCGCGATCGGAGTCGCGCTTGAGCTCGGTGCAGACGATCTCGATGCCCGAGCCCTGGCCCGACCGGATCGCGTCGAGCATCTTCTTGCCGCGCATCCCGCCGCCGTGGCGCAGCAGGACGACCGTGTCGTCGGCGGGCGAGGCGAGGTAGTCGAGCACGTCCTCCAGGAACGCGTCGCTGCACTTCTCGACGTTCTCGACGCGGATGAGCCGCGGCTCGCCGAAGAGCGACGGGCTCGCGAGGGTCAGCAGCTCGCCGGGCGCGTAGCCGTCGGCGCGCAGGTCGTGCACCTCGAGGCTCGCGTCCTGCGCGCGCAGGGCATCCCGCAGCACGCGGCTCGCGCGATCGGCGAGGAAGGCCTCGGGCCCCGTGACGAGCACGACCGGCGCCGGCCGGATCTCGTGCCACGCGAGCTGCGGGATCGACGCCTTCGCCTTCGCCGACGGCGCCTTCGCGCTCGAGGCGCCGCGCGAACGGGGTGCGGGCATGGTCCTCCTCGAGAGCGGTGAGCGGATGCCGCGGTCGCGTTCCCGACGGCCGATCCGGCCGTCCGGGCGACCCGCCGGCAGCGCTCCTCAGCCTAGTCCGGGGCACCGACCTCCTCCGGGGCGCCGCCCTCGCCAGACGGGCCGACCGACCCGCGCTGCGTCCACACCCGCCACCCGCCTCCGCCCTCCGCGGGCGCGACGAGCACGAGCCCGTGGCGGTCGCTGCGGAGCGCCGCTCCTCCGGCATCGGCGAGCATCGCGAGCGCCTCCGCGGTCGGGTGCCCGTAGGTGTTGTCGGCGCCGACGCCGATGAGGCCGAGCGTCGCGCGCGCGTCGGCGTAGACCTCCGGATCCTGGTCGTTCGATCCGTGGTGGCTGACCTTGACGACGTCGACGGGCGCGAGTCGCACGCTCCCCCGTAGCGACTCCTGCGCTCCGCGGCCGAGGTCGCCGAGAGCGAGCATGCTCGGGCAGGCGCACGCCGCCGCGCCGCGCCACTCGAGCACGAGGCTCGCGTCGTTGCCGAGCGAGACGCCGCGGTGATCGGGAGGCCACAGCGCGCGCCACCCGTAGTCCCCGTGCCGGCCGGCGTCGCCCGCGGTGATGCGCGCGATCGTCGCCCCGCCGGCCGCGAGCGACTCGAGCACTGCCTCGTCGCGCGCTCCATCGGTCGGCCCGACGAGCACCTCCCCCACCCGCCCGACGACGGCCTCGACGCCGCCGACGTGGTCGGTGTCGAAGTGGGTCAGCACGAGCAGATCGACCCGCGCGACGCCGAGGTCGTCGAGGCACGCCGCGAGCGCATCGGGGTCGGCGCCCGTGTCGGTGAGCGCGACGCGCCCGGCCGAGCGCACGAGCACCGCGTCTCCCTGCCCCACATCGCACTGCGCGATCACCCAGTCGCCGGGCATCCCGAGCCGCCCGATCGCGTCGGCCCCCGCCGTCGCCCCGACGATCGCGAGCAGCGCCGCCGCCGTCGCGAGGCCCGCCCGCGCCCGCGCCCGCTGATTTCCCCACGGCGTCGGGATACCCGCGGCGCCGAGCGCGCCGGCCGTCAGCCCCGCGAGGAGCAGCGCTCCGATCGCGCCCTCGGGCCACGGCGCCGTCGCACTCGGCAGGCCGCTCGTGACCTGCGCGATCCCCGCGATCCAGCTCGCCGGCACCCAGGCGATGGCCGCGAGCGCGGTGGCGAGCCACGGCAGCACGGGTGCGGCGAGGCACGCGGCCATGCCGACGATCGTCGCCACGGGAGCGGCGGGCGCGGCGAGGATGTTCGCCACGACGCCGACGAGAGGCAGCTCGGGAGCGAGCAGCACGAGGACGGGCTGGCACGCGAGCTGAGCGGCGAGCGGGACCGCGATCCAGAGCGCGATCGCTCGCGGCATGACCGTCGCGAGACGCACGGCGATCGGCCCCGAGAGCACGAGCAGCGCGCCGGTGGCGAGCACCGAGAGGGCGAAGCCGTAGTCGCGCGCCGTCCACGGATCGAGCACGAGGATCCCGAGCACCGCCGCGCCGAGGACGGGCAGACCGCGGCCCGCGCGACCGCTCGCGAGCGCGAGCAGGACGACCGCGGCCATGACGGAGGCGCGCACGACGCTCGCCTGGGGCGTCACGAGCACGACGAAGCCGCCGAGAGCGGCGAGCGCGGCGCCGATGCGCGCCGCGCGGGGCCACCGCAGGAGCGAGCCGAGTCCGAGCACGAGGCCCACGACGATCGCGCAGTTCGCGCCCGAGACCGCGGTGAGGTGGCTGAGCGAGGAGCGCTTCATCGCCGCATCGAGCTCCGCGTCCACGGCGGAGGTGTCGCCGATCGCGAGGCCCGGGAGGAGCGCGGCCCCCGCTCCCGGGAAGCCGCTCGCGACACCGAGGAAGCGCTCGCGCAGAGCATCCGCGCCCGCGATGAGGGGCGGAGGCAGCCCGGCCGCCTCGAGCGGCCCGAGCGGCCGCGCGAGCGCGACCCGATCGTCGCCCGGCTCGAGCGGCACGAGGCGCACGAGCCCGTGCCACCGCGACCCGAGCGGCGCGCGCTCGCCCGGCTCGAAGCCGAGCAGCACGACCGGGACGCGCGCCTCGAGCGCGGTCGACGCGGCGTCACCGGTCGGCACCGTGCCCCGCGGCGAGATCGCGACGATGGTCGCGTCAGTGGCGCCCGTCGACGGCGATCCGGGCGCGGATGCGGCAGGACCGCGCCCCGAGACCGTCTCGTCGAGCGCGACGACGACCTCGATCGGCGCCCCCGAGTCGAGCGCGTCGACGAGCGCCGGCGGGTGCCGCACGGGCTCGTGCAGAGCGATCGCGAGGGCGATGACTCCGATCGCGACGAGGGGCAGGATGCTCGCCTCGAGCACGCGCACGGCCCACGACGCGCACTCCGACGCCCGGCGCCGCACTCGGATGACGGTCACCGCGATCGCGAGCGCGCCGAGGACAATGGCGGCGGCCGCGACGAGCCCCGCCGCGCCGGGCGCCCCGACCACCACGATCGCGGCGACCCAGCCGGCAGCCGCGGGCAGCGCGAGCCGCAGATCGAGCCCGCTCGTGGCCCGCCTCACACCGTCACCTGGTCGCGGAACCCCGCGAGGGTCTTCTCGCCGATGCCCGAGACGGCGAGGAGCTCATCGACCGCGCGGAACGGACCGTTCTCCTCGCGCCACGCGATGATGCGCGCCGCGAGCGCCGGCCCGACCCCGGGCAGGGTCTCGAGCCCGGCGGCGTCGGCCGAGTTGAGATTCACGAGACCGCCGGAAGCCCCACCCGCGCTCGCGCCGCCCGCGCCGCCCG
>NZ_JAUSMI010000122.1 GCF_030645145.1 Microcella sp. | reverse complement strand
CGGGCGTCGCCGGCAGGAACACGCCGAGCTTCTTCGCGGCCGTCTTCGGGCTGAGCAGCTGCTCCTTCGGGGGCTTCGGCTGCTGGCGGCGGTCTTCGCGGGGCGCATCGGTCATACCCCGAGCGTAGGCGACCCCGGCGCTCGCCCGCCTCGCCGGTAGCCTGACCCCATGCCCGAACCGCGCCCCGAACCGCTTCGCGTCGCCTTCGTGCCCGGCGTCACGCCGACCAAGTGGGAGCGCATCTGGCGCGAGCGCCGGCCCCGCGGTCGCATCGATCTCACCCCCATGACGCAGGCGGATGCTCTCACGGCGTTGCACGACGGCACCGCCCACATGGCGCTCCTCCGCGACACCGCAGCGACCGACGACTGGCACGCCATCCCTCTGTATCGCGAGGCCGCGGTCGTGGTCGCCCCCAAGGAGTCGCTCGTCGCCGACCTCGCCGCGCCTGCGCTCGAGGATCTCGCGGACGAGACGGTTCTGCTCGTCGACCTCCTCGACGGCACGGGCGAGGACGCCGTGGCGCTCGTCGCCGCGAACGTCGGCGTCGCGGTCATGCCGCAGTCGGTGGCGCGGGCGCAGTCGCGCAAGGATGTGGTCGCGCGGCTGCTGACCGGGGCGCCGGACACGGGGATCTCGCTCGTGTGGCCGATCGAGAGCCCGCACCCGCTCGTCGGCGAGTTCATCGGGATCGTGCGGGGACGCACCGCCAACAGCTCGCGCTGACCGGGCGACGCCTCAGACCACCCCGAGCGCGAGCATCGCGTCGGCGACCTGAGTGACCCCGGCGATATTGGCGCCGGCGACGTAGTCGTCGGGCACCCCGTACTCCTCGGCCGTCTCGAGGCACCGGTCGTGGATCTGCCGCATGATCTCGGCGAGGCGCTGCTCGGTGTGCTCGAAGCTCCACGAGTCGCGTGACGCGTTCTGCTGCATCTCGAGAGCGCTCGTCGCCACACCGCCCGCATTCACCGCCTTGCCGGGGGCGAAGAGGATGCCCGCCTCGCGCAGCACGCGAACGCCGGCCGGCGTGGTCGGCATGTTCGCACCCTCGGCGACGACCTTCGCGCCGTTCGAGGCGAGCGCCCGCGCTCCGCGGTCGTCGAGCTCGTTCTGCGTCGCGCACGGCAGCGCGATGTCGCACGGCACGTCCCAGATCGAGCCGCCCGCGACGTAGTTGACTCCCCCACCGCGCTCGTCGGCGTACTGCGAGATGCGACCGCGACGCACCGTCTTGATGTCGGTCAGCAGCTCGAGGTCGATGCCCCGGGCATCCACGACATAGCCACCGGAATCGGAGCACGCGACCACCGTCGCGCCCAGCTGATGCGCCTTCTCGATCGCGTAGAGGGCGACGTTGCCCGATCCCGAGACGACGACGCGCTTGCCCTCGAGGCTCTCGCCGTGGCGGCGCAGCATCTCGTCGACGAAGAACACCGTGCCGTAGCCGGTGGCCTCGCGGCGCACGAGCGAGCCGCCCCAGCCGATGCCCTTGCCGGTGAGGACTCCCGACTCGTACCGGTTGGTGAGGCGCTTGTACTGGCCGAAGAGGTAGCCGATCTCGCGGCCTCCGACTCCGATGTCGCCGGCGGGCACGTCGGTGTACTCGCCGATGTAGCGGTGCAGCTCGGTCATGTACGACTGGCAGAAGCGCATGACCTCCGCGTCGCTCTTCCCCTTCGGGTCGAAGTCCGCGCCGCCCTTGCCCCCGCCGATGGGCATGCCGGTGAGCGCGTTCTTGAACGTCTGCTCGAAGCCCAGGAACTTGATGATGCCGACGTTCACCGAGGGGTGGAACCGCAGGCCGCCCTTGAACGGGCCGAGGGCCGAGTTGAACTGCACCCGGAACCCGCGGTTGAGCTGCACGCGCCCCGCATCGTCGACCCACGGCACCCGGAAGATCAGCTGCCGCTCGGGCTCGACGAGGCGCTGCATGATCGCGGCGTCGGCATACTCCGGGTGCTTCGCGACGACCGGCGCGAGGCTCTCGAAAACCTCGAGCACCGCCTGGTGGAACTCGGTGTCGCCCGGGTTGCGGCTCACCACCTCGTCGTAGACGGGCTGAAGGGCAGGGGCGAGAGCGAGCATGCGGTGGCCTCCGAGAGCAGACGGAAGCCCGCGCGGATGAGCGCGGGCGACACCTGCCAGGCTACCGACAATCCGACACCTGTTGTGTCGGTGGTCATGGGGCTCATTAGTCGAGCATGGTGCCCACCGCGACGAAGCCGTAGCCCTTCGCGCGTAGCCCCTCGACGATGCAGGGCAGGGCGGTCGCGTCGATGGTCGTGCCGTCGTCCGGGTTGGCGCCCACGTGCATGAGGACGATCTGGCCGGGCTTCGCCGTGCTCAGCACGCGCTGGCAGACCATCGAGGCGGTGACGCCGCCCGAGGTTCCCTTCCAGCCGAGCGTGTCCACCGTCCACCGGAACGGGACGTACCCGAATCCGTTGACGATGTCGATCGCAGCGGCATTCCGGTCGCCGTACGGGAACCGGAAGTAGGGCATGGACGTCTTCCCGGTGAGCGGCCAGATGGCGGCCTCCGTGCGCGCCAACTCAAGCCTGATCGCGTCCCGCCGACCCCTCGCCTTCGACGTACGGGATCGCCCCGAGCGCGGCGACGGTGAGCGGCTGCGCGAGCTCCGGCAGCCCGGCGACGAAGTCGGTGACTCCGTCAAGAGGTGTAGTGGTCATGGCCAATCTGTTTTCTGTCAGAGGCGAGAAACCTCGCCTGCGGACAGAGAACTCTGTGTGGTCGCCACAGGGTCAAGGGCTTTCGTCGCGGGGACGGTCTTGTTCGCGCGGAGCGGACCTGGGCCCGCAGTTCCAACCTCTCGCGCCCATTTGCCCAGGGCTGCGACACCTCAAGTGGGGGTGGGACGCGGCGCGCATGACTGATTGTGTTGAGCCATGCTCGGCGGAGGTAGCGAAACAGACGGACGCAATTCACGGCACCGCGGCGATTCACCGCCTTCCACTCGTTGGCCCGGGAAGGAGAGCTGGGACTGCTGAAGGTTTAGGTGACTCCTGACCTGTGGCGACGAGGGTCGCTGCTGGAAGGATGGGCATCATGCCGAAAGCGTTTCCGAAGGAGTTCCGGGACGACGTCGTGGCGATCGCGCTGAAGCGGGAAGCATCGTTC
>NZ_JAUSMI010000115.1 GCF_030645145.1 Microcella sp. | reverse complement strand
CTCCGCTGCGGGAGCGGGAGCTGGCGCGGCCGCGGGAGCGGGGCCGCCGGGGAGGACGGGTCGCTCGGCGATCGGCATGCTCGTGACGGAGGAGACGGTCTCCGTCGCGGGAGCCGCGGCCGGAGCGGGTGCGCTCGCGGTGCCGGGGATGAGCAGCGTCTGGCCCGGGTAGATGATGCTCGACCAGCCGAGGCCGTTGGCGTCGAGGATCGACTTCGTCGAGACGCCGAAGCGCGCGGCGATCGCCGAGACCGTGTCTCCGCTGCGGACCTGGTACGCCCCGCCGGGGGAGACGGGGGCCGAGGAGGTGGCGCCCTTCGTCGGAGCGCTCGTGAGCTTGAGCACCTGGCCGGGGAAGATGACCGACTTCCAGCTGAGGCCGTTGAGGGCGAGGACCCCCGCGGTCGACAGGCCGAAGCGGGCCGCGATCGCGGAGACGGTGTCGCCGGCCTCGACCGTGTAGAGCGCGGGCGCGGCGCTCGTCGTGAGCGCGACGGTGCTCATGGCGCCCGGCGTGATGGCGGCGCCCACGTGGGCGAGCGCGGCGCGGAGCGTCGAGGGCCCGGTGGCTTGCTGGGGCTTGGGGCTGAGCGGCTTGCGCGGCGCGGCGTGGGCCGAGTCGACGGGTCCGGTCAGGCCGAGGCCGAGGGTGAGAGCGCCGGTGAGGACGAGCGGCATGGTCGAGAGCGCTGCGCTGCGTGCGCGGGCGGCCGCCCGGGTGAGAGCGGGGTCGGCGGTCGGAGCAGCCGGAGCGGAGGGGGCGGAGATGCGCGGGGCGAGTCCGCCGAACACCGCGCGAGCTCGAGCCCTCGCGTCCTCCTGATCACGGGCGATCGTGTCGTCGTCGGTCGTCGACGTCGCTCCGGTGCGGTCGAGCTCGATCATCTGTCGTCCCCTCGCAGTGCGGTGCGGCCGACAGCGGCCGCGCGCGGATCCCCGTCCGCTGTTACACATTAACACTGGTGTCAACCACTGTGGCGGATGTTGCTGCAGTTAACACGCCGGAAACATAACCTGAGAACGGCGCGCGGACCTGGTTCATGGCACGCTGGAGTCGTGACCGCAGACTCCAGCCGCTGGCTGACCGTCCCCGACCTCGTCGAACTGCTGGGCGTCTCGCCCGGGCGCATCCATCGCCTCCTGGAGGACCACTCCCTCCTCGCCGTGCGCCGCGACAAGGTGCTCATGGTGCCGGAGGAGTTCCTGCGGGACGGCGAGCCGCTCCACGAGCTCCGCGGAACGCTCATCCTCCTGGCGGACAACGGCTTCAGCGACGACGAGGCGATGGAGTGGATGCTCTCGCCCGACGAGATGCTCGGAGCCTCGCCTATCGACGCGCTGCGTCAGGGGCGCAAGGCCGAGGTCAGGCGCGTCGCGCAGGCGATGGCGTTCTGACTGACGGAGGGCGCCGACCGCTGATCAGTGGGCGCGTCGAGTCACGAGATCGGCGAGGCCGACGAGCTCGGAGCGCGCCGCTCGGCTGAGCGGGGCATCCTCGATCGCGGCCGTCGCCTCGCGGACGGAGCGCGCGATCATCGTCTCGACCGTCTCGACGGCGCCGCTGTCGCGGATGGTCGCCTGCAGCGTCGCGATCTGATGCTCGGAGAGATCGGGGTCGCCGAGGAGCTCGTCGATGAGTCGCACCGCCGACCCGGGGAGCGCCCGTCGGGCGAGCGCGATGAGCACCGTGCGCTTGCCCTCGCGGAGATCGTCGCCCGCCGGCTTGCCGGTGATCTCGGGGTCGCCGAAGACCCCGAGAAGGTCGTCGCGCAGCTGGAAGGCGACGCCGAGCGGGAGGCCGAAAGCGCGGAGGGCGTCGACCTGCTCGGGCGTGCCGCCGGCCATGAGCCCGCCGAGAGCGAGGGGCGCCTCGATCGAGTACTTCGCCGACTTGTAGGTCACGACGCGGTGGGCGCGGGGGAGGAGGTCCTCCTCCGGGGCGTCGCGCCAGGCGACCTCCTCGAGGATGTCGAGGTACTGGCCCATCGTCACCTCGGTGCGCATGACGTGGAACTCGCGCCGGGCGCGACGGGCGGCCGAGCGGTCGGCGACGATCGAGAGACCCTCGGCGAGGAGCTCGTCGCTCCAGCCGAGGAGGAGGTCGCCGAGCATGAGCGCCGAGGACGTGCCGTACGAGGCGGCCGAGCCGACCCACTCGCGACGGGCGTGGTCGGCCTCGAATCGGCGGTGCATCGAGGGCATGCCGCGTCGCGTGTCGGAGTTGTCCATGATGTCGTCGTGGACGAGCGCTGCGGCGTGGAAGATCTCGAGGGCCGCGGCGAGGGCGATGACGGCGTCGAGCTCGGCGTGGTCGTCCATCTCCGCGAGCGGGTCGTCGGGGCGGACCGTGCCCGCGACCGCGTGCCAGCCCCAATACGCGAAGAGCGCGCGGAAGCGCTTGCCCCCGCGCAGGAGGTCGCGGGACGCCTCGATGAAGACGTCGAGCTCGTCGGCGATCGTCGCGAGGTGGGTCGAGCGATCGACCAGGAACGCGTCGAGCCGGGCGTTGACCAGGTCGACTAACCGCAATCTCTCAGGCACTCGCCTAGCCTATCCAGCGGCGCGAGCCTAGAATGGGCAGACGGTGGGAGCCGCCCAACCCGTATTCGCACCAAGGGGTCCACACATGCCGCTGTCGGAGCAGGAGCAGCGCCTCCTCGAAGAGATGGAGCGCAGTCTCTATCAGAACGACGCCGACTTCGTGGCGACCGTCTCGGGTCGCCGCGGTCGACCGAACTACACCCAGATCGTCCTGGGCTCGCTTCTCGCGATCGCGGGCGTCGCGACTCTCGTCGCCGGCGTGATCGTCCAGCTCCCCATCGTGGGCGTCATCGGCTTCGCCCTCATGCTCGGCGGCGTGCTCCTCGTCCTCACGCCCGGCAAGGCCGCGGCGGGCGAAGAGCGCCCGGGCTCCGCCCCGCGCCCCGCTGCTCCGCAGCGCCAGCGCTCCTCCTTCATGGACACGATCAACGAGCGCTGGGAGCGCCGCCAGGACGGCGACCAGGGCCGCTAGCCCACCAGACGCGCAGCTCTTCCGGGGGGTCGATCGAGAGATCGGCCCCCTTTTTCGTGCGCTCACACTCCCGGACGCGCTTCTGAGAGCCACGTCCCTCCACTGCGCTCCCCACGCTCCACCGTCCTCCACCCTCGGGCGGCGGGGGCTCGGCTGCGAGCGCGGATCCGCGTCATACCGGGCATCCGGTCTTCTCGCGCTCCCGGCACGACCACGTGGTCGACGGCCGCGTCGCGTCGGCCGGCCACGGGCGCTCCACCGTCCTCCCCGCTCGCCTCCCCCGAGATTCCGGGGGAGAAGTGCCCCCAATTCGGGCTACAGTGGCGCAGGTTGATAGCAAAGTGGAGCATTGTGGAGTAAAGTGGAGCTCACCTAGAACTTCCGGCCGGAGAAGAAGGGGGAGCGGACGATGTTCCTCGGCACGCACACCCCCAAGCTCGACGAGAAGGGGCGCATCATCCTTCCGGCGAAGTTCCGGGACGAGCTCGCCAACGGCCTCGTGCTCGCTCGCGGTCAGGAGCGCTGCATCTACGTCTTCAGCGCGGAGGGCTTCGCGACGCAGGTCGAGAAGATCCGCCAGGCGCCCCTCACGAGCAAGCTCGCCCGCGACTACGTGCGCATCTTCCTGTCGGGCGCGAGCGACGAGCGCCCCGACAAGCAGCACCGCGTGACGATCCCCCCGGCGCTGCGCGACTACGCGGGCCTCGACCGCGACCTCACCGTCATCGGCGCCGGCGACCGCGCCGAGATCTGGTCGACCGAGGCCTGGAACGCGTACTACGCCGAGAAGGAAGAAGCGTTCTCCAACACCGAGGAGGAGGTGATCCCGGGCCTCTTCTGATCGCGAGGATCGGACTCCCAGCCGTCATCGCCCTGACATCACTTCCCCGGTGCCAGGTCGACGGATGGGGATCCGGGCCCCGCGCTCATCCACCGGAACCGCATGGCAGAGAACCGACACACCCCCGTCCTCCTCGAGCGCACGCTCGAGCTCCTCGGCCCCGCGCTCTCGCGCGAGGGCGCCGTCATGGTCGACGCGACGCTCGGCCTCGGCGGCCACACCGAGGCAGCGCTCGAGCGCTTCCCCGGCCTCACGGTCGTCGGCCTCGATCGCGACACGGATGCCCTCGCCGCCTCGATCGCGCGCCTCGCCCCGTTCGGCGACCGCTTCCGCCCCGTGCACACGGTCTACGACGGCATCGAGCAGGCGCTCGACTCGCTCGGGATCGACGAGGTCGATGCCGTGCTCTTCGACCTCGGCGTCTCGTCGATGCAGCTCGACGAGGCCGAGCGAGGCTTCGCCTACGCGCAGGATGCCCCCCTCGACATGCGCATGGACCGCACGACCGGCATGACCGCCGCCGAGGTCCTCGCGAGCTACCCGGAGGACGAGCTGCGGCGCATCTTCTACGCGTACGGCGAGGAGAAGCTCGCGCCGCGCTACGCCCGCCGGATCGTCGAGGCCCGCGCCTCTCGCCCGATCGAGCGCAGCACGGATCTCAACCAGATCATCTTCGACGCGACGCCGCGCTCCGCGCAGCGCACCGGGCACCCGGCCAAGCGCGTGTACCAGGCGCTCCGCATCGAGGTGAACGCCGAGCTCGCCGCTCTCGAGGCCGCCCTCCCCGCCGCGCTCGACGTGCTCGCGGTCGGCGGCCGCATCGTCGTCCTCGCCTACCAGTCGCTCGAGGACCGCATCGTCAAGCGCGAGCTCGCCTCGCGCGTGCGGTCGACCGCCCCCGCCGGCCTGCCGATGGAGCTGCCCGAGCACGCCCCTCGTTTCCGTCTCCTCGTCCGGGGCGCCGAGCTCGCCACCGAGCAGGAGCGCGCCGAGAACCCCCGCGCCATCCCCGTCCGCCTCCGCGCGGCCGAGCGACTCGCGGCCGCCGCATGAGCGCCGTCCT
>NZ_JAUSMI010000099.1 GCF_030645145.1 Microcella sp. | reverse complement strand
GACGGCGAGTTCTACGCCGCGCCCCTCAGGGCGAGCGTCAAGGGCTACGTCTGGTACTCGCCGGCCGACTTCGAGGAGAACGGCTACGAGGTTCCGGCCACGTACGACGAGCTGCGCGAGCTGCCCGAGACCATGACCGAGCGCAACGACGGCCCGTACCGCCCCTGGTGCGTCGGCTTCGGCTCGGGCGACGCGACCGGCTGGGTCGGCACCGACTGGGTCGAGGACCTCGTCCTCCGCACCGCGGGCCCCGAGGCCTACGACCAGTGGGTCGCCGGTGAGCTCGAGTTCGCGAGCCCCGAGGTCCAGGAGGCGTTCGACCTCGTCGGCGAGATCCTGCTCAACCCGGAGTACGTCAACGGCGGCTTCGGCGGCGTGAACTCGATCGTCACCACGACGTTCCAGGACGCCGGCCTCGCCATCCTCGACGGCAACTGCTCGCTGCACCACCAGGCCTCGTTCTACGAGGCTCAGTGGGGCGAGGGCGTGACGGTCGCTCCTGACGGCGACGTCTGGGCCTTCATCACTCCTCCGATCAACGAGGGCGACGGCGCCGCCGTCACCGGTGGTGGCGAGTTCGTCGCCGCGTTCAACGACAACGAGGCGACGGGCGCTGTCCAGGCCTACCTCTCGAGCGACGTCTGGGCGAACAACCGCATCTCCCTCGGCGGCGTGATCTCGGCGAACAAGGGTCTCGACCCCGCCAACGCGCAGTCCGACCTCGCTCGCCAGTCGATCGAGATCCTCCAGGGCGAGGACACGGTGTTCCGCTTCGACGCCTCCGACCTCATGCCCGCCGCCGTCGGCACCAGCTCGTTCTGGACCGGCATGGTCGACTGGGTCGGTGGAGCCTCGACCGCGGACGTGACGTCAGCGATCGACAGCACCTTCCCGTAACCGCTCTACGGCAGCACTGACACCGGCCCATCGGACGATTTCCCTCGTCCGGTGGGCCGGTTCGTCAGGTAGCGTGACCACAAACCAATGGAGGTTCACCGCATGAGAGGTTTAGCGCCGTTCTGGTCCGATCTCTTCGAGAAGTTCGGACTCATGCTCCTCGGCCTCGCCGTGTTCGCGGCGGTCATCGGAATCATTCTCTTCCTCGCCGATCGGGCCCCGAAGAAGGGGCGGGACTTCTGGCAGCTGCTGGCCTTCGTGGCCCCGGCGCTCGCCCTCCTCGCGGTCGGCCTGATCTACCCCGCGGTCCGCACGACGCTCCTGGCGTTCTACGACCGCACCGGCAATGAGTTCGTCGGTCTCGACAACTTCGTCTGGATGTTCACTCAGCCCGACATCCTGCAGACGCTCGGCAACACGCTCGTCTGGGTGGCCCTCGTGCCGACCCTCTCGACGATCATCGGCCTCGCCTACGCGATCTTCATCGACAAGTCCTACGGCGAGAAGATCCTGAAGTCGCTCGTGTTCATGCCGATGGCGATCTCGTTCGTCGGCGCGGGCATCATCTGGCGCTTCATGTACGAGTTCCGCGAGGTCGGCTTCGCCGAGCAGATCGGACTCCTCAACCAGCTGATCGTCATGTTCGGCGGCCAGCCGCAGCAGTTCCTCGTGAACTCGCCGTTCAACACGCTGTTCCTCATCGTCGTCATGGTCTGGATCCAGACCGGTTTCGCGATGGTCCTCCTCTCGGCCGCGATCAAGGGCGTTCCGGTCGAGATCATCGAGGCCGCGCGACTCGACGGCGCGAACGCATGGCAGCAGTTCCGCAACGTGACCCTCCCGGGCATCCGCGGCACGCTCGTCGTCGTCGTCACGACGATCTCGATCGCCACCCTCAAGGTGTTCGACATCGTCCGCTCGATGACTGGCGGAAACTTCGACACCTCGGTCGTCGCCAACGAGATGTACACGCAGGCCTTCAACCGCAACGAGTTCGGCTACGGCTCGGCGCTCGCGGTGATCCTGTTCCTCATGGTCCTGCCGATCGTCGTCTACAACGTGCGCGTGATGCGGAAGCAGAAGGAGATCCGATGACCGACGTCACCGACAAGGCCGAGGCGAAGCTCGACCGCCCGCTCGGGCAGAAGAACGACCCGCGCGCCGCCAAGCTCAGCCGGGCATCCAAGGCCAAGCAGAAGCTGACCTCGCCCGGCGCGACGGTCGCGGCCGTCATCATCGCCGTCATCTGGACGATCCCGACCTTCGGGCTCCTGGTGAGCTCCTTCCGCACGCCGGAGGAGATCCGCACCAACGGCTGGTGGAACATGTTCGTCAGCCCGAGCTTCACGCTCGAGAACTACTCGGACGTCCTGACGACGCAGGGAGCGAGCTCCGCGAACCTCGGCTCGTACTTCGTGAACTCGCTCATCATTTCGGTGCCGGCGGCGCTCTTCCCGATCATCCTCGCGACGATGGCCGCGTACGCGTTCGCGTGGATCAAGTTCAAGGGCTCGGGCGCGATCTTCGTGCTCATCTTCGCCCTGCAGATCGTGCCGCTGCAGATGGCGCTCATCCCGCTCCTGCAGATCTTCTCGAGCGTGCTCGGGATCAGCGGCACCTTCCCCGCGGTGTGGATCGCGCACACGATCTTCGGTCTGCCGCTCACGATCTTCCTGATGCACAACTTCATCTCGGAGATCCCCGGAGAGGTCATCGAGGCGGCTCGCGTCGACGGTGCGAACCACACGCAGATCTTCTTCCGGATCATCATCCCGCTGTCGCTGCCGGCGCTCGCCTCGATCGGCATCTTCCAGTTCCTGTGGGTGTGGAACGACCTGCTCGTCGCCCTCGTGTTCTCCGGCGGCACAGCCGACGTCGCGCCACTGACGCAACGACTGGCCGAGCTCGTCGGCAACTTCGGGCGCAACCAGGAGCGCCTGCCCGCCGCGGCGTTCATCTCGCTCGTCATCCCGCTCATCGTGTTCTTCAGCCTCCAGCGCTACTTCGTGCGCGGCCTCCTGGCCGGCTCGACGAAGGGCTGATCGGCCGAACGACCGAGCACGCGCGACGCCCCTGGAGGAGACTTTGGGGGCGTCGCGCGTGAGGGGGATGCCCGCGGTCGCGCCCCGGGCATCCGTCGCGATCGCGCGCGTCGCGCCGCCCTGTTCGCTCAGGGCCGCGCCGCCTCTCGGCCCGCTGTCGGCGGTGCCGTTCTAGGCTCGCGACGTGAGCATGGGACACGGGCCGGGCGGCGGCATGGGCGGCGGAGGCGGCGGTCGCGGCGGTCGCGGCGGCCGCGTCGCGAGCAGCGACGTCGCCGCGCAGAAGGCGGCCAACGCCGAGGCCCCGCGCATCCCGAACCTGCTGCCGCGCATCGCGCGGCTCTTCGCCCCGCACAAGGCGGTGCTCGCGCTCACGATCACGCTCGTGCTCATCAGCGCCGGCCTGAGCGTGCTCCCGCCGCTGCTGACGCAGCAGGCGTTCGACGTCGGGCTGTTCCCGCCCGAGGGCGAGCCGAACGTCCCGGTGCTGCTGCGGATCGTCGGCCTCATGCTCGTGCTGTGGGTCGCGAGCGCCGGCCTCGGCATCGCCCAGACCTACCTCACGGCGAGCGTCGGCAACGCGGTCATGGCGCAGCTGCGCGTGACCCTCTTCGACCATCTCCAGCGCATGGAGCTCGCCTTCTTCACGCGCACGAAGACCGGCGTCATCCAGTCGCGGCTGCAGAACGACGTCGGCGGCGTCGCGAGCGTGCTGAGCAACACGGTCTCGAGCGTCATCGGCAATACGGTCACGGTGCTCGCCGCCCTCGTCGCGATGCTGCTCCTGAGCTGGCAGCTGACGCTCGCGGCCGTCATCCTGCTGCCCCTGCTCATCGCGGCGCAGCAGCGCGTCGGTCAGGTGCGCGCGCGCATCGCCACGAAGACGCAGGAGTCGCTGAGCGACATGACCGCGATCACGCAGGAGGCCCTGAGCGTCTCGGGCATCATGCTCGCGAAGGGGTTCTTCCGCCAGCACGCCGAGGTCGACCGCTACCGCGCCGAGAACGAGACGCAGCGGGGCCTGCAGGTGCAGCTGCAGATGAGCGGCCAGTGGTTCTTCGCGATGGTCAACGTCTTCCTCAGCGTGATCCCCGCGATCATCTACCTCGTCGCCGCGTGGCTGCTGCAGGCGGATGTCGCGGTCACCGCGGGCACGCTCGTCGCGTTCACGACGGTGCAGGCGCGACTCACCTTCCCGCTGCTCGGCCTCATGCGGGTCGCGCTCGACCTCCAGACCTCGGGCGCCCTGTTCGCGCGCATCTTCGAGTACCTCGACCTGAAGCCCGCGATCACGGAGGCTCCCGACGCGCGCGCGGTCGACGAGGGCGAGGTGGGGCGCATCCGCTTCGAGGATGTCGTCTTCCGGTACCCGGACGCGACCGCCGAGCAGGCGCCCACCCTCGATCGCGTCTCCTTCTCGGTCGAGCCCGGCCAGTTTGTGGCGTTCGTCGGCCCCTCGGGTGCGGGCAAGACGACGATCTCGTACCTGATCCCGCGACTGCACGAGGCGAGTGAGGGGCGCGTGCTGTTCGCGGGCGACGACGTGCGCGAGCTCACGCAGGAGAGCCTCATCGCGAACGTCGGCATCGTGAGCCAGGAGACGTATCTCTTCCACGCGACGATCGCCGAGAACCTGCGGTACGCGAAGCCCGAGGCGACGGACGAGGAGCTCGAGGTCGCCTGCCGCGCGGCGAGCATCCACGAGACGATCGCGAGCTTCCCCGACGGCTACGACACCGTCGTCGGCGAGCGGGGCTACCGGCTGTCGGGCGGCGAGAAGCAGCGCATCGCCATCGCGCGCGTGCTGCTCAAGGACCCTCCCGTGCTGATCCTCGACGAGGCCACGAGCGCGCTCGACTCGGTCTCCGAGCGCGTCGTGCAGTCGGCGCTCGACTCGGCGACGCGGGGCCGCACGACCGTCGCGATCGCGCACCGGCTGTCGACCGTGGCGGGCGCCGACGTGATCCACGTCATCGATCGCGGGCGCATCGTCGAGAGCGGGTCGCACGACGAGCTGCTGCAGCTCGGCGGGGTCTACGCGCGGCTCGTGGCCGAGCAGTCGACCGACTTCGGGCGGCCCGCGGCGGCGGCGTCGCCGCACTCCCTGTGAGCGGGGCGGCCCGCAGACCCTACGAGCGCTCCTCGAGCAGCTCGGTCATGTAGTCGATCTCCTTCTCCTGCAGCTGCACCACTCCGCCGGCGAGCCGCGTGACGAGCTCGTTCTCGGTGCGCGCGAGCACGGCCTCGGCCATCTCCACGCCGCCCTCGTGGTGCTCGATCATGAGCTCGAGCCACAGGACCTCGGCCTCGAGGCCCTCGGCGTCGCGCAGCGCGGCCATGTCCTCGGCGCTCGCGAGCCCGGGCATCGGCTCGCCCGGGGTGTGGGCGTCGCTGTGCTCGTCGTGCCCGCCGTCGAGCGTCGGCAGCGCCATCCACGCCATCTCGGGCTCGGTCGACGTCTGCGGCACGCCCCACACGTTGAGCCACGCGAACATCTGCCCGGCCTGCTGCGCCTGCGCGGTCGCGATGTCGAGGGCGAGCAGGCGCAGCTCCTCGTCGTCGGTGCGGTCGCGCAGCAGCAGCGACATCTCGACGGCCTGGTTGTGGTGCGTCTGCATGTCGCGCGAGAACCCGGCCTCGGCGCTCTCCGGTCCGGGGGCGGATGCGGCGCCCGCGGGCGCCGTCGCGCGCCCGAGCAGCACGCCCGCGACGAGCGCCACGAGCACGAGCAGCGCCCCGGCGACGATCAGCCGGACGCGGGCGGGGCCGCGCTCGGGCCGGGCATCCGACACGGACGATGCGAGAGCCGGATCAGCGCTCGACATGGCGACTACGCGATCTTGCCCGGGCCGTCGACGGCCTGCGTGCAGAGCGCGCCGGGCTCGGGGGCGTCGGGGGAGGCGCGGTACTTGGTGATGAAGTCGGCGAGGCGCGGGTCGTCGACGCCGTCGAGCTGCACCTGGTAGCCCCAGGCGCTCGCGACGACGGGGGCGTCGAGACCCTCGAACGGCGACAGGATGATGTAGGTGCTCGGCATCTCGTCGCGCAGGGCATCCAGGTCGCCGTCGGTCACCTCGGCGGGGTCGTAGGTCACCCAGACGGCGCCGTGCTCGAGGGAGTGCACGGCGTTCTCGGCCGGCACCTCCTGCTCGTAGATGCCGCAGTTGAGCCACGCGGCGTTGTGCGGTCCGCCCACGGGCGGGGTCTGGTCGTAGTCGACGACGCCCTCGACGTGGAGGCCCTCGATCTCCTCGAAGGTCTCGAGGCCGGCGATGTCGATGTCCGCCGGCTCGACGCGCGGCTGGGCGCTCGTGACGACGATCGACACGACGATCGCGATGACGGCGAGGGCGCCGACGACGGCGCTGCCGATCGCGATGAGGTTGCGGCGCTTCTCGCGCTCCTGCTTCGCCTTGAGGGCGGCGACCTTCTCGGCGCGGCGCTTCTCGCGCTGCTGCTTGATCGTGAGGTTCTCGTCGTTCGACACGCTCGGGGCTCCAGCCGTGAGGGGAGGGGTTCGTCGGCGCGCGCGAGAGCGCGGCCAGGGCGGCTCCATTGTCTCAGATCACCTTTCGACTTCCTGTCAGAGCGGGCGCGGTCGGGGACGTCGCCGTGTCGCCGCCGCCCCGTTGCCGTCCCGTCGCCGACTGCGGGGCGGATGCCCGCCACGAGTAGGCTCGCAGGATGAAGTTCGCCCGCTCGATCGTCGACCTCATCGGCGACACTCCGCTCGTGCAGCTCAACCGCGTGACCGAGGGGATCTCGGCCACCGTGCTCGCCAAGGTCGAGTACCTCAACCCCGGCGGGAGCGCGAAGGACCGCATCGCGACGCGCATCATCGATGCCGCCGAGCGCGAGGGCCTCCTCAAGCCGGGCGGCACGATCGTCGAGCCGACGAGCGGCAACACGGGCGTCGGCCTCGCGCTCGTCGCCCAGCAGCGCGGCTACCGCTGCGTGTTCGTCCTGCCCGACAAGGTCGGCGAGGACAAGCGGAACGTGCTCACCGCGTACGGCGCCGAGATCGTCGTCACGCCGACAGCGGTCGCGCCGGAGGACCCGGAGTCGTACTACTCGGTCTCCGACCGCCTCGCGCGCGAGATCCCCGGCGCCTTCAAGCCCAACCAGTACGCCAACCCCAACGGGCCGCTCAGCCACTACGAGACGACCGGCCCCGAGATCTGGCGCGACACCGACGGCCGCGTCACGCACTTCGTGACGGGCGTCGGAACGGGCGGCACGATCACCGGCACGGGCCGCTACCTCCGCGAGATCAGCGCCGACCGCGCGAGCGGCCGCGTGCAGATCGTCGGCGTCGACCCCGTCGGCAGCGTCTACTCGGGCGGCTCGGGCCAGCCCTACCTCGTCGAGGGAGTCGGCGAGGACTTCTGGCCCGCCGCCTACGACCCGAGCGTGACCGACCGCATCGTCGCGGTGAGCGACCAGGACTCGTTCGACATGACCCTCCGTCTCGCCCGCGAGGAGGGCCTGCTCGTCGGCGGCTCGTGCGGCATGGCCGCGGTCGGCGCACTCGAGGTCGCGCGCAAGCTCGGACCGGACGACGTCGTCGTCGTGCTGCTTCCCGATGGCGGTCGCGGCTACCTCGGCAAGATCTTCAACGAGCACTGGATGCGCCGCCACGGCTTCGCGCCCGCTCAGGGCTCGCCGACCGTCGCCGACGCCGTGCGCCCCGACCCCGCGGCGCTGCCCCACGTGCTGCGTCAGCAGTCGGTCGCCGACGCGATCGCCGCGCTCGAGGTGCACGATCACGCGCTGCCCGTGCTCTCGTCGGCTCCGCCGGCGGTGCTCGGCGAGGTCGTCGGCACGGTCGACTCCCGCTCGCTGCTGCGCGCGCTCGCCGCGGGCGACGTCACCCCGGCGAGCCCCGTGATCGAGGCGATGGCGCCGAGGCTTCCGCTCGTCGGCGCGCACGAGTCGCTCGGCGACGCCCGCGCGCACTTCGAGGAGCGCGGCCCCGGCGGCCAGCTGCCCGACACCCTGCTCGTGCTCGACGGGGGCAACCCCGTCGGCCTGCTCACGCGCCACGACCTCGTGCGCGCCCTCGCGAAGGACCCCTCATGACCCACGACGACCACGGATTCTCGACCCGCGCCATCCACGTCGGCCAGGAGTTCGACCCGACGACGGGGGCGGTCATCCCGCCCGTCCACTTCTCCACGACGTATGCCCAGGACGGCATCGGCAATCTGCGCGGCGGCTACGAGTACGGTCGCGGCGGTAACCCCACGCGGGATGCCCTGCAGACGCAGCTCGCCTCGCTCGAGGGCGCGACCCACGCCTTCAGCTTCGCGTCGGGCCTCGCGGCGGAGGACGCTCTGCTGCGCGCCGTGCTGCGCCCCGGCGACCACGTGCTCATGGGCAACGACGTCTACGGCGGCACCCACCGGCTCGTGCGCCGCATCTTCGGCGACTGGAGCATCGGGCTCACGACGATCGAGCTCGACGACCTGGAGGCCGTGCGCTCGGCGCTCGCCTCGACCGGCGCGCGCGTGCTGTGGCTCGAGACGCCGTCGAACCCGCTCATGAAGTTCACCGGCGTCGCCGCGCTCGCCGAGGTCGCGCACGCGGCCGGCGCGCTCGTCGTCGTCGACAACACCTTCGCGACCCCGTACCTC
>NZ_JAUSMI010000097.1 GCF_030645145.1 Microcella sp. | reverse complement strand
TCGGCGGCCGCGGCGTTCGCCTCGGCGCGCGTGTCGGCGGAGTAGGCATCGGCGGTCTGCCGCACCTCGAGCGAGTACGACTCGGCGCCCTCGCGTGCCGTCGCGGCCTCCGACTCGGCCGCCATGCGGAGCTCGCTCGCGCGGGCCTCGGCCTCGGCACGCACCGCGGTCCCGTGCGCGTCGGCCGCGCTGCGGGAGTCGAACGAGTAGGCGTCGGCGGCCGTGCGGGTCTGCTCGGCGTAGGCGTCGACCTCGGCCCTGACCTGGTCGGCGTACCCGTCCGCGTCGCCGCGCACGGTCTCGGCGTAGCGATCGGCCTCGCCCCTGACCTGCTCGACGTACTTCTCCGCCTCGCCGCGAGCGGCGTCGATCTCGCGGCGGAGCTCCGCGCGCGCCGTGGTCGTCTCGGTCTCGAGAGCGGCGCGCGTGCGCTCCTGGAGCTCGTCGACCTCGCGTCGGGTGCGCTCCTCGAGAGCCTCCACCTCGCCGCGACGGCGCGCCTCCTCGGCGTCCCACTCCGCGCGCTCGCGCTCGAGCTCGCTCGTGGCCGTGGCGCGGGCGGTCGAGAGCTCGTGCTCGAGCTCGCTCCGACCCGCCTCGAGGTCGGCCGCGAGCTGCGCGCGGCGCGTGCTGCTCTCGCTCTCGAATCGCGAGCGCTCCTCGGCCGTCTCGCGCGCGAGCGCTCCGGCCGCGGCGCGCGCGTCGGCGACCTCGCGGTCGGCGACGACGCGGAGCTCGGCGACGTCGCGCTCGGCCTCGGCGCGCAGCGCCCCCGCTTCCCGCTTCGCCATCGATCGCGTCTCGGCGGCCTCCGTGGCGACGGCGCCTCGGATGGTCGCGGCCTCGCGCGTGGCCTCCTGCACGAGCTGGTCGGCGTCATCGCGCGCGCGCTCGAGGAGCTCCTCCGCCTCGCGGGCCGCGTTCTCGCTCATCGCGGCGGTGCGCTGCGCGGCCTCGGCGACCATGCGCTCGATCCGCTCGGCGGCCTCGGCCTGCAGTCGCTCGACGTCGGCCTGAGCGGACGTGCGGACGCGCTCGGCGTCGATGTCGGCCTGGCTGATGAGGCGCGTCGACTGCTCCTCCGCGAGGCGGAGGGTCTGCTCGAGCTTCGTCCCGAGACCGGCATAGGTGGGGCGACCGACCTCGTCGAGCTCGGCCTGCAGGTCGTCCACGACGGCCTGCAGCCGCTTGAGCTCCTTGGCGGTCTCCGCCCGGTCCGAGTTCGCCTTGATGACGTCCCTGCGGAGCTCCTGGATCGCCTTGTCGACCTCGTCGCG
Source organism: Microcella sp. (assembly GCF_030645145.1). GTDB lineage: Bacteria > Actinomycetota > Actinomycetes > Actinomycetales > Microbacteriaceae > Microcella. The sequence goes on along the minus strand of NZ_JAUSMI010000097.1, from coordinate 10,396 downwards.
CTTGTAGCCGCGCATCTCGGTCCCGAAGTCGCTGTCGATCGCTGCCACGTGTGGTCTCCCTGTCCGATGAGGCGAACGGGTTCGAGTGTAATCGGGGTGCGCGGCCGCGCCTCCTGCGCGCCGGCTGAGCGCGAATGGGCGGTCGAGGCCGATTCCGGTAAGCTGGGATGTCTTTGTTCTGCTGGCCGGAGAGCTCGAACCGCGAGCCTCCGTCCGAGATCCGTTGCTTGAGGGTGCGCGACCGCCGCCCGCAGCGGACGGTCGGGACGCGCGCGGACGAGCGCGCCGGGCCAGCATGAGAGGAGTGAACCCGTGCGATTCATCATCGCGATCGTGCTGTTCGTCGTCGCCTTCGTCGGCATCGGGCTCGGCATCGCCGAGCGCACCGTCTTCGCCGAGGCCGACCGCGTGACCGAGTCGGTGGCTCTCGAGTCGACCGCGCCCGTCACCGTGATCGACGGCTCCGCCCTCAACGCCTACGACGGTCGGCAGACGCTCGCCATCCTCGGCGGCGTCGAGGCCGGCCCCGCTCCCGCCCCGAGCGCGAGCCCGAGCGGGTCCGCCGCCCCCTCCGAGAGCCCGGCTCCCGCCGAATCGGGGGATGCCGCGGCCGAGTCCGCGACGGAGTCGGACGCGATCGCCGCGGTCTACGGGACCACGACCGACGTCCTCGGCTGGGTCGGCGAGGCGTCCTACACCCTCGTCTCGTGGGACGCCGAGCAGGCGGCCCTCGTGACGGAGGAGGTCGTCGGCGCGGAGTCGACCGTTCCCACGCCCATCGGCAGCGACCTCTGGTACGGCGAGTTCGAGGGCTCGGGGGAGCTCGGTCTCACGGTCAACGTGCCGCGCGACGTCTCTCTCCTCCTGGTCTCCGACGGCACGCTCCCCGCGCCGCAGGAGTTCTCGATCACCTGGCCGCTCGAGGTGTCGTCGCCGCTCGCGACGCCGCTCACCCTCGGGGGCTTCGCCGCGCTGCTCCTCGGCCTCCTCGCCCTCATCTGGGCGCTCGTGCACATGCGCAAGCAGCGCGGGCCGCGGCGCAAGACCCCGAAGGGTCCGAAGATGCCGCGCGTGCCGAAGCCCTCGCGCTACCGCCCGGTCAAGGCGAGCACGCTCATCGGCCGACCGAAGGGCCGACGTGCGGTGCGCCGGATCGCGCTCCTGCCGACCGCGATCACGACCGCGTTCGTGCTCACCGCGTGCAGCGTGGGCGGCGGCCTGAGCATCTCGCAGCCGACCGAGGCCGCGACGGCCTCCTCCTCTGCCGAGCCGGAGGAGGAGCTGCCCCCGGTCGCGGTGACGGCCCGTCAGGCCGAGCGCATCATCGGCCGCGTGGCCGCGACGGTCGCCGAGGCGGATGAGGCGGCCAACGGCGATCTGGCCGCCTCGCGCCTCGCGGGCCCCGCTCTCGAGCTCCGCCAGGCCAACTACGCCGCCCGCGCCAACGACGGCGAGGTCGCGGCCCTTCCGGCCATCCCGACCGGGTCCGTCGACCTCGTCCTGCCGCAGCAGACGGAGGCCTGGCCCCGTCAGGTCTTCGCGATCGTCTCCAACCCCGAGGACGAGACGGTGCCGCCCCTCGCGATCGTGCTGTCGCAGGCGAGCGCCCGCGAGCAGTACCGCGCGACCTACATGATCACGCTCGAGCCGCAGGCGACCCTCCCCGAAGTTCCGCCCGCGTCGCTCGGCACCGCCTTCCTCAGCTCCGACACCCCCTTCCTGCCGGTCCAGCCCGCGACCGTCGTGGCGTCGTACGCCGAGCTCCTGCTGCTCGGGGAGGCGGGCGCTCCCGACTTCGCACTCTTCGAGGCCGAGGGAGACAGCCTGCGCACCCAGATCGGCTTCGAGAAGAAGGAGGAGCGCCGCGCCGCGATCCCTTCCACGGCGGCGATCGACTTCACCAACGCCGTCGGCGACGCGGACGTCCTCACGCTCAGCACCCTCGACGCCGGCGCCCTGGTCATGGGCTACCTGACCGAGACCGAGACCGTCACCCCGACGCAGTCGGGCGCGACGGTCAACGCGAGCGGCAGCGTCGCGGCCCTCGCGAACGTCGAGTCGAGCGAGCGCGGCATCACCGCGACCTACGGCGTGCAGGTGCTCTTCTACGTGCCGTCGCTCGAGAACCCCGATGACCCCGTCGTGCTGCTCGGCTACACGCAGGGGCTCATCGCCGCTTCGGAGGTGCAGTGATGGAACCGCTCAACCCGGCCGCGATGCGCGGCGCCGTCGACCTGTCGGGTCTCGTCAGCCGTGCGAGCGCGCCCGCGGCCGCTCCCGGCCGGGCGGCCGCTCCTCCGAACGGCTCGGCGGCGCCGTCGGGCGGCGTCGTGCGCGAGGCCGATGACGCGTCGTTCGGCGAGGTGCTCGAGCTCTCGCAGCGCGTGCCGGTCATCGTCGAGTTCTACGCGAGCGGCATCGAGCCCGCGCTCGAGCCGATCATCGCCGGCTACGGCGGCCGCATCGTCCTCGTGACGGTCGACGGCAACCGCTCCCCGCAGCTCGCTCAGGCCTTCCAGGTGCAGCAGGTTCCCGCGGTCGCCGCGGTCATCGGCGGTCGTCCGCTCCAGCTCTTCGTCGGCATGCCCGCCGAGGCCGAGGTGCGCCAGGTGCTCGACCAGGTGCTCGAGCTCGCGCAGCAGCAGGGCGTCACGGGAGTCCTCGAGCAGGACGACGCCCCGACCGAGCCCGTCGAGGAGCCCCTGCCCCCTCTGCATCAGGAGGCCTACGACGCGATCGCCCGCGGCGACTACGCGGCCGCGGCATCCGCCTATCGCACCGCGATCGCGCAGAGCCCGCGCGACCAGGAGGCCGTCGCGGGCCTCGCTCAGGTGAACCTGCTGCTGCGCCTGGAGGGCGCGGTCGCCGCCGACGTCCGGGCGGCCGCCGCGGCGAGCCCCGATGACGCGGATGCCCAGCTCGCGGTCGCCGACCTCGACCTCAGCGGCGGGCACGTCGACGACGCGTTTGGGCGCCTGCTCGACGTCTTCCCCGCGCTCGACGCCGACGGCCGCACGGCCGTGCGCACGCGGCTGCTCGACTACTTCGAGATCGTCGGCGCCGACGACCCGCGGACGATCGCGGCCCGCCGGCGCCTCACGGCGCTCCTGTACTGAGGCGAGCGGCTACCGCTCCGGCGCGAGCCACAGCCCCGCGAGCGGTGGGAGCGTCAGCTCGGCCGAGGCCGGGCGACCGCCCCAGGGGGTGTCGTCCCCCGTGACCGAGCCGAGGTTCCCGACTCCCGACCCGCCGTACTCGTGCGCGTCGGTGTTGACGACCTCGCGCCACGCCCCGGCGTGGCGGAGCGGCAGGCGGTACGAGCCGACGGTGTTGCCGCTGAAGTTGAAGACGCCCACGATCGGGCTGCCGTCGGCCGCGCGCCGCTCGAACGCGATGACGTTGTTGCCCGCGTCGCCGCCCTCGAGCCACGAGAAGCCCTCGGGCTCGTTGTCGAGCTCCCAGAGCGCCGGGTTCTCGCGGTAGACCGCGTTGAGGCGCGAGACGAGCGAGTGCAGGCCGCGGTGCACGGGCTGGTCGAGGATCCACCAGTCGAGGCCGCGCTCCTCGCTCCACTCGCTCGGCTGCCCGAACTCCTGGCCCATGAACAGCAGCTGCTTGCCGGGGTGCGCCCACATGAACGCGAGGTAGGCGCGCACGTTGGCGAGCTTCTGCCACTGGTCGCCGGGCATCTTGCCGAGCAGCGAGCCCTTGCCGTGCACGACCTCGTCGTGGCTGATGGGCAGCATGAAGTTCTCGCTGAACGCGTAGAGGAAGCTGAAGGTGATCTCGTTGTGGTGGTGCGAGCGCCACATCGGGTCGCGCTGGAAGTACGACAGCGTGTCGTGCATCCAGCCCATGTTCCACTTCATGCCGAAGCCGAGCCCGCCGTCGCTCGTCGCGCGCGTGACGCCCGGCCACGACGTCGACTCCTCGGCGATCATCACGATGCCGGGCACCCGCTTGTACGCGGTCGCCGTCGCCTCCTGCAGGAAGCTGATCGCCTCGAGGTTCTCGCGCCCGCCGTGCTGGTTGGGCAGCCACTGCCCCTCCTCGCGCGAGTAGTCGAGGTAGAGCATGCTCGCGACGGCATCCACCCGGAGGCCGTCGATGTGGAACTCCTCGAGCCAGTACAGGGCATTGGCGACGAGGAAGTTGCGGACCTGGCTGCGGCCGAGGTCGAAGATGTAGGTGCCCCAGTCCGGGTGCTCGCCGCGACGCGGGTCCGGATGCTCGTACAGGGCCGCACCGTCGAACCTGCCGAGCGCCCACTCGTCCTTGGGGAAATGCGCGGGGACCCAGTCCATGATCACGCCGATGCCGGCCTGGTGGAGGCGGTCGATGAGGTAGCGCAGGTCATCCGGGTGCCCGAATCGCGACGTCGGCGCGAAGTAGCCGGTCACCTGGTAGCCCCACGAGGGGCCGTAGGGGTGCTCGGCGAGCGGCATGAACTCGATGTGCGTGAAGCCGAGCTCGGTCACGTACTCGATGAGCGGGTCGGCGAGCTCTCGGTAGCCGAGACCGGGCCGCCACGAGCCGAGGTGCATCTCGTAGACGCTCATGGCGCCCGAGTGCGGGTCGTTGGCGGCGCGGCGGGCCATCCAGTCGCCGTCGCCCCACTCGTAGTGCGATTCGCCCACGACGGACGCGGTCGCCGGCGGGGTCTCGGTGAAGCGCGCCATGGGGTCGGCGCGCGTCACCCACGCGCCCTCGGCCGTCAGCAGCTCGAACTTGTACGCCGAGCCGGCGGCGAGGCCGGGCACGAAGAGCTCCCACACGCCGTTGTCGTCGAGGCGGCGCATCGCGTGCAGCGCGCCGTTCCAGCCGTTGAAGTCGCCGATGACGCGGGCGGCCTGCGCGTGCGGGGCCCAGACGGCGAACGCGGTGCCGTCGACGCCCTCGTGGGCGCGGCGGTGGGCGCCGAGGACGTGCCACAGCTGCTCGTGGCGGCCCTCGCCCCACAGGTGCAGGTCGACCTCGCCGACGCTCGGCACGAAGCGGTAGGGGTCGTCGGCGTTCCAATCGGGGCCGCCGTCGTAGGTGGTACGGACGGTGTACGCCTGGCCGTCGGCCGGACCGCCCGGCAGGAGGCCGTGCCACAGGCCGTCGGCGTCGTGGGCGAGCGCGTGCTCGCTCCCGTCGGCGCGCACGACCGTCACGGTCGCGGCGAGGGGGCGCACGACGCGCACGACCCAGCCCTCGTCGCCGTGGTGCTGGCCGAGGGCGTCGTGGGGGCGGGGGTGTCGAGCCTCGACGAGCGCGCGGCGGTGGTCGGGGTGGAGGGGTGCGGGCCCCGGGGCGCCCGCGGGCGCCGACGGGGCGGGCACGGCATCCCCGCTCATGCCGGCGGTGCCGGCCGCGGGCTGGTGCGTCTTCTTCTCGATCGCCATCAGAGGCCCTTCGGGTAGTCGATGCGGAGGATGTGGACGGGCTCGGTGAACGCGTCGAGGCGCACGTAGTTGTCGGTGCCCCAGCGGTAGCGGGCGCCCGTGATGAGGTCCTTCACCTCGAAGGTCGAGCCGGGCTCGAGACCGAGCGCCTCGAGGTCGAGATGCACGGTGGTCTCGCGCACCGAGTGCGGGTCGACGTTCGCGACGACGATGATGCCGTCGGTGCGGCCCGAGCGCACGAATCGGCCCGGCAGCACCTTCGAGTAGACGAGTACGGCGTCGTCGTCGCTCCAGTGCACGCGCAGATTGCGCAGCTGGCGGAGCGCCGGGTGCTGCGCGCGGATCGTGTTGAGCTGCGTGAGGTACGGCGCGATCGTCGAGCCGTTCTTCGCGGCGGCGGCCCAGTCGCGCTGCTTGTACTCGTACTTCTCGTTGTCGATGTTCTCCTCGCTGCCGGGCCGCGCGACGTTCTCGATGAGCTCGTAGCCGGCGTAGACGCCCCAGGTCGGGCTCGCCGTCGCGGCGATCGCGGCGCGGATGCGGTACGCCGGCACCCCGCCGAACTGGAGGTACTCGGTGAGGATGTCGGGGGTGTTCACGAAGAGGTTGGGGCGCAGGAAGGCGCTCGTCTCGTGGCTGAGCTCGGTGAGGTAGGTCTCGAGCTCCTTCTTGGTGTTGCGCCACGTGAAGTAGGTGTACGACTGCTGGAACCCGACCGCGGCGAGCGACTGCATCATCGGCGGGCGCGTGAACGCCTCGGCGAGGAAGACGATGTCGGGCCGCTCGGTGTTGATGATGCCGAGCAGCCACTCCCAGAACTGGAGGGGCTTGGTGTGCGGATTGTCGACGCGGAAGATCGTGACGCCGAGGTCGATCCAGTAGCGAACGATCCGCAGGATCTCCTCGCGCAGCCCCTCGGGGTCGTTGTCGAAGTTGAGCGGGTAGATGTCCTGGTACTTCTTCGGCGGGTTTTCGGCGTACGCGATCGAGCCGTCGGGCAGGGTCGTGAACCACTCGGGGTGCTCAGTCACCCAGGGGTGGTCGGGCGCGCACTGCAGGGCGAGATCGAGCGCAACCTCGAGGCCGTTCTTCTTCGCGGCGGCGAGGAACGCCGTGAAGTCGTCGACCGTGCCCAGATCGGGGTGGATGGCGTCGTGCCCGCCCTCGGCGGCCCCGATCGCCCACGGGCTGCCCGGATCGCTCGGCCCGGGGGTGAGGGTGTTGTTCGGCCCCTTGCGGTTGACGCGCCCGATCGGGTGGATGGGCGGCAGGTAGAGCACGTCGAAGCCCATCTGGGCCACTGCGGGCAGTCGCCGGGTCGCGGTGCGGAAGGTGCCGGAGGTGAACGACCCGTCCTTCTTCCGCTTGGCCCCTTCGCTGCGCGGGAAGAACTCGTACCAGCTGCCGAGCCCCGCGCGCGAGCGCTCGACGCGGAGGACCTGCTCGTCGCTGAGCGTCTCGTGGCTCATGAGGCGGTGGCGCGCGATGGCGGAGAGGACGCGCGCGTCGGTCGCGACGGCGAGGCGCGCGGCGGGGGTCTGCTTGGCGTTCTGCATCGCCTTGCGGGCCTGGCTGAGAACGGTCGCGTCGGGCGTGCCCTTCGCGAGTCCGCGAGCGCGGTCGAGCAGCTGCGCTCCGGCGAGGAGCATGACGTCGACGTCGACGTCCGCCTCGATCTTGACGGTCGCGTTGTGCAGCCACGTCGCCCAGTCGTCGGTGTAGGCCCGGATGCGCCAGCGCCAGAGACCCTCCTGATCGATGAGGGCCTCGGCCTCCCACCGGTCGGTGCCCTTGGTGCGCATCGCGAGGGGATGCTCGGTGGTCTCGCCCTCGGGGGAGATCAGGACGAGGTCGCCGCCGAGCACGTCGTGGCCCTCGCGGAAGATCGTCGCCGCGAACGGGACGACCTCGCCGGCGAAGGCCTTGCTGGGCCATCGATCCTCGGGCTGCTGGGGGGAGAGGTGACGGATCGGGATCCGGCCGATTCTCGGGCTGAAGGGGAGGTTCTCGTTCTGTGCCACCCCTCGACGCTACCCCCGGCGGGGGCTCCCGCGAGGGCGGATGTGCAGGTCTCTGCCAGAAGCCGCGGAGGATTCGTCGAGGGTGGCGCGCGGTGTGGGCATTAGGGGGGACAGAAATGTACCCCGGCAGGGGTACGCGAATACGCGTCACTTCTCTTGCGCGTGCCGTCGCGCCGCGTACTGTCGTCAGTGGAAGCGCTGCGGTCGGAGACCACCCGAAGTCCCCGAGCGCGCGCATCCCATCCGAAGCGACCCGAATGCGGCGGATGAGATGCAGGACCGAGACCCGTCGCCCATGACGGGGACCGGTCCTGCTCCTCGTTAACGGGCAGGTGCACCCTCGCTTAGGCTGTCCCCTTGTGGGCAACCGCCACCCTGCCCGCGATCGAGGAGTGATGTCGTGAAGGCGATCCGCCGTTTCACCGTTCGTACTGTTCTGCCGGCCTCGCTCGCCGCGGTCGGCGACCTGGCCGCCAACCTGCGCTGGTCGTGGCACGAGCCGACCCGCCAGCTGTTCGAGCGCATGGACCCGAAGCGCTGGGACGAGCTCGGGCACGACCCGATCGCCCTGCTCGGCGGCATCGACCCGGCCCGGCTCGAGGAGCTCGCGAAGGACCCCGGCTTCATCGCCGAGGCCGAGTCGCTGCGCGACGACCTGCGCCGCTACCTCGACGAGCCCCGCTGGTACCAGTCGCTGCAGGGCGCGCCCGAGCGCATCGCGTACTTCTCGCCCGAGTTCGGCATCGCCTCGGCGATCCCGCAGTACTCCGGCGGACTCGGGATCCTCGCCGGCGACCACCTCAAGAGCGCCTCCGACCTCGGCCTCCCGCTCATCGGCGTCGGCCTGTTCTACAAGGCCGGCTACTTCCGGCAGGCGATCGACCGCGACGGCTGGCAGAAGGAGAGCTACCCCGTCCTCGACCCCGACGGCCTGCCGATGCAGCTGCTCCGCGACGCCGACGGCGCGGCCGCGCTCGTCACGCTCGCCCTCCCGGGCGGCGATGCCCTGCACGCGCGCGTCTGGCAGATGACCGTGGGGCGCGTCGTCCTCCTCCTGCTCGACACGGACATCCACGAGAACGGCGAGGAGCTGCGCGGCGTCACCGATCGCCTGTACGGCGGCGGCGGGGAGCACCGACTCCTGCAGGAGCTCCTGCTCGGCGTCGGCGGCGTGCGCGCGATCAAGCGCTACGTCGAGGTGAGCGGCACGGCCTCGCCCGAGGTCTTCCACACCAACGAGGGCCACGCGGGCTTCCTCGGTCTCGAGCGCATCAGCGACCTCATCGCGCAGGGCCTGAGCTTCGACGAGGCGCTGCAGGTCGTGCGCGCCGGCACCCTCTTCACGACGCACACGCCCGTGCCCGCGGGCATCGACCGCTTCGACCTCGGCCTCATCGAGCGCTACTTCTCGACCGAACTGCTGCGCGGCGTCGACGTCGCCGACGTGCTCGCGCTCGGCGCCGAGGACTACGAGGGCGGCGACTCGGGCGTCTTCAACATGGCCGTCATGGGCCTGCGCCTCGCGCAGCGCGCGAACGGCGTCTCGCAGCTGCACGGCGAGGTCTCGCGCGGCATGTTCGGCGCGCTCTGGCCGGGCTTCGACGAGGCCGACGTGCCCATCACCTCCGTCACGAACGGCGTCCACGCCCCGACCTGGACGGACCCGCTCATGGTCGGGCTCGTGCACGAGAAGCTCGGCCACTTCGAGACCTCCGCCGCCGACTTCGCGGGCCCCGCGATCACCGACGGCGACCTCTGGTCGGTGCGCCGCGCAATGCGCGAGCAGCTCGTGGCCGACGCCCGCTGCCGCGTCAAGGCGGCCTGGGAGGAGGAGAACCCGGGTATCGCGGCCCCCGCGTGGATGGACTCCCTGCTCGACCCCGACGTGCTGACGATCGGCTTCGCGCGCCGCGTGCCGACGTACAAGCGCCTCACGCTCATGCTCCACGACGAGAACCGCCTGCGCGCGCTGCTGACCGACCCCGAGCGCCCCGTGCAGCTCGTGATCGCCGGCAAGTCGCACCCCGCCGACGACGGCGGCAAGGCGCTCATCCAGCGCCTCGTGCAGTTCGCGAGCGCGCCCGAGCTGCGCGAGCGCATCGTCTTCCTGCCGAACTACGACATCGCGATGGCGCGCCTGCTCTACCCGGGCACCGACATCTGGCTCAACAACCCGCTGCGCCCGCTCGAGGCGTGCGGCACGTCGGGCATGAAGGCGGCCCTCAACGGCTCGCTCAACCTGTCGATCCTCGACGGCTGGTGGAACGAGTACTACGACGGCGAGAACGGCTGGGCGATCCCGACCGCCGACGCCGCGGGCGACGGCGCCGAGCGCGACAAGCTCGAGGCCGACGCGATGTACGACCTCATCGAGCACCAGATCGCGCCGCGCTTCTACGACCGCGACGAGCAGGGCGTTCCGCGCCGCTGGGTGCAGAGCATCCGTCACACGCTCTCGACGCTCTCGCCGGAGCTCTCGGCCGACCGCATGGTGCGCGAGTACGTCGAGCGCCTCTACATGCCGGCCGCCGAGGCCCAGCGCATCATCTCGCAGCAGGACCACTACCCGGCCAAGCACCTCTCGGCCTGGAAGCAGCGCGTGCAGGCCGAGTGGCCGAGCGTCTCGGTCGCGCACGTCGAGTCGGGCGGCGTCGAGTCGCCGCAGCTCGGTGACGAGCTCGAGGTGCGCGCGTACGTCGAGCTCGCCGGTCTCACGCCCGACGACGTGCTCGTCGAGGTCGTGCACGGCCGCGCCCGCAACGGCGACGACCTCGTCGACGTCCAGCGCCAGCGGCTCGATCTCGTCTCGCACGATCTCGGCCAGCCGGCGACCTTCGCGGGCACGGTGCGCCTCGGGCGCTCGGGCTCGTTCGGCTACACCGTGCGCGTGACGCCGCGGCACGAGCTCCTGGCCTCGCCGGCCGAGCTCGGCCTCGTCGCCGTCGCCCACTAGCGGCCGGTCGGCCGCGTGTCGTCGTCGGCGCCGTC
>NZ_JAUSMI010000095.1 GCF_030645145.1 Microcella sp. | reverse complement strand
GCCGCCGGCGGTGTCGCACCCCGGCCCTCGTCCTCGCCCCGGCGACGGGCGCACGGCGTGCACGTTCTCCGGAGTTCCGAGACGATCACCCCGTCGTCGCGCGGCCCGATCACCGCACCGCCCCGGAGATCCGGAGAACGTGCACACCGCGGCTCGGCGACCGGGTGCCCAGGGAGCCGCAGCACCCGACGATCCGGATCTGCGAGCGCGCACGCGAACGGGCCGCGGAGAGCGATCTCCGCGGCCCGTCGTGACGTGCGAGCGCTAGTGGCGGCGGTGCTCCGGCGCCGGCTCGGAGTCGAGCTCCTTCGTGAGCTCGTGCGTCCCGCCGCTCATCGCGTACTCCTCCTCGGGCGAGAGGACGAGCTGACGGCGGTAGTGCACGGCGAATCCGATGAGGATGAGCGCGTACACGATGATGATCGCGACGATCGCGGCCTGGAACGCGGGGTTCACGAGCAGGCCGACGAACACGAGCGCGGCGATCGCGGCGGCGCTGTACGCGCCGAAGAGACCCCACGGGCTCTTGTACGGGCGGTTCACGTTCGGGAACTTCCTGCGCAGGATGAGGAACGAGACCATCTGCAGGAAGTACGCGACGACCGCGCCCCAGACCGCGATATTGAGGATGATCGCTCCCGCGACCGCGCCGACGCCCTCGGGGTCGACCCGCGACAGGAGGTCGAGCGCCACGATCGCGACGAACCCGACGACGGCGCCGACCGTGAGGGCGACCCACGGCGTCTGGTTCTTGCCCGTGAGCGACAGGAACTTCGGGTAGTAGCCCGCCCGCGACAGCGAGTACATGTTGCGCCCGTAGGCGAACATGATGCCCTGCAGCGAGGCGAGCAGGCCGATGAGCGCGAAGATCGCGAGCACCGCCGCGAGCTCGTCGCCCACGATCGCCCGGAACCCGTCGAGTAGGGGCTCGAGCGAGGTTCCCGTCGCCTCCGCTCCGAGGACTCCCGTGTTGAGGAAGAGGACGAGGACGCCCGTGATGATGAGCGTGCCGCGCGCGAGCACCCCGGCGCGGGGGATGTCCTTCTCCGGGGTGTGCGACTCCTCCGCCGCGAGCGGGAGCTCCTCGATGCCGAGGAAGAACCACATGGCGAACGGCAGCGCGAACAGGATCGCGACCCAGCCCTCGGGCAGGAACACCGACGAGCCGGCGACCGACTCGTTCGGCGCCATGTCCCACAGCTTGTCGAACGAGAAGAGCCCCGACGCGAGCGCCATGACCGAGAAGACGAGGATGATCGCGATCGCGATGATCGCGACGACGATCGCGAACCGGAACGAGATGGCGGCGCCTGCGGCGTTCAGCAGGACGAACGCGACGTAGAGGACGATCCACCAGACCCACATCATGTCGGCCTCGGCGAGCGAGAAGTTCAGCAACCCGCTCGTGACGCCGTCGAGGTACTGGGCGGAGAAGAAGACGATGACCGCGGTCGTCGCGACGTACTCGATCGTCTCGGCGGCGCCGGTGACGAGACCGCCCCACGGGCCCATGGCCGATCGGGCGAACGAGTAGGCCCCTCCGGTGTGCGGCATCGCGGCCGACATCTCGCTGATCGAGAAGGTCAGGCCGTAGTACATGACCACGAGCACGACGAAGGCGATGAGCATGCCGCCGAAGCCCGCGAAGTCGATGCCGAAGTTCCAGCCGGAGAAGTCGCCCGAGATGACCGCCGCGACGGCGAGGCCCCACAGGCCCCACACTCCCGCTGTTCGGCGCAGGCCGCGCTTCTCGAAGTAGCCCTTGTCGACGCGGGTGTACGTGACACCGCCCGTCGCCTTGGTCGTATCCGCCATGCATTCCTCCTGGGGGGATGGACATCGAGTCCGGGGTGGACAGAGGGTGGAGCTGTCATGCGCGTTCGATGGCACGGCGCCACGGTGCGCTTCGTGGGGAAGCATGCCGCTAAAGGTGGCTTGTGTCCACCATTGACGCGCGAGAGCCGCCTAAGACGGCCAAGGCGGCGACGGCGTGTGTGGTATCAATGGTCGAAACCCCGCCAGTCGAAGGAGACGAGCCATGACCGCTGCACCCTCCGGAGTCCGCTCGGGGAACCTGAGCGCCCACGATCTCGAGAAGAGCATCCGGGCCGGGGAGATCGACACCGTCATCGTCGCCTTCACCGACATGCAGGGCCGTCTCGTGGGCAAGCGCGTGTCGGCGCGGCTGTTCAGCGAAGAGGTCGGCTCGCACGGCGCCGAGTGCTGCAACTACCTGCTCGCGGTCGACGTCGAGATGAACACCGTCGACGGCTACGCGATCTCCAGCTGGGAGCGCGGCTACGGCGACATGGTCATGCAGCCCGACATGGACACGCTCCGGCTCATCCCGTGGCTGCCCGGCACGGCGATGGTGCTCGCCGATCTGCTCTTCCTCGACGGCACGCCCGTCGCCCCGAGCCCGCGCGCGATCCTCCGCCGCCAGATCGACCGCCTCGCCGGGCACGGCCTCGTGCCGTACGTCGGCACCGAGCTCGAGTTCATCGTCTTCGACGACGGCTACCGCGACGCCTGGCGCAAGGGCTACCGCGACCTCACCCCGGCGAGCGACTACAACATCGACTACGCCCTCATGGCCTCGACGCGCATGGAGCCGCTCCTGCGCGACATCCGGCTCAGCATGGACGGCGCCGGCATGTACTGCGAGGGCGTCAAGGGCGAGTGCAACCTCGGCCAGCAGGAGATCGCGTTCCGCTACGCCCATGCGCTCGCGACGTGCGACAACCACTCGATCTACAAGAACGGGGCGAAGGAGATCGCCGACCGTCACGGCAAGTCGCTGACCTTCATGGCGAAGTTCAACGAGCGCGAGGGCAACAGCTGCCACATCCACCTCAGCGTGCGCGGCACCGACGGCGCGCCCGTCATGGCCGGCGATCGCGAGCACGGCTTCTCGCCCCTCATGGAGCACTGGATCGCCGGCCAGCTCGCCGCGATGCGCGAGCTCACCCTGTTCTTCGCGCCCGCGATCAACTCGTACAAGCGCTACGTCGACGGGAGCTTCGCCCCGACCGCGATCGCGTGGGGCTTCGACAACCGCACGTGCGCCCTCCGCGTCGTCGGCCACGGCCAGAGCCTGCGCGTCGAGAACCGCGTGCCGGGGGGCGACGTCAACCAGTACCTCGCGACCGCCGCGATCATCGCCGCGGGCATCCACGGGATCGAGAACGAGCTCACGCTCGAGGAGGCGTTCGCGGGCAACGCCTACGGCTCGGACAAGCCGCGCGTGCCCTCGACCCTGCGCGATGCCGCCGAGCTCTTCGCGGGCTCCGAGATCGCTCACGCGGCGTTCGGGCAGGATGTCGTGGACCACTACCTCAACATGGCGCGCATCGAGCAGAAGGCCTTCGACGCCGCCGTCACCGATTGGGAGCGCTTCCGTGGCTTCGAACGATTCTGACCGTCACCGCCGGCCCGTCATCGGGCTGACGACCTATCTCGAGCAGGCCCAGACGGGCGTGTGGGATGTCCCCGCCGCGTTCCTGCCCAAGGTCTATTTCGAGGCGGTCACGCGCGCCGGCGGAACCGTCGTCCTTCTGCCTCCCCAGCCGGTCGACGAGTCCGTCGCTGACAGCATCCTCGACGGGCTCGACGGGCTCATCATCACGGGCGGCAAGGATGTCGAGTCGAGCCGGTACGGGCAGACCCCGCACCCGACGAACGACGTGCCGCGCACCGATCGCGACGACTTCGAGTTCGCGCTCCTGGAGCGCGCGATCGCCCGCGACATCCCCTTCTTCGGCATCTGCCGGGGCATGCAGGTGCTCAACGTGCTGCGCGGCGGCACGCTCATCCAGCATCTGCCGGAGGTCATCGGCAGCGAGCGCTACAACGCGGGCGGCGGAGTGTTCACGCCGAACCCTGCGATCACGGTGCCGGGCACGCGCCTGGCCGAGCTCGTCGGGAACGAGGTGACGGCGCAGAGCTACCACCACCAGGCGCTCGACGCCGTCGGCGAAGGGCTCACCGTCAGCGCGCGAGGCGACGACGGCATCATCCAGGCGGTCGACATCGACGGCATGAGCTTCGGCGTCGCGGTGCAGTGGCACCCCGAGATGTCGCCGGAGGACCTCCGCATCTTCGCGGGCCTCGTCGACGCGGCGGCCGAGTACGCCGAGAGCCGTCGGGTGCGCGTGTGAGCGAGACGACCCTCATCAACCCCGCCGACGAGACCGTCATCGGCGCGGTCGCGCACACGACGCTCGAGGAGGTCGACTCGGCCGTCGCGCGCGCGGTCGTCGCGCAGCGCGCGTGGGCCGCTCTCGCGCCCGTCGACCGCGCTCGCGCACTGAGGCGCTTCGCGGCGACCGTCGACGTGCACATCGAGGAGCTCGCGCAGCTCGAGGTGCGCAACTCGGGCCACCCGATCGGTGCCGCCCGCTGGGAGGCGGGCAACGTGCGCGACGTGCTCGACTACTACAGCGGCGCGCCCGAGCGGCTCATCGGCCAGCAGATCCCCGTCGCGGGCGGCCTCGACATCACCTTCCACGAGCCCCTGGGCGTCGTGGGCGTCATCGTGCCGTGGAACTTCCCTATGCCGATCGCGGCATGGGGCTTCGGTCCGGCGCTCGCCGCGGGCAACGCGGTGCTCCTGAAGCCCGCCGACTGGACGCCGCTGACCGCCATCCGCCTCGGCGAGCTCGCGCTCGAGTCGGGACTTCCCGAGGGCCTCTTCCAGGTACTGCCCGGCCGGGGCTCGGTCGTGGGCGATCGCTTCGTCACGCACGAGCACGTGCGCAAGGTCGTCTTCACGGGCTCGACCGAGGTCGGCAAGCACGTGATGGCCGGATGCGCGGCGCAGGTGAAGCCCGTGACGCTCGAGCTCGGCGGCAAGAGCGCGAACATCGTCTTCGCCGACGCCGATCTCGAGGCCGCGGCATCCGGCGCCCCCGGCTCGGTCTTCGACAACGCCGGCCAGGACTGCTGCGCGCGCTCGCGACTGCTCGTCGAGCGCAGCGTGCTCGACCGCTTCCTCGAGCTGCTCGAGCCCGCCGTGCGCGGCTTCCGCGTCGGCGACCCGAACGACGAGGCGACCGAGATGGGCCCGCTCGTGTCGAAGGGGCACTTCGAGAACGTCGCGGCCTTCCTCGACGACGACGTCGCGGTCGCCTTCCGCGGCTCGGCGCCGGAGGGCCCGGGCTACTGGATGGCGCCGACCGTGCTCCTGCCGAACCGCGACGACCGCGTCGCGCGGGAGGAGATCTTCGGCCCCGTCGTCTCGGTTCTGCCGTTCGACGACGAGGCCGACGCGATCGCCCTCGCGAACGACTCGATCTTCGGCCTCTCGGGCTCGATCTGGACGCGCGACCTCGGCCGGGGCATCCGCGTCGCCCGCGGCGTCGAGAGCGGCGCGCTGAGCGTCAACTCGCACTCCTCCGTGCGGTACGCGACGCCGTTCGGCGGGTTCAAGCAGTCGGGGCTCGGGCGCGAGCTCGGTCCGGATGCTCCGCTCGCCTTCACCGAGACCAAGAACGTCTTCTTCTCCCACGGCTAGGAATGGAGCCCGGACCATGAGCATCACCCCCATCGATCTCACCCAGCGTCTCGCCGGCAGGGTCGCCGTCATCACGGGCGGCGCGAGCGGCATCGGCTTCGCGACCGCGCGCCGGTTCGCCGCGGAGGGCGCGCGCGTCGTCATCGGCGACCTGAACCCCGAGACGGGCGAGGCCGCCGCGGCCGAGGTCGAGGGGCTCTTCGTGTCGGTCGACGTGACCGACGAGGCCCAGGTCAACGCTCTCTTCGATACCGCGCAGAAGACCTACGGCTCGCTCGACATCGCGTTCAACAACGCCGGCATCTCGCCGCCCGACGACGACTCGATCGAGACGACCGAGCTGCCCGCGTGGGATCGCGTGCAGGACGTCAACCTCAAGAGCGTCTACCTGTGCTCGCGCGCCGCGCTGCGGCACATGGTCGCCCAGCAGTCGGGCTCGATCATCAACACCGCCTCGTTCGTCGCCGTCATGGGCAGCGCGACGAGCCAGATCTCGTACACGGCCTCCAAGGGCGGCGTGCTCGCGATGACGCGCGAGCTCGGCGTGCAGTTCGCCCGCCAGGGGATCCGCGTCAACGCCCTGTGCCCGGGCCCCGTCAACACGCCGCTGCTCCAGGAGCTCTTCGCGAAGGACCCGGAGCGCGCCCAGCGCCGCCTCGTGCACATCCCGAAGGGGCGCTTCGCCGAGGCCGACGAGCTCGCCGCCGCGGTCGCGTTCCTCGCGAGCGACGACGCCTCGTTCATCACGGGCTCGACCTTCCTCGTCGACGGCGGCATCAGCGCCGCGTACGTCACCCCGCTCTGATCGGTCATGCCGTGACCGACCCCGCGCCGCCGCCCGAAGGCCTCGCCCTCGAGGCCTTCAGCCGACCGGTGCGGGGCGGCAACGCGTTCGAGGAGACCCTCGCGCGGCTGCTGCAGGTCATCCGCCTGGGCGTCGTGCCGCCGGGGGAGGCCCTCGCCCCCGAGCGCGAGCTCGCCGCGCGCCTGGAGGTCAGCCGCGACACCGTGCGCGAGGCGATCAAGTCGCTCGCCGAGGCCGGCTACGTCGAGTCGCGGCGGGGTCGCTACGGCGGCACGTTCGTGCGCGAGCCGCTCCCGCACCCCGAGGAGGGGCCGGGCGAGCGCGTGTCGGCCGACGAGGTGCGGGATGCCCTGCTCGTGCGCGACGTGCTCGAGGTCGGCGCGGCGAGGGCAGCGGCATCCACGCCCCTGACGGCCGCGCAGCGCGACGATCTGGCGACCCGCATGCGCGAGGTCGCCGCCGTGGAGGGCGCGGAGTACCGCCGCCTCGACTCGCGCCTGCACCTGACTCTCGCCGAGCTCGCCGGCAGCCCCACGCTCGTCTCGCTCCTCGCCGACAACCGGATGCGCGTCAACACGCTGCTCGACCGGATCCCGCTGCTGCCGCCGAACATCGCGCACTCGAACGAGCAGCACGAGCGCATCGTGTGGGCCGTGCTGTCGGGCGACGCCGACGGCGCCGCGGCCGCGATGGCCGAGCACCTCGAGGGCACGGCGTCGCTCCTGCGCGGGTTCCTCGCGTAGAAGCCTTCCGCACGCCCGATGGGCCGCCCGTCAGGCCAGGTGCTCGCGCGCGAACCCGACCGTCTCGCGCAGCTCGGCCAGTCGCGCGGCGTCGTCGCGACCGCAGTGACGCGTGTTGAGCTCGGCGACGACGTCGCCTGCGAACCGGCTCGCGACCAGGTGCCGCAGGAGCGCCGCGACCGGCTGCCCGCCGCGGCCCGGAACGAGATGCGCGTCGGCGAGCAGACCTCCCGCGTCGGGCGCGGCGGCGTCGCACAGGTGCACGTGGTGCAGGCGATCGCCCCACGCGCGCGCCAGCTCGAGGGCCGAGACGCGCGCCATGCTCGCGTGCGAGACGTCGAGCACGAGGCGGTCGACGGCGAGCTCGGCCGGATTCCAGTGCGGGGCGAAGGCGTCGCGCGCGCGGCCGCCCGCCGCGATGGGGAACATGTTCTCGACCGCGACCGTCACCCCTGAGGCGGCGGCGATCCCGGCGACGGCGGCTTCGAACGCCGCGGCCCACCGGCTCTGCCAGCGCCAGGGCGGGTGGGCGACGACCGTGGTCGCTCCCAGCTCGGCGGCGAGGGCGGCGGCGCGCTCGAGCTTCGTGCGCGGGTCGCGCCCGAAGACGAGGGTGCTGAAGAGCAGGACGGGGGCGTGGATGCTCAGCACGGGCATCCCGTACCGCGACGACAGCGCGCCGATCGCGCGGGCGCTCTGCGTCGCCCGATCGCTCGTGATCATGACCTCGATGCCGTCGAACCCGGCCTCGCGCGCGAGCCGGAAGGCGGGCTCGAGGCGGCGGGGGAGCACGCTCGTGGTTCCCATGCCGACCCGGATCATGCGCTCACCCTACGCAGACAGCCGCGGGCATCCGATCGCCCCTCGTTTCTGAGAGAACGGTGATATTCGGCTGATACCGTATCGAGCCGGCCGAGCGCGACAGCGCCCCGGGCCGTGATCGTGACGAGACGCGCATGCGGAAAGCGAGAGACATGAGCCAGCCAGAGGGCGGATTCGACTTCGTCGTCGTCTCCAACCGACTCCCCGTCGATCGGGTCGTCGGCGCCGACGGGACCACGAGCTGGCAGCGATCCCCCGGCGGACTCGTCACCGCGCTCGAGCCCGTCATGCGCGCCGCCGACGGCGCGTGGGTCGGCTGGCCGGGCAAGCCCGACGTCGAGGTCGAGCCCTTCGAGGCCGACGACATGCACCTCGTGCCCGTCGCCCTCTCCGCGGGCGAGGTCGAGCGCTACTACGAGGGCTTCAGCAACGACACCCTGTGGCCGCTCTACCACGACGTGATCTCGGCCCCTGCGTACCACCGCGAGTGGTGGGAGACCTACAAGGAGGTCAACGAGCGCTTCGCCCGGGCGAGCGCCGATGTCGCCGCCCCGAACGCGACCGTGTGGGTCCAGGACTACCAGCTGCAGCTCGTCCCCGCGCTCCTGCGCGCTCTGCGCCCCGACCTCACGATCGGCTTCTTCAACCACATCCCCTTCCCGCCCTACGGGATCTACTCGCAGCTGCCGTGGCGTCGCGCGATCGCCGAGGGGCTCCTCGGCGCCGACGTCATCGGCTTCCAGCGCTCCTCCGACGCGGCGAACTTCTTCAGCGCCGTCCGCCGACTGTTCGGCTACAGCACGCGCAGCCCCGAGATCCGCGTGCCCGACGGCGCCGGCGGCCACCGCTCGGTCATCGCGAAGTCCTTCCCGATCTCGATCGACGTCGAGAGCTTCGAGGAGATCGCCCGCCGCCCCGAGGTCATCGAGCGCGCCCGGCAGATCCGCGAGGATCTCGGGAACCCCACGACGATCATGCTCGGCGTCGACCGCCTCGACTACACGAAGGGCATCGGCCACCGACTGAAGGCGTTCGGCGAGCTGCTGCGCGACAAGTCGGTGAACACCGAGGACGTCACCCTCGTGCAGGTCGCGAGCCCGAGCCGCGAGCGCGTCGAGGCGTACATGCAGCTGCGCGACGAGATCGAGCTCACGGTCGGCCGTCTCAACGGCGACTTCTCGACCATCAGCCACCCCGCGATCGCCTACCTCCACCACGGCTACCCGCGCGAGGAGATGGTCGCCCTCTACCTCGCCGCCGACGTCATGCTCGTCACCGCCCTGCGCGACGGCATGAACCTCGTCGCGAAGGAGTACGTCGCGTGCCGCCACGACGAGGATGGCGTGCTGATCCTGAGCGAATTCGCGGGCGCGGCCGACGAGCTGCGCAACGCGCTCCTCGTCAACCCGCACGACATCGAGGGCATCAAGGAGGCCATGCTCCAGGCGATCGAGATGCCCAAGCGCGAGCGCTCGACCCGCATGCGCGCCCTCCGTCGCCGCGTGCGCGAGAACGACGTGGCCCGCTGGTCGCAGACCTTCCTCGACACGCTCCGCCACGTCGGGCACCGCTGAGCGATGAGCGACGCCAGCCCCGCGCCCGACCCCGGCTCGCCGGTCGCGCCCGAGCTCGCTGCCGAGCTCGACCGCATCGCCGCCGCGAGGACGCTTCTCATCGCGCTCGACTTCGATGGCACGCTCGCCCCGCTCGTAGACGACCCCGACGACTCGCGAGCCCTGCCCGCCGCTCGCACCGCGCTCGACGCCCTCGCCGCGCTGCCCCGCACGATCGTCGCGCTCGTCTCCGGCCGCTCCCTCGAGAGCCTCGCGCGCGCCGGAGAGGCTGCCGACGACCAGCCGCTCGTCGGCTCCCACGGCCTCGAGGTGCGCTTCGGTGCGGGGGATGCCCGCCCCGCCGTCGACGCCGCCGACGCCGCCCGCGTGGCCGCCCTCCGATCGCGGCTCGAGCCCGTCGTGGCCGCCGTGCCGGGTGCCTGGATCGAGCCGAAGCCCGCCGGGCTCGCCGTGCACTCCCGCCGCGTCGCCGACCCCGGGGCGGTGCGAGCGCTCGTCGAGTCGGTGCACGTCGCGGCTGCCGAGGTCGACGACGCGCTGACGGTCCGCGACGGCCGCGACGTCGTCGAGTTCGCCGTGCGCGACGCCACGAAGGGCGACGGACTGCGCGCGCTCGTCGAGCGCCTCGCCCCCGACGCGGTCCTCTTCGCCGGCGACGACGTGACCGATGAGGACGCCCTCGCCGCCCTCGGCCCCGGCGATCTCGGCATCAAGGTGGGGGAGGCCGAGTCGGTCGCCCGCGCGCGCGTCCCCGACGTCGAGGCGATGGCGGCGGCGCTCGAGCACCTCCTCCGATCGCGCGAGCGGTTCTCAGGCGGCGCTCGGTAAACTGGGAGCAGAGAGCGCCGGGTCCGACGCCAGCCCTCTCCCGCCCGTGCCGCACCGACACTCGAGGGAGTACCGATGTTCGTCCTCCTCGCGCTGTTCGGTCTCGGAGCCCTCGTTCTCTCCCCGCTCGCACGGGTGCTGAAGAACCGCGTGTTCCTCGTCGCGGCGCTCGTGCCGCTCGCGGGCTTCGTCCACGCGCTCGCCGTCGGCCCCCGCATCCTCGCGGGCGAGCCGCTCGTCGAGCGCGCCGCGTGGGTGCCCCAGCTGCAGCTGACCCTCGACCTGCTCATGGACCCGCTGTCGTGGATCATCACCCTCATCGTGACGGGGGTGGGCTCGCTCGTCCTCCTCTACTGCGCCGCATACTTCACGCGCGAGAGCGAGGGCATCGGGCGCTTCGCCGCGACGCTCACGGCGTTCGCTGGCGCGATGTACGGGCTCGTCCTCTCGGAGGACGTCTTCCTTCTCTTCGTCTTCTGGGAGCTCACGAGCGTGTTCTCCTACCTCCTGATCGGTCATTACCAGGGCCGCAAGGCCAGCCGAGGGGCGGCGCTCCAGGCGCTCATCACGACGACGCTCGGTGGGCTCGTCATGCTCGTGGGCCTCGTCCTCCTCGCGCAGCAGGCCGGGAGCGCGAGCATCCCCGTCATCATCGCGACGACGCCCGACGGCCCGCTCACGACGACCGCGATCATCCTCGTCCTCGTCGGAGCGCTCTCGAAGTCGGCCATCCTGCCCTTCCACTTCTGGCTTCCCGGCGCGATGGCCGCTCCGACGCCGGTGAGCGCGTACCTGCACGCCGCGGCCATGGTGAAGGCGGGCGTCTACCTCATCGCCCGCCTCGCTCCCGGCTTCGCGGAGACCACCTCGTGGCGCGAGCTGCTCGTGGGGCTCGGCCTCGCGACGATGATCCTCGGCGGGTGGGTCGCGCTGCGGCAGACCGATCTGAAGCTCCTCCTCGCCTACGGCACCGTCAGCCAGCTCGGGTTCCTCGTCGTCATCACCGGCTGGGGCACGCGCGACGCCGCGCTCGCAGCGGGTGCCCTCCTCGTCGCGCACGCCCTGTTCAAGTCCACGCTCTTCCTCGTCGTCGGCATCATCGACCACGGGGCGGGGACGCGCGATCTGCGCACCCTGTCGGGGCTCGGCCGCCGAGCCCCCGTCCTCGCGGGCGCCGCCGCGCTCGCGCTCGCGTCGATGGCGGGGCTGCCGCCGCTGTTCGGCTTCGTCGCGAAGGAGGCGGTGCTGCACGCGCTGCTCGTCGACGCGCGCGACGGCATGGGCCTCGCCGTGATCGCGGTCATCGGCGTCGTCGTCGGATCGGCGCTCACGGTCGCGTACAGCATCCGCTTCTTCTGGGGCGCGTTCTCGACGAAGCGCGACGTCGAGGATGTCGCGGCTCTCGGTCACGTCGGCCCCGGCTTCCTCTTCGCCCCCGCCGTGCTCGCGGTCGCGGGGCTCGCGCTCGGCCCGCTCGCCGCCCTCGCCGACGCCGGCATCGCCCCCGCCGCGGCCGAGCTGCCCGCCGTCGAGAGCGGCTCGAGCGAGGTCTACCATCTCGAGCTCTGGCACGGCCTCACCCTCGAGCTCGGCCTCTCGCTCCTCGCGATCCTCGCGGGCGTCGCGATCTTCCTCGCCCGCGAGCCCATCGCGCGGGTCCACGCGCGCGTGCACAGTCCCGTGAGCGCCTCCGAGCTGTACTGGGACGCGGTCGGCGGACTCGACCGTCTCGCCGTCCGCGTGACGACGCTCACGCAGCGCGGCTCGCTGCCGTTCTACCTCGGCGTGATCCTCGTCGTCTTCGTGGCGGGCACGGGAGCGACCCTGCTCATCGGCTCGAGCGGCCCCGGCGCGGTTCGGCTGTGGGACACTCCGGCGCAAGTGGCGATCGGCATCGTCATGGTCGCCTCCGCCGTCGCCGCGACCCGCGCGCAGAAGCGCTTCACGGCCGTCCTCGTCGTCGGCGTCACGGGGTTCGGGATGTCGGCGCTCTTCGCGATCATGGGCGCCCCCGACCTCGCGATCACGCAGATCCTCGTGGAGCTCGTGACGCTCATCGCCTTCGTGCTCGTCCTGCGACGGCTGCCCGCCCAGCTCGGTGACCGCCACGGCAGCACGCGCAAGGGGCTCCGCGCCGTCATCGCGGTCGCCGTGGGCACGACCATGGGCGTCATCGCGCTCGTCGCCGCGGGAGCGCGGACCGAGGAGCCGATCTCGCTCGCCTGGCCCGAGCTCGCCTACGAGATCGGCCACGGCCGCAACACCGTCAACGTCGCTCTCGTCGACCTCCGAGCGTGGGACACCCTGGGCGAGCTCGCCGTCGTCATCGCCGCCGCGACGGGCGTCGCGAGCCTGCTGTTCATCCGCGGCCGCGACGATGCCCTGCCCCGCCCCGCGCGCGGCTCGGTCCGCCGCCGCGTCGAGCAGCGCCTCGACCGCGTGCGCGAGCAGGGCCGCCCGGGCGAGCTCCGCAACGCGTGGATCCTCGCCGGTCCCTCCCTCGACCCGCGCAACCGGTCGATCCTCCTCGAGGTCGTCGTGCGACTGACCTTCCACGCGACGATCGTCGTCTCGATCTACCTGCTCTTCGCCGGGCACAATCTCCCGGGCGGCGGCTTCGCCGGTGGGCTCGTCGCGGGCCTCGCGCTCGTCGGCCGCTACCTCGCCGGCGGCCGGTACGAGCTCGGTGCGGCGGCTCCCGTGGGCGCGGGTGCGGTGCTCGGGACGGGCATGCTCCTCGCGGCGGGCACGGCAGCGGCGCCGCTGCTGCTGGGGGCGGATGCCCTGACCTCGGCCTTCGTCGAGACCGAGCTGCCCCTCCTCGGCCCCGTGGAGTTCGTCACCTCGACGATCTTCGACATCGGCGTCTACCTCATCGTCGTGGGTCTCGTGCTCGACGTCCTCCGCAGCCTCGGCGCCGAGGTCGACCGGCAGGCCGACCCGGGCGAGCGTCCCGCCTCCGCACTCATGGGGGGCCGCGCATGACCGTCTCGCTCGTCCTCATCGTCATCATGTCGGCCATGTACGCGTGCGCCGTCTACATGCTGCTCGAGCGCAGTCTCACGCGCGTGCTGCTCGGGTTCCTCCTCGCCGGCAACGCGACGAACCTGCTGATCCTGATCATGGTGGGCGAGGCGGGCATAGCGCCGATCTTCGACGAGTCGATCGAGCCGGCCGAGTACACCGACCCGCTGCCGCAGGCGCTCATCCTCACGGCGATCGTCATCACCTTCGCCGTCTCCGCCTTCCTGCTCGCGCTCATCTACCGCTCCTGGCGGCTCGCGAACGCCGACGACTTCAGCGACGACGCCGACGACCTCGCCCTGCGCGAGGGCGCCGTCGTCATCGAGGCAGAGGAGACCCTCCCCGAGGCCTCCACGACCGACTTCCCGCTCGAGCGGGAGGAGCCCCGATGATCGCTCTCGTCCCCCTCGT
The DNA here is from genome assembly GCF_030645145.1 of Microcella sp. Lineage (GTDB taxonomy): Bacteria > Actinomycetota > Actinomycetes > Actinomycetales > Microbacteriaceae > Microcella. The sequence goes on along the minus strand of NZ_JAUSMI010000095.1, from coordinate 26,332 downwards.
CGTGCTCGTCCCCCTCCTCGGGGCCGCGCTCACCCTCGTCGTCGGCCGGCGCCCGCGTCCGCAGCGGATCATCGCGATCGGCGCCCTCGTCATCGAGCTCGTCATCGGCGTCGTGCTGCTCATCCACGTCGACCAGGTCGCGCCGCTCGTCATGGAGGTCGGCGGCTGGCAGGCGCCCTTCGGCATCGTGCTCGTCGTCGACCGCCTCGCCGCGCTCATGATCGTCGTCTCCGCGATCGTGCTGCTCGCCGTCCTCGTGTTCTCGGTCGGCCAGGGTCTCGCCGACGGCGACGAGGAGACCCCCGTCTCGATCTACAACCCGACCTACCTCATCCTCACGACGGGCGTCATGGTCGCCTTCATCGCGGGCGACCTCTTCAATCTCTACGTCGGCTTCGAGATCCTGCTCGTATCCAGCTACGTGCTCATCACTCTCGGCGGCACCGAGTCGCGGATCCGGGCCGGCGTCACGTACGTCGTCGTGAGCCTGCTGTCGTCGCTCCTCTTCCTCGCTTCGATCGCGATGATCTACGGCGCGCTCGGAACCGTGACGATCGCCCAGATCGCCCAGCGCATCGACGAGCTCCCGGTCGACGTGCAGATCCTCCTGCACGTCATGTTGCTCGTCGCGTTCGGCATCAAGGCGGCCGTCTTCCCGCTGTCGTTCTGGCTCCCCGACTCCTACCCGACGGCGCCCGCGCCGGTCACGGCGGCGTTCGCGGGCCTGCTGACGAAGATCGGCGTGTACGCGATCATCCGCGTCGAGACGGTCATCTTCCCGGGCCCCGAGCTCAATCCGGCGCTCATGGTCCTCGCGCTCCTGACGATGGTCGTCGGCGCGCTCGGCGCCGTCGCGCAGGCCGACATCAAGCGGATCCTGTCGTTCACGCTCGTGAGCCACATCGGCTACATGATCCTCGGCGTCGCGCTCGGCACGGTCGAGGGCACCGCCGCGGCGATCTTCTACATCGTCCACCACATCGTCGTGCAGACGACCCTGTTCCTCGCCGCGGGCCTCATCGAGCGTGAGGCGGGGAGCACCTCGATCACCCGCATCGGCGGGCTGCTCGCGAGCGCGCCCGTCGTCGCCGCTCTCTTCTTCATCCCCGCCCTCAACCTCGGCGGCATCCCGCCCTTCTCCGGGTTCCTCGGCAAGCTCGGCCTCTTCCAGGCGGCGGCCCAGCAGGGGGATGCCCTCGCCTACGCCCTCATCGGAGCCGGAGCCCTCGTCTCCCTCCTCACCCTCTACGCGCTCGTCCGCGTCTGGAACCTCGCGTTCTGGCGCGCCGCCGACGCGGTGGAGGGCGATGAGTCGCGACTCCTGCGCTCGGTCGAGGAAGCCCCGCTCAGTACCTCCACGGTCTCCGGCGCCCGCACGACGCCGCGCCTCATGACCCTCTCGACGGCGGGGATGGTCGCGGTCGGCGTCGCGCTCACGGTGTTCGCGGGCCCCGTCTACGGCGTGGCGAGTCGCGCGGGGGAGAACCTGGACGGCCCCGGCGCGTACATCCAGATGGTCTTCCCGCTCTCGAGCGAGGGCGGTGAGCTCGAATGACCGATCACGAGTCGCGCGTGCTCGAGCGCGAGCGCGTCCCCATCCGCCAGCAGCTGCCGCTCCTGGTGGCGCTCGTCCTGCTCTGGATGATGCTGTGGGGCTCGGTCACGGTGCTCACCATCCTCACCGGCGCCGTCGTCGCCGTCCTCGTCACGCGAACCCTCTACCTCCCGCCGGTCGCGCTCTCCGGCCGGTTCCATCTCGGCTGGATGCTGGCGTTCCTCCTGCGCTTCGCCGCCGATCTCGTCGTCGCCTCGTTCGAGGTCGCCTGGTACGCCTTCCGCCCGGCGGGCGCGCGGCGGAGCGCCGTCATCCGCGTCGACCTCACGACGCGCAGCGACCTCGTGCTCACGGGCACGGCGCTCGCCGTCTCCCTCGTCCCCGGCTCGGTCGTGCTCGAGGTGGATCGCCCGAACTCGGTGCTCTACGTGCATTCGCTCGGCATCGACACGCCGGAGCGCGTCGAGACCACGCGCGCGCACGTGCTCGAGTACGAGCGGCGACTGCTGCGGGCCATCGGCTCGCGCGAGGAGTGGGAGGCGGTGCGATGAGCATCCTCATCATCGTCGCGAGCGCGATCCTCTCGGTCGCCGCGATCGTCGCGCTCTGGCGCGTCGTGCGCGGCCCGAGCATCGTCGACCGCGTCATCGGCTCGGACGTCCTGCTGACGACGCTCATCCTCGTCGTCGGCACCGAGATGGTCGCGACGGGCCACACGCGAACGATCCCCTTCATGGTCGTGCTCGCCGCGACCGCGCTCCTCGGGACGGTCGCGGTCGCGCGCTTCGTCACCCGACCCGAGGCGACGGCGACGCACACCGCGGCCACGGGTCCCGCCTCCGCCCAGCCCGACGACACCGAGAAGGGGATGGACTGATGGTCGACGCCGAGCCGTGGGCGAGCATCCTCGACATCGTCGCGGGCGTGCTGCTCGTCGGCGGCGCGATCCTGTCGCTCGCGGCCGCCGCCGGTCTCGTCCGCTTCCCCGACGCGCTCAGCCGCCTGCACGCCGCGACCAAGCCGCAGATCCTCGGCCTCGTGCTCGTCGTCGTCGCGCTCGCGCTCAGCCAGCGCAGCTGGGCCGCATTGCTTGTCCTCACCCCCGTCATCGTGCTGCAGATGCTCACGGCGCCCATCTCGGCCCACATGGTCGGCCGCGCCGGCTACCGCACGGGAGACTTCGACGCGTCGACGCTTGTGGTCGACGAACTGGCGGCGGATGTCGCGGACGCGGGTCGTTCGGACCTCCCCGGCTCGGCCGAGCCGACCGACCGCCCAACCGGTCGAGCGCCTCGGTCCGACGCGTCGGGGGAGCCCTCCGGCGAGGCATAAACTCGACCCATGTCGGAGATCGACCACAAGCCCCGTTCCCGCGTCGTCACGGACGGCATCGAAGCCACCACCTCGCGCGGCATGCTGCGCGCCGTCGGGATGGGCGACGACGACTGGGACAAGGCGCAGATCGGCATCGCGAGCTCGTGGAACGAGATCACGCCGTGCAACCTCTCGCTCGGGCGCCTTGCGCAGGCCGCGAAGGAGGGCGTCCACGCCGGCGGCGGCTACCCGCTGCAGTTCGGCACCGTGAGCGTCTCCGACGGCATCTCGATGGGCCACGAGGGCATGCACTTCTCGCTCGTGAGCCGCGAGGTCATCGCCGACAGCGTCGAGACCGTGATGCAGGCCGAGCGCCTCGACGGCTCCGTGCTCCTCGCCGGCTGCGACAAGTCGATCCCCGGCATGCTCATGGCCGCCGCGCGCCTGGACCTCGCGAGCGTCTTCCTCTACGCGGGCTCGATCGCGCCCGGCTGGGTCAAGCTCAGCGACGGCACCGAGAAGCCCATCACGATCATCGACTCGTTCGAGGCGGTCGGCGCGGTCAAGGCCGGCAAGATGAGCGCGGAGGACGCCCACCGCATCGAGTGCGCCTTCGCCCCCGGCGAGGGCGCGTGCGGCGGCATGTACACGGCGAACACGATGGCCTCGGTCGCCGAGGCGCTCGGCCTCAGCCTGCCGGGCTCGGCGAGCCCCGCGAGCTACGACCGCCGCCGCGACATGTACGCCCACCGCTCGGGCGAGGCGGTCGTCAACCTGCTCAATAAGGGCATCACCGCCCGGCAGATCCTGACGAAGGAGGCGTTCGAGAACGCCGTGACCGTCGCGATGGCGCTCGGCGGCTCGACGAACGTCGTGCTCCACATCCTCGCGATCGCGAACGAGGCCGAGGTGCCCTTCACGCTCGACGACTTCAACCGCATCGGCAACCGGGTGCCCCACATCGGCGACCTCAAGCCCTTCGGCCAGTACGTCATGAACGACGTCGACCGCCAGGGCGGGCTCCCCGTGCTGCTCAAGGCGCTCCTCGACGCGGGCCTCCTGCACGGCGACGTCATGACCGTGACGGGGAGGACGATGGCCGAGAACCTCGCCGAGCTGAACCCCGACCCGCTCGACGGCGAGGTGCTCCGCTCGCTCGACAACCCGATCCATGCCACGGGCGGCATCACCATCCTCCACGGCTCGTTCGCCCCCGAGGGCGCGGTCGTGAAGACCGCCGGATTCGATGCCGCCGTCTTCGAGGGGCCGGCGCGCGTGTTCGAGCGCGAGCGCGCCGCGATGGACGCCCTGACCGCCGGCGAGATCTCCGCTGGCGACGTCGTCGTCATCCGCTACGAGGGCCCCAAGGGCGGCCCCGGCATGCGCGAGATGCTCGCGATCACGGCCGCCATCAAGGGGGCTGGGCTCGGAAAAGATGTACTACTCTTGACCGACGGTCGATTCTCAGGCGGCACAACCGGACTGTGCATCGGCCACATAGCTCCCGAAGCGGTCGACGCTGGTCCGATCGCCTTCGTGCGCGATGGTGATCTCATACGGGTCGATATCGCTGCTCGCTCCCTCGACCTACTGGTCGACGCAGACGAGCTGGAGGCGCGCCGCACCGGCTGGGCGCCCCTGCCTCCGCGCTACACCCGTGGCGTTCTCGCCAAGTACTCGAAGCTCGTGCGCTCCGCTGCGGAGGGCGCGGTCACCGGCTAGTCAGGCGCTCACCCTCCCTCGCACACGACCTCAGGACTCCTTCATGCCTACGGAAGCAACCCCCGTGCCGGGCCCGTCCGCGCCCTCCCGCTCGGAGCCGCCCGTGCTCACCGGGTCGGGCGCAATCCTCGCCTCGCTCGAGAAGCTCGGCGTCACCGACGTGTTCGGGCTCCCCGGCGGCGCCATCATGCCGTTCTACGACGAGCTCATGGCCTCGACCGCCATCCGTCACATCCTCGTCCGGCACGAGCAGGGCGCGGGCCACGCCGCCGAGGGCTACGCCGTCGCGAGCGGCCGCCTCGGCGTCTGCATCGCGACCTCCGGCCCCGGCGCGACGAACCTCGTCACGGCGATCGCGGATGCCTACATGGACTCCGTCCCGCTGCTCGCGATCACCGGCCAGGTCTTCTCGACCTCGATGGGGACGGACGCGTTCCAGGAGGTCGACATCACGGGCATCACGATGCCCATCACGAAGCACTCCTTCCTCGTCACCAAGCCCGAGGACGTCCCCGGCGTCCTGGCCGCGGCCGTGCACATCGCAACGACCGGCCGCCCCGGCCCCGTGCTCGTCGACGTCACGAAGGACGCCCAGCAGAAGTCGGCCCCGTTCATCTGGCCGCCGAAGATCGACCTCCCCGGCTACCGACCGGTGACGAAGGCGCACGGCAAGCAGATCAACGCCGCCGCCCAGCTCATCGCCGAGTCGCGCCGCCCGGTGCTCTACGTCGGCGGCGGCGTCATCCGCGCCGGCGCCCACGCCGAGCTGTTGCGCTTCGCGGAGGAGACCGGCGCCCCCGTCGTCACGACGCTCATGGCGCGCGGCGCGTTCCCCGACTCGCACCAGCAGAACCTCGGCATGCCCGGGATGCACGGCACCGTCCCCTCGGTGCTCGCGCTCCAGGAGAGCGACCTGCTCATCGCCCTCGGCGCGCGGTTCGACGACCGCGTCACCGGCAAGGTGAGCGAGTTCGCCCCGCACGCCAAGGTCATCCACGTCGACATCGATCCGGCTGAGATCGGCAAGATCCGCGCCGCCGACGTGCCGATCGTGGGCGACGCCCGCGAGGTGCTCCTCGACCTGCTGCCCGCCTACCGCGTTGCGGCGAAGGCGGTGAAGCCCGACTTCTCCGACTGGTGGAAGCGCATCGAGAGCCTCCGCACCCAGTACCCGCTCGGCTACACGATGCCCGACGACGGCCTCCTGTCGCCGCAGTGGATCATCGAGAAGATCGGCGAGCTCTCCGGCCCCGAGGCGGTCTACGCCGCGGGCGTCGGCCAGCACCAGATGTGGGCCGCCCAGTTCATCAAGTACGAGCGCCCGGGCTCGTGGCTCAACTCCGGCGGCGCCGGCACGATGGGCTACGCCGTGCCCGCCGCGATGGGTGCGAAGGTCGCCCAGCCCGACCGCCTGGTGTGGGCGATCGACGGCGACGGCTGCTTCCAGATGACCAATCAGGAGCTCGCGACCTGCACGATCAACGAGATCCCGATCAAGGTCGCCGTCATCAACAACTCCTCGCTCGGCATGGTCCGCCAGTGGCAGACCCTGTTCTACGACGGCCGTCACTCGTTCACCGACCTCAACACCGGGCACGACACGGCGATGATCCCCGACTTCATCAAGATGGCCGACGCCTACGGCGCGCTGGGCATCCGCGTCACGAAGCCGGAGGAGGTCGAGCCGGCCATCCGCCTCGCGATGGAGACCAACGACCGACCCGTCGTCATCGACTTCATCGTCAGCCGCGACGCGATGGTGTGGCCGATGGTCCCGCAGGGCGTCGGCAACTCGCAAGTGCAGTACGCGCGCGACCACGCGCCCGAGTGGGAGAGGGAGTAACCCATGTCGCACCACGTGCTCTCGCTCCTCGTCGAGGACAAGCCCGGTCTGCTCACGCGCGTCGCGGGCCTCTTCGCCCGCCGCGGGTTCAACATCATCTCGCTCGCCGTCGGCACGACGGAGGTGCCGGGTCTCTCCCGCATCACCGTCGTCGTGGATGTCGAGGGCCTGCCGCTGGAGCAGGTCACCAAGCAGCTCAACAAGCTCGTCAACGTGCTCAAGATCGTCGAGCTCGACGCGACCCAGTCGGTGCAGCGCGAGCACATGCTCATCAAGGTGCGCGTCGACTCGACGACCCGCTCGCAGATCCTCGAGGCGGCGACGCTGTTCCGCGCGCGGATCGTCGACGTCGCGACCGACGCGCTCGTGATCGAGGTCACGGGCGACACCGCGAAGGTCGAGGCCCTGCTGCGCGTGCTCGAGCCCTACGGCATCAAGGAGATCGCGCAATCGGGCCTGCTCGCCATGGGCCGCGGCTCGAAGAGCATCAGCGAGCGCGTCCTCAAGAACTCGTGACGTCCGCACCGGACGCCGCACGGACATCCCACCGAACCCACACCACAAGGAGACAACTCTCGTGACCGAGATCTACTACGACAAGGACGCCGACCTCGCGCTCATCCAGAGCAAGAAGGTCGCGATCGTCGGCTACGGCTCGCAGGGCCACGCCCACGCGCAGAACCTGCGCGACTCGGGCGTCGAGGTCGTCATCGCGCTCAAGGAGGGCTCGAAGTCGGTCGCCAAGGCGCACGAGGACGGCTTCACCGTCAAGACCGTCGCCGACGCCGCCGAGTGGGCCGACGTCATCATGATCCTCGCGCCCGACCAGTACCAGCGCTCGATCTACACCGAGAGCATCCAGGGCGCCATGAAGCCGGGCAAGACGCTCGCCTTCGCGCACGGCTTCAACATCCGCTTCGGCTACATCGACGCTCCCGAGGGCGTCGACGTCATCCTCGTCGCGCCCAAGGCCCCCGGCCACACGGTGCGCCGCGAGTTCGTCGCCGGCCGCGGAATTCCCGACATCGTCGCCGTCGAGCGCGACACCACGGGCCACGCGTGGGATCTCGCGCTCTCGTACGCGAAGGCCATCGGCGGCACGCGCGCGGGCGTCATCAAGACGACCTTCACGGAGGAGACCGAGACCGACCTGTTCGGCGAGCAGGCCGTGCTCTGCGGCGGCACCTCGCAGCTCGTCCAGTACGGCTTCGAGGTCCTCACCGAGGCCGGCTACCAGCCCGAGATCGCCTACTTCGAGGTGCTGCACGAGCTCAAGCTCATCGTCGACCTCATGTGGGAGGGCGGCATCGCCAAGCAGCGCTGGAGCGTGAGCGACACCGCCGAGTACGGCGACTACGTCTCCGGCCCGCGCGTCATCGACCCCTCGGTGAAGGAGAACATGCAGGCCGTCCTCGCCGACATCCAGTCGGGCGCGTTCGCCAAGCGGTTCATCGCCGACCAGGACGCCGGCGCCCCCGAGTTCCGCGAGCTGCGGGCCAAGGGCGAGCAGCACCCCATCGAGGAGACGGGCCGCAAGCTGCGCGCCCTCTTCGCGTGGAAGCAGCAGGACGCCGACTACGTGGATGGTTCAGCCGCGCGCTAGCAGTCCGCGCTCGTACGACGGCCGGTCGCCCTTTAGGGGCGGCCGGCCTTCGCCGTTCGCGCATGACGCAGCGGCTAGCGCGGGGGAGAGGTGCGGTCGGCGCCGTGCTCCGGCCCGTACTCGTCCTTCCAGATGAGCGTCGGCTCGGCCTGCGGGCGCGGGCCGCGCCGCCCCGTCGCGAGCCAGATCGCGAGCGCGATGAGCCCCTCCACGTGCGAGGCGAGGAACGCGCCGAGCACGAGCGGCGCGTAGAGCGCCCCGAGGTAGGTCGCCGCGATGACGAGCCCCGAGGACGACCCCCACGGCGCGGCGAGCAGCGCGGGCGCCGCGAGCGTCACGAGCCACCACGCCCCGAGCCCGCCTGCGCCGACGATCGCGAGCACGGTCGCCACGATGAGCCACAGCGCCCCGACCGCGACCTGCGCGACGAGCAGCCGTCCGAGTGCGCCGCCGTGGCGCAGCCGGCTCTCGAGCCCGACCGCGGCCCACATGACGCGTGCCCGCAGCAGGTGGATGCCGTTGTCGACGAGCGCGACGCGGAAGAGGTCGTCGGCCACGCGCCGCCGCGGCAGGCGCTCGTCGACGGGCGCGCGCCGGGCATCCTCGACCATCGCGTCGTGCAGGATCGCCGGGAGCGTCTGCGGACCGTAGTTCGCGATGAGCCCCCACAGGAACGGCGGCACCGACGCGAAGTCGGTCGAGTTGCCTTCGGTCGGCGGCCGAGACGTGTCGTGCGCGGGCACGGCGACCACCGAGCCGTCGCGCGGGTCGCGGTACGCGAACGGCGCCGTGACCTGGAACTCCCGACCCATCCGGTACAGCAGCGGCACGCCCTCGAGCGGGCGCCCGTCGACGGTGATGAACGGCATCGCTTTCCCCCTGATCCTCGACGCTAGCCGCTGCCTCCGACGCTCAGCGGGCGTCGTCCCGAGGCTCGATAGGGTGGCCGCATGACCGCCGACCGCCGCGAGGACGCCCTCGACTGGGGCGACCCCGACGACCCGAGCTGGGTCGATCCCGGCCGCGACGATCGGGTCGACGACGACGAGCCCGCGCCGGGCGATGAGGGGGCGGATGCCCGCGACCGCGCCGCCGCGCCCGTCGCGACCGCGGCATCCCCCGCCGACCGCCGTCGCAACGCCGTGACGGCGGCGACGGGCCTCCTCGCCGGGGTGTACCTGGCCTACTCGGTCGGCTGGATCCTGTCGATCGGCACCCTGCCGCTGACGGGCGCGACGCTCCTCATCGAGGTCATGTACCAGTTCGGCGAGTTCCTCGCGATCATCGCGTGCGCCCTGTGGTTCGGCACCGTCATGGCGCTCACGCGCGGCGGCCGCCCCGCCGTGCGGCTCGGCTGGCTCGCCCTCGGGACGCTCGTGCTCGTGCCGTGGCCGCTGCTCATCGGGGTGCTCGCGTGAGCCGCGTCGCGCGCATCGCCGTCGCGGTCGTGCTCGGTCTCGTCGCCGCGTGGTTCCTGTTCGACGGCATCTCGAACCTGCTCGCCTTCCCGCAGCAGCTCGAGGCGCTCGGAGTCGCCGAGCGGACCCCGTGGGTGATCCTGTGGGCGAGCGTGCTGCTGCCGCCGCTCGTCTTCGCGGGCGCGGCGGTCGTCGCGCGCCGGCTCCCGCTCGCGCGCTACACGCTCGTGCTCATCGTCGCCCTGTGCGTGGTCGCGACGAGCCGCCTGAGCCTCATCGCCGCGGCGGGCGCCTCGGTCAGTCTCGCCTGAGCGCGCGGTCCGCGATCACCCGAGCGACACCCACAGCACGACCGCGATGAGCGAGACCTGCGCGATGAGCCGGGGCCAGAACGCCACCGCGATGCGGCCGAAGCGCTCGGGGTGCTTCGCGGCGTAGGCGTTGGCGGGGAAGACGCAGACCAGGAACACGGCGAGCGCGACGCCCGCGGCGACGCGCGTCGGCTCCCACAGCAGGCCGAGGCCGCCGGCGATCTCGCACACGCCCGTGATCCAGACGAGCCAGCGGGCGGAGAAGGGCCGGTTGCGCAGCGCGGGAGGGATGATCGCGGCCATCCCGCGCACGAACATCGGCACGAAGTGGAGGGCGCCCATGGCGATGAACAGCACCGCCGTGATCGCGCGCGCGAGGTCGACGGGCGTCATGGCCGCCATTCTGCCTGCGATACCCTGGGAGCACCGATCGCCCCCCACTGGAGTGCGGCGATCGCACACCACCACCACCACATCTCGTTTCGCGTACACCCCTGCGTAAGGACGTCCTCGTGACCAAGCCGGTTGTGCTCATCGCCGAAGAACTCTCTCCCGCCACGGTCGACGCCCTCGGGCCCGACTTCGAGATCCGCCAGGTCGACGGCACCGACCGCTCGGCGCTGCTGTCGGGCCTCGCCGACGCGAGCGCGGTGCTCATCCGCTCGGCCACGCAGATGGACGCCGAGGCGATCGCCGCGGGCAAGCGCCTGAAGGTCATCGCGCGCGCCGGCGTCGGGCTCGACAACGTCGACGTGAAGTCGGCGACGACGGCGGGCGTCATGGTCGTCAACGCGCCCACCTCGAACGTGATCTCTGCGGCCGAGCTCGCCGTCGGCCACCTGCTCGCCCTCGCGAGGCACATCCCCGACGCGAACGCCTCGATGAAGCGCGGCGAGTGGAAGCGCTCGGCCTTCACCGGCATCGAGCTCTACGAGAAGACCGTCGGCGTCGTGGGCCTCGGTCGCATCGGCACGCTCGTCGCCCAGCGCCTCGCGGGCTTCGGCGTCGAGCTCGTCGGCTACGACCCCTTCGTCCCGCCCGCGCGCGCGCAGCAGCTCGGCGTGACCCTCCTGAGCCTCGACGAGCTCATGGAGCGCAGCGACTTCATCACCATCCACATCCCGAAGACGCCCGAGACGACGAACCTCATCGGCGCGGCGCAGTTCGCGAAGGCCAAGCCCTCGCTGCGGATCGTCAACGCCAGCCGCGGCGGCATCATCGACGAGGATGCCCTGCGCGAGGCGCTCGCCACCGGCCGCATCGCCGGGGCGGGCCTCGACGTGTTCGTCGCCGAGCCGCCCGTCGGCTCGCCGCTGCTCGACCTCCCCACGATCCAGCTCACCCCGCACCTCGGCGCGTCGACCGACGAGGCCCAGGAGAAGGCCGGCGTCTCGGTCGCGAAGTCCGTGCGCCTCGCGCTCGACGGCGAGCTCGTGCCGGACGCCGTCAACGTCGCGGGCGGCGTCATCGATCCGACCGTGCGCCCGGGCATCCCGCTCATGGAGAAGCTCGGCCAGGTCTTCGCGAGCCTCGCCGACCACGCCTTCGCGAGCATCGACGTCGAGGTGCGCGGCGAGATCGTCGAGCACGATGTCAACGTGCTCAAGCTCGCGGCCCTCAAGGGCATCTTCGGCCGCATCTCGAGCGAGCAGGTGAGCTACGTCAACGCGCCGCTGCTCGCCGAGCAGCTCGGCGTCGCCGTGCGCCTCATCACCGACGCCACGAGCGAGGAGTACCGCAACCTGCTCACGATCCGCGGCGCGCTCGCCGACGGCACCCAGCTCTCGGTCTCCGGCACGCTCGTCGGCGCCAAGCAGGCGCAGAAGATCGTCGAGATCAACGGCTACGACGTCGAGGTGCCGATGGCCGAGCACTTCATCGTCATGCTCTACACCGACCGCCCCGGCATCGTCGCGGTCTACGGCAAGGAGTTCGGCGAGGCGCGGATCAACATCGCCGGCATGCAGATCGCCCGCCACGAGGCCGGCGGCCCCGCGCTGAGCGTGCTCACCGTCGACTCGCGCGTTCCCGACGAGCTCCTCGAGCGGGTGCGCGCCGCGATCGACGCGACCGTCATGCGCGAGATCACGATCATCGAGGGCTGAGCGCGCTCCGCTCCGCGCACGAGAACGGCGCCGCCCCCGTGAGGGAGCGGCGCCGTCGTCGTGCGGGCCGTGCGTGCTGCGAGACCTAGACGATGTCGTCGCGACGCGTCACGCGGTCGCCCGTGACCGGGTCGACCGTCGTGTGAGAAGTCGACGTGGAGCGGCGACGGCTCATCAGCACGACGCCGATGATGACCGTCACGACACCGGCGACCATCAGGATGTACCCGATCGTCGACAGCTCGATCCAGTCGAGGCTGACGTTCACGGCGAAGGCGAGGATCGCCCCCAGCGCGAACATGAAGATTCCGAATCCGATGCTCATGGTGGAGCTCCTTTCGTATCCGAGAGAGAACCTAGCGTTTCCTGGATGCTTCGCGGAAGCACGCCGCGCCGGGAGTGCTCGCGCACGCGATAGCCTGAAGTCCTCACGATCCCCGGAATTCCGGGGATCCGGGGCGATGCTGAGAATCAGCCGTGCCAACCCTCGTTCGAGGGTCGACCGCCCCGTCAGCGACCCAGGAAGGCCCTCATGACCTCGACCATCGATCTGGCCGTCATCCCTGGAGACGGCATCGGCCCCGAGGTCACCGCCGAGGCCCTCGCCGTCCTCCGCGCCGCGGTCGGCGACGACGTCGAGGTCGCCGAGTCCTCCTACTCGCTCGGCGCCGAGCACTACCTCGCCACCGGCGAGATCCTGGCCGACGAGACCATGGAGCGCCTCGCGCGCCATGACGCGATCCTCTTCGGCGCCGTCGGCGGCGATCCGCGGGATGCCCGGCTCGCGGGCGGCCTCATCGAGCGCGGTCTCCTGCTCCGGCTGCGGTTCGCCTTCGACCACTACGTGAACCTCCGACCCACCCGCCTCTTCCCCGGGGTGACCTCGCCGCTCGCGAACCCGGGCGAGGTCGACTTCGTCGTGGTCCGGGAGGGCACCGAGGGCCCCTACGTCGGCAACGGCGGGAGCATCCGCGTCGGGACCCCGCACGAGATCGCCAACGAGGTGAGCGTGAACACTGCGTTCGGTGTCGAGCGCGTCGTGCGCTTCGGGTTCGCGCAGGCGGCCGCCCGCAGTGGGCGCCTCACGCTCGTGCACAAGACCAACGTGCTCGTCAACGCCGGCTCGCTCTGGCAGCGCACGGTCGATCGCGTCGCGACCGAGTTCCCCGACGTGAGCGTCGACTACCTGCACGTCGACGCCGCGACGATCTTCCTCGTCACCGACCCCGCGCGCTTCGACGTCATCGTGACGGACAACCTCTTCGGCGACATCCTCACCGACCTCGCCGGCGCCATCAGCGGCGGCATCGGGCTCGCGGCCTCGGGCAACATCAACCCCGACCGCGCCTTCCCGAGCATGTTCGAGCCCGTCCACGGCTCGGCGCCCGACATCGCCGGCCAGCAGAAGGCCGACCCGACCGCGGCGATCCTCTCGGCCGCCCTCCTGCTCGAGCACCTCGGGCACCCGGAGGCGGCGTCGCGCATCACGACCGCCGTCGCCGCCGACCTCGCCGCGCGCGGGGCCGAGAAGCGCTCGACGAGCGAGGTCGGCGCCGCCATCCTCGCCGCGGTCAGCCGCTGAGCCCGAGCGCGAGCACGACGCAGCGCACGACCAGCTCCGCGACCGCGGCGGAGTACCCTGAACCCACACTCCACCGCCGGAGAGCATCCGACGGCGATTCTCGAGGACGACCATGACGAACCTGCTGCCGATGGCGGACCAGGGGCTGACCTTCCAGGTCACCCGCAACGATCGTGCGATGAGCGACGAGGAGCGCGAGGCCATCCTCGCCGCCCCGGGCTTCGGCAAGCACTTCACCGACCACATGGTCGACATCTGCTGGAGCGTCAACGGCGGCTGGCACCGCCCGCGCGTGCAGCCCTACGGCCCGATCGCGCTCGACCCCTCGGCGGCCGTCCTGCACTACGGGCAGGAGATCTTCGAGGGCCTCAAGGCGTACCGTCACGTCGACGGCTCGATCTGGTCGTTCCGCCCCGACGCGAACGCCCGCCGCCTGCAGCGCTCGGCGAAGCGCCTCGCCCTCCCCGAGCTGCCCGTCGAGCACTTCCTCGAGTCGCTGCGCCAGCTCGTCGCGGTCGACGGCGACTGGGTGCCGAGCGCGCCCGAGACGAGCCTCTACCTGCGCCCGTTCATGTTCGCCAAGGAGGCCTTCCTCGGCGTTCGCCCCGCGCACAAGGTCGCCTACTACGTCATCGCCTCGCCCGCCGGGGCCTACTTCTCCGGCGGCGTCGCCCCCGTCTCGATCTGGCTCACGACCACCTACTCGCGCGCCGGCAAGGGGGGCACGGGCGCCGCGAAGACGGGCGGCAACTACGCGGCCTCGCTGGTCGCGCAGGCCGAGGCCTCCGAGCACGGCTGCCAGCAGGTGCTCTTCCTCGACTCGGTCGAGGGGACGTACCTCGAGGAGCTCGGCGGCATGAACGTCGTCCTCGTGAAGGCCGACGGCACGCTCGTCACGCCGCAGTCCGACTCGATCCTCGAGGGCATCACGCGCGACTCGATCCTGCAGCTCGCGGAGGATCGCGGCCACCGTGTCGAGCGCCGCCGCGTGACGCTCGACGAGTGGCGCGAGGGCGTCGCCTCGGGCGAGATCGTCGAGGCGTTCGCGTGCGGCACGGCTGCGGTCGTCACCCCGATCGGCCTGCTCAAGGGCATCGTCGACGGCGAGCCCTTCGAGATCGGCTCGGCCGACGCGGAACCCGGCGAGCTGACGATGTCGCTCCGCCAGGAGCTCACCGACATCCAGTACGGCCGCCGACCCGACAGCCACGGGTGGATGCTCCGCCTGGACGCCTGAGCGACGTGACCACCCGCTCCGCCCGCCAGCGGGCGCTGCACCGCGTCGGCGTGCTCGCGCTCTCGAGCCTGTGCGGCGCGATCATCGGCCTCGTGGGTTCGGTGACCCACCAGTCGCTCCCGCCCGTCGGGGTCGTGCTCGCCCTCGCGACGACGACGCTGTTCCTCACGGGCCTGCGGACGTGGGGCGACGATCGCGGGCCCGCCGTCGCGGGCGCGTTCGGCATCGGCTCGGTCGCGCTCGCCCTCGCGACGCCCGGCGCGGGCGCCTCCGTGCTCATCCCCGGCAACCTGCTCGGCTACGGCTGGACGGTCGGCATCATGCTCATCGCTCTCGTCGTGCTCGCCTGGCCCCGCATCCAGCGCGTTCCCCGCCGACCGGCGGGTAGCATCGAGATGACCGCTCCCGATCAGAAGGACCCCTCAGCGCCGTGACCTATGTGATCGCACTTCCCTGCGTCGACGTCAAAGACCGCGCGTGCATCGACGAGTGCCCGGTCGACTGCATCTACGAGGGCGACCGGATGCTCTACATCCACCCCGACGAGTGCGTCGACTGCGGCGCGTGCGAGCCCGTGTGCCCCGTCGAGGCGATCTACTACGAGGACGACCTGCCCGAGCAGTGGAGCGACTACTACCGCGCGAACGTCGAGTTCTTCCAGGAGATCGGCTCGCCCGGCGGCGCGGCGAAGGTCGGCGTGATCCACAGCGACCACGAGGTCGTCACGGCGCTCCCGCCGCAGAACTGACGCGGGGCCGTGGTCGTCCCTGCGGACCCGACGGCCGAGACGGCCGTCGGCGCTGGCGCCGCAGCGGTCGCCAGAAATGGCGACCGCCCTCATGCGGGGCGCGCCCTCTCGCTACCCGACTTCCCCTGGGACTCGCTCGCGCCGTTCGCGGCTCGCGCCCGGGCCCACGCCGACGGCATCGTCGATCTCTCGGTCGGCTCGCCCGTCGACGAGACGCCCGCGGTCGTGCGCGACGCGCTCGTGGCCGCGACCGACGCCCACGCCTACCCGCAGACGATGGGCACGCTCGCGCTGCGCGAGGCGATCGTCCGCTGGTACGCCCGACGACGCGGCGTGACGCTCCCGGGCACGGATGCCGTGCTCCCCACGATCGGATCGAAGGAGCTCGTCGCGCTCCTGCCGCTCCTGCTCGGCCTCGGCCGCGACGACGTCATCGTGCACCCCCGCACCGCGTACCCGACGTACTCGGTCGGCGCGGCGCTGCTCGGCGCGAGGGCCGTCGCGGAGGACGACCCCGCACGCTGGCCCGAGGGCGCCCGTCTCATCTGGATCAACTCGCCCGGCAACCCCGACGGCGCCGTCCTCGGCGTCGACGGACTGCGGGCCGCCGTCCTTCGAGCGCGCGAGCTCGGCGCCGTGCTCGTGAACGACGAGTGCTACGCCGAGCTCGGGTGGGAGCCCGAGCGCTGGGGCGAGTCGCCCGCCGACTCCGGCGCGGGCGACTCGAGGGGCCCGGCGCCCGTGCCGAGCATCCTCGACCCCCGCGTCATCGACGGCGACGCGACCGGCCTGCTGAGCGTCTACTCGCTCTCGAAGCAGTCGAACCTCGCCGGGTACCGCGCGGCCTTCCTCGCCGGTGACCCGGCGCTCGTGCGGCAGCTGCTCGAGGCGCGCAAGCACCTCGGGCTCATCCCGCCCGCGCCCGTGCAGGCGGCGATGATCGCCGCGCTCGACGACGACGCGCACGTCGCCGCGCAGCGCGAGATCTACCGAGCGCGACGGGATGCCCTGGCCGGCGCCCTGCGCGCGTCCGGCTTCCGCATCGACCGCTCCGAGGCCGGGCTCTACCTCTGGGCCACCCGAGACGAGCCGGCGCTCGACACCCTCGCCGCGCTCGCGGAGCTCGGGATCCTCGCCGCTCCCGGGACCTTCTACGAGGGGGAGGGATCCCGGCACGTGCGGCTCGCGCTCACGGCGACCGACGAGCGGATCTCCCAGGCCGCCGCGCGCCTGCGCGGCTCGGTCCGGTGACGCGGGCGGCCTGACCGGCCGTTGTGACGGTCCACGGACATCCTTGGCGGTCGTCGACAACTCCGGGTCCGGCACCTTGGCCGATGCGGTACTGGTCGCCGCGGTCGCCTAGGCTGTAGTCGGGTTCCTTCCGCGGACCGGCGCCACCCCGACGAACGCGGCTATCCCGCCACCACCCCCGACCCCACCAACGCGAGGAGGCGCTGTGAGCGACGCCGACAAGGCCATCCTGCAGTACCCCGGCGGAACCGCGGAGTTCCCCATCCTGACCAGTGTCGACGGCGCCTCGAGCATCGACGTCTCGACCCTCACGAAGCAGACGGGGCTCACGGCCCTCGACTACGGCTTCGTCAACACCGCCTCGACGAAGAGCGCGATCACCTACATCGACGGCGACCAGGGGATCCTGCGCTACCGCGGCTATGCGATCGAGGATATCGCCGCGAACTCGAGCTTCCTCGAGGTCGCGTGGCTCCTCATCTACGGCGAGCTGCCGAGCGCATCCGAGCTCTCGGCGTTCGACGAGCGCGTGCGGCGCCACACGCTCCTCCACGAGGACCTCAAGCGGTTCTTCGACTCGCTGCCGCACCAGGCGCACCCCATGTCGGTGCTGTCGTCGGCCGTCTCGGCGCTCTCGACCTACTACGGCGACTCGCTCAACCCGCACGACCCCGAGCAGGTCGAGATCTCGACGATCCGCCTCCTCGCGAAGCTCCCCGTGATCGCGGCCTACGCGCACAAGAAGTCGGTCGGGCAGGCGTTCCTGTACCCCGACAACTCGCTGAGCTTCGTCGACAACTTCCTCCGCCTCAACTTCGGCACGATGGCCGAGCCGTACGAGGTGAACCCCGTCATGTCGCAGGCGCTCGAGCGCCTGCTGATCCTCCACGAGGACCACGAGCAGAACGCCTCGACCTCGACCGTGCGCCTCGTCGGCTCGACCGAGGCGAACCTCTTCGCCTCCATCTCGGCCGGCATCAACGCCCTATCCGGCCCGCTGCACGGCGGCGCGAACGAGTCGGTGCTGACGATGCTCGGCCGCATCCGCGACAGCGGCGAGAGCGTCGAGCGCTTCGTCGAGCGGGTGAAAAACAAGGAGGACGGCATCAAGCTCATGGGCTTCGGCCACCGGGTGTACAAATCGTACGACCCGCGCGCCAAGCTCGTGAAGGAGAGCGCCGACGCCGTGCTCGCCGACCTCGGGATCAGCGACCCGCTGCTCGACATCGCGCGCGAGCTCGAGCAGATCGCCCTCGGCGACGACTACTTCAAAGAGCGCCGCCTCTACCCGAACGTCGACTTCTACACGGGCGTCATCTATAAGGCGATGGGCTTCCCGACGCGCATGTTCACCGTGCTTTTCGCGATCGGCCGCCTCCCCGGCTGGATCGCCCACTGGCGCGAGATGAACGACGACCCGCAGACGAAGATCGGCCGCCCTCAGCAGCTCTACACGGGCGCGCCCGCGCGCGACTGGCCGCAGCGCTAGTCGCCCGTTCTCTCGGCGGTACGCCACCGAGCGCAGAAGCGGGCCGTTCCTTCGGGGCGGCCCGCTTCTTTGCGCACGGGCGCGGCCACCGTGCTGAACCCGTCCGCCTTCGATAGGTGCGGACGGGGTGACGTCGTTTCACCCGTTCCGCACTTATCGAAGCGTGCGCGAGAAAGCGGTGGCACGGCCGCTGCGATCACGACGGCCGTGCCGAGCGCCCGCGCGGCGCGGCCCGTCTACGCGTGCAGCGCCTCGTTGAGCACGACGCCGGCGCCCGTGCGGGGCAGCACCTCGACCGCTCCGGTGAGCGAGTTGCGCCGGAACAGCAGGCCGGCCACTCCCGAGAGCTGCGCCGCCTTCACGGTGCGCGGGCGGGCATCCTCATCGAGCGTGCCGTCGAGCACGACGACCTTCGTGCCGGCGGTCACGTAGAGCCCCGCCTCGACGACAGAGTCGTCGCCGATCGAGATGCCGATGCCGGAGTTCGCGCCGAGCAGCGCGCGCTCGCCGATCGCGACGCGGAGCGTGCCGCCGCCCGAGAGGGTCCCCATGATCGAGGCGCCGCCGCCGATGTCGCTGCCGTCGCCGACGACGACGCCCTGGCTGATGCGGCCCTCGACCATCGACGCGCCGAGGGTGCCGGCGTTGAAGTTGACGAAGCCCTCGTGCATGACCGTGGTGCCGGGCGAGAGGTACGCGCCGAGGCGCACGCGCGAGGCGTCGGCGATGCGCACGCGCGGCGGCGTGACGTAGTCCAGCAGTCGCGGGAACTTGTCGATGCCGAGCGGCGAGACCCCCGAGCGCTGCAGCGCCGGGCGGTTCGCGTCGAAGTCGTCGGGGTGCACGGGGCCGGCGGTCGTCCACATGACGATCGGCAGGTGCGCGAACACGCCGTCGAGGTTGATCGTGTTCGGCTTCACGAGGCGGTGCGACAGCAGGTGCAGGCGCAGGTACGCATCGGGCGTGGATGCCGGGGCCGCCGCGAGCTCGATCTCGACCGTGCGGGCCTCGATCCTCACCCCTCGGCGCGCGTCCTCCGCCTCCAGGTGCTCGATGTCGGCCGGCACGATGTACCGGTCGCGGCCCTCGGGCAGCGTCCCGAGCGCGGGGGAGGGGAACCACGTGTCGAGCACCTCGCCGTCGGCGAGGCGGACGGTGGCGAGGCCGTAGCCCCAGGCGTGAGTGAGCGGGCTGTCGGGCATGGATCCAGGCTACCCGCGCCGCGAACTAGGCTCGTGCCGATGAACGCGCAGCCGATGAACGCCCAGCCGCTGAACGCCCAGCCCCTGAACGCCCAGCCGCTGGCCCCCGACCTCCTCGACGACGTCGTCGCGCTCACCGCGGCGCTGTGCGACATCCCGAGCGTCTCTGCCGACGAGCGCGCGCTCGCCGACACGATCGAGGCGACCCTGCGCACGCACGCCCCGCATCTCGAGCTCATCCGCGACGGCGACGCGATCGTCGCCCGCACGAGCCTCGGCCGCGCCGAGCGCGTCGTCATCGCCGGCCACATCGACACCGTGCCGATCAACGACAACCTGCCGACCCGCCGCAGCGTCGACGATGGCGTCGACACCCTGTGGGGCCGCGGCACGGTCGACATGAAGGGCGGCTGCGCGGTGCTCCTCGCGCTTGCCGTGCAGCTGACCGACCCCGCCTACGACATCACCTGGGTCTGGTACGACCACGAGGAGGTCGCGAGCGAGCTCAACGGTCTCGGCCGCCTCGCCCGCACGCGCCCCGAGCTGCTGCACGGCGACTTCGCGATCCTCGGCGAGCCGAGCAACGCGGGCATCGAGGGCGGCTGCAACGGCACCCTGCGCCTCGAGCTCAGCACGACCGGCCGCCGCGCGCACTCCGCCCGCTCATGGATGGGCGTCAACGCCGTCCACGCCCTCGCCCCCATCCTCGAGCGGCTCGCCGCCTACGAGCCCGCGACCGTCACGGTCGACGGCCTCGACTACCGCGAGGGTCTCAACGCGGTCGGCGTGAGCGGCGGCGTCGCCGGCAACGTGATCCCGGACACCGCGAGCGTCACCGTCAACTACCGCTTCGCCCCGGACAAGTCGCTCGCCGAGGCCGAGCAGCACGTCCGCGACCTCGTGGCCGATCTCGATCCGTCCGTCGCGGTCGTCGTCACCGATGCGGCGGCGGGCGCCCGCCCCGGCCTGGATGCCCCGCTCGCGCAGCGCTTCGTGCAGGCCGTCGGCGCCGAGCCCGCCCCCAAGTACGGCTGGACGGACGTCGCGCGCTTCAGCGAGCTCGGGATCCCGGCCGTCAACTACGGTCCCGGCGACCCGTCGCTCGCCCACACCGACGACGAGCGCGTCCCGGTCGAGCAGATCGTCGCGTGCGAGCGCGGCCTGCGGGCGTGGCTGACCTCGGCCTGAGCCCCCGCCCGGCGGGGGAGCGACTGCTCGCCCTCGCTCGACGCGCGCCGTGGTGGCTGAGCGTGCTCGCGGTGTACGCGGCGTCGCGGCTCGTCTCCACGGGCATCCTGCTGCACTTCGCCTCGCGCCAGCGCGCGAACGCGTGGACGACCGCGCAGCCCGACTACGTCGACTTCGCCCGCTTGTGGGACGGCCACTGGTACTGGATCATCGCCGCGGGCGGCTACCCCGACGCGATCCCGCGCGACGAGGACGGGTTCGCGACCGAGAACCCGTTCGCCTTCATGCCCGTCTACCCGTTCGTCGTGCGCGGCGTCATGGTGCTCACGGGGCTCGAGTTCGCGGGGGCCGCCCTCGCCGTGTCGGTTCTCGCGGGGGCGGTCGCGGCGCTCCTCTTCCACCGGCTCATGCGCACGTGGCTCGACGAGCGCGCGGCGCTGCTCGCGACGGCGCTCCTGTGCCTCGCGCCGATCTCGCCGATCCTGCAGGTCGCGTACGCCGAGTCGCTGCACCTCGCGATGCTGGTCGGAGCCCTGCTGCTGCTCCTCGAGCGCCGGTATGCGCCGCTCGCGGTCCTCGTCACGCTCATGGCCCTCACGCGGCCGAGCGGGCTGGCGTTCGCGTTCGGGCTCGCGCTGCTGCTCGCATGGCGCTGGCGGCGCGATCGCCGGGCGATCGAGCCGTTCCCGGTTCGCGAGCGCGTCGAGCTCGCCGTCGTCGCGGTGATCGCGGGGCTCGCGGGCCTCGCCTGGCCGGGCATCGTCGCGCTCGCGACGGGCGACTTCACCGGCTACACCGACACCGAGCTCGCCTGGCGCCGCCCGTACATCGGCCCCGTCGAGCTCGTTCCGTTCACGGCCTGGTGGCAGGGAGCGCAATGGTGGCTCGGCGACGCCATCGGCCCGGTCGCGCTCGTGCTCGTGCTCGTCGCGGCGGCGTCGTCGTTCGCCCTTCCGCAGATGCGCCGGATGCCCGTGGCGCTCCGCTGCTGGATCATCGCCTACGCCGTCTACCTCCTCGCGGTCTTCTTCCCGCAGTCGAGCACGTTCCGACTGCTGCTGCCGCTCGCCCCCGTGCTCGGCGCGGTCGCGGCGGGCGCGCTCGGCGTGCGGCCGCGCTGGCTGCGCACCGCGCTCGTCGTCCTCCTCCTCGCCGTGTCGATCGCGGGGCAGTACGGCTGGGTGCACATCGCCTGGTGGATCGACGGCATCGACTGGACCCCTCCCTGATTCGGATGCCCGGCGCGGGCGGGCCGGATATCCACGATCGGGCATCCGTCGATTTAGCCGAACGCGCCGCGTACTAGATAATGAAGGCAGAGCTTTCATCGAAAGGGGAGATCGCATATGGCCGCCATGAAGCCGAGAACCGGCGACGGACCGATGGAGGCTGTCAAGGAGGGACGACTCATCATCGTGCGCGTACCGCTCGAAGGCGGTGGCCGCCTGGTCGTCTCCGTCAACGATGACGAGGCGAAGGAACTGCACGACGCGCTCGCCGCGGCGATCTCCTGACGACAGCACCCGATGCGTGAACGGGGTCGAGCCTTCGGGCTCGGCCCCGTCTCGCGTTCCTCGGGGCTCTGAACTCGGGGCTCTGAACTCGGAGCCGCACGCTCGGAGTCGGGCGCTCGGGGCTACGCGCCGCGCTTGATGATCTGCAGGAGGCCGTCGCCGACGGGCGACAGGGCGACGTGGACGGCGCTCGAGCCCGCGAGCTCGCCGATGACCGAGCGGAAGTCGCGCGTCGTCGCCTCGCGCTTCGCGGGGTCGGCGACCGTGTCGCGCCACAGCGCGTGGGGGATGAGCACGATGCCGCCGACGCGGACGAGTCGCAGGGCGTGCTCGAGGTAGTCGAGCAGGCTCTTCGCGTCGGCGTCGACGAGCACGACGTCGTAGCTCGACTCG
The DNA here is from genome assembly GCF_030645145.1 of Microcella sp. Lineage (GTDB taxonomy): Bacteria > Actinomycetota > Actinomycetes > Actinomycetales > Microbacteriaceae > Microcella. The sequence continues at coordinate 3,857 of NZ_JAUSMI010000095.1, read as the reverse complement.
TTCATGCGCGGGAGGACCTCGATCGCGCGACCGGTGATCATCCGCACGCGCGCGGTCGCGTGACCGGCGTCGGTGAAGAACTTGCGGGCGTGCTGCTGGTGCTCGGCCTCGAGGTCGATCGTGGTGAGGTGGGCGCCGGGGGCCCCGCGGAGCATCCAGAGCCCGCTGACGCCGAGGCCGGTGCCGATCTCGATGATCGACTGCGCGTCGACGGCGGCGGTCGCGAGCGCGAGGTGCGCGCCCGTCGCGGCCGTCACGGGCTCGACGCCCTGCTCGACGGAGTGGGCGCGGGCGGCGGCGATCTCGTCGGGCTCCACCGTCGACTCCTCGACGTATTTCCACGACAGTTCCTTGCTGGCCACAGGCCCTCCTTCTCGCAGACAGCCTAGGGGTGGGCCCGCGGTTCGCCCGGCTATTCTGAGCGGGTGTCCTTCGGTCTGACGTTCGAGAAGCTCCTGCTCATCGGGCTCATCGCCGTGCTCCTCATCGGCCCCGACCGGCTTCCCGGCTACGCGGCGCAGTTCGGCCGGTTCGTCCGCACGCTGCGCGACATGGCCAACGGCGCGAAGGACCGCATGCGGGAGGAGATGGGCCCCGACTACGACGACGTCGACTGGAAGAAGCTCGACCCGCGCCAGTACGACCCGCGCCGGATCATCCGCGAGGCGCTCCTGGAGGACGAGGCCCCGCCCGTCCGGCCGGGAGCGGGAGGGGCGGCCGCCGCGACCGTGACCGCACCCGTTCGCGAATCGGCGTACGCGCAGCGGCAGCGGCTCCTGCGCGAGGGGCGACCTGCCCCGTTCGACGCCGAGGCGACCTAGCGCTCGGAGCCCGCATCGAGCGGACTCGTGCTCAGCGCTCGCCGACCGTGCGGTACCCCGCGACGACGCGCTCGGCCTCCGCCTTCAGGAGCTCGATCACGCGGCGCACGCTCGGCCGCTCGGCGCGGTGGGCGCGCATCAGGGCCGAGATCTGCCGCTCGGCGGGAAGGCCCGTGATGGGGCGCGTCACGATGCCGTTCCCGTGGCTGCGGGTCGTGAATCGGGGCAGGATCGCGATGCCGATGCCCGCGGCGACGAGCCGCTCGACGATGAGGTTGTCCATGATGCGCTGCACGATGCGCGGCTCGCGGCCGACGGCGGCGCCCAGTCGCTCGAGCACGCGGTCGTAGGGGTAGCCCACGGGGGCGCCGATCCAGTTCTCGTCGACGAGGTCGATGCCGCGAACGACGGCCTTCTCGACGAGCCGATGCCCGGCCGGCAGTGCGACGTCGAACGGCTCGGTCATGAGCGGCACGCAGGTCAGACCGTTCTCGTTCCAGTGGGTCGGGATCCCCTGCGAGTCGGCGATCACGATGTCGTAGTCGGCCGTGAGCTGCGCGAAGTCGGGGAGGGGCAGGTCGTGGTCGGTGAGCACGATCTCGAGTCCCGGCTCGTCGCGGAGGGCGCGCAGTGCGCCCGGGATGAGCATCTGCCCCGCGGTGGGGAATGCGCTCACCGACACGGAGCCCTGCGGGCTCTGCTTGAACTCGAGCCACAGCGCTTCGGCCGACTCGATCGCGACGGCGATGCGGCGGGCGGTCTCGGCGAGCGCGAGCCCGGCACCGGTGAGCTCGATGCCCCGGCCGCGGCGCTCGGTGAGGGCGACGCCGGCCTCCCGCTCGAGCAGCTTGAGCTGCTGCGAGACGGCGCTCGCGGTGCGGTGGGTCGCGGCCGCGACGGCCGTGATCGAGCCGCGATCGGCGAGCTCGCGGAGCAGTTCGAGGCGGCGAACGTCCATGAAGTGATCCTACATGGACATGTAAGAAAGATGAGATTGTGCTGAAACGTTGGATGCGATGCAATAGGAGCGTTCAGGAAACGACAAAGGAGAACGCGGACATGCTCGCCGGATTGCTCATCATCGCTCTGCTCGGTATCGCCGGAGCGGTCTCGACCGCCGTGGTGACGGCGAAGGACGGCTACCGTCGCGTGCCGTCGCTCCCGCGAACGTAGCCGCCGACTCCGTCGACTGCCGTCGGATCCCGCGCTCACCATTCCAGGGGTGAGAGCGGGTTCCGGCGGCAGTCGGCGTTAACGCGCGGATGCTCCGCGCAGGCCGCCCGTCCGCTCGCGTCAGCGCGGGGTGACGGTGAGCGGCCGTCCCGCGAGACCGCGCCCGCGCGCCGCCACGACCCGGGCGAGCTCGCGGATCGCCTCGGCCGCCGGGTCGCCCTCGACGAGCACGATCGGCTCGCCCGCGTCGCCGCCCTCGCGCAGGGCGACCGAGAGGGGCACGCGCGCGAGCAGCGGCACGTCGAGCCGCGCGGCCGTCTCGGCCCCGCCGCCCGAGCCGAAGAGCTCGAGCACGCTGCCGTCGGGCTGCGCGAGCCCGGCCATGTTCTCCACGACGCCGATGACGGTCTGACCGGTCTGCCGGGCGACGAGCGCCGAGCGCTCGGCGACGTCGGCGGCGGCCTTCTGCGGCGTCGTGACGACGAGCACCTCGGCGTGCGGCAGGAGCTGCCCGACCGAGATCGCGACATCCCCCGTGCCGGGCGGCATGTCGAGCACGAGCACGTCGAGGTCGCCGAAGTACACGTCGGTGAGGAACTGCTGCACCGTCCGGTGCAGCATCGGCCCGCGCCACGAGACGGCCGTGCGCTCGTCGACGAACATGCCGATCGAGATCACGCCGACGTCGTGCGCGCGCGGCGGCATGATCGCCTCGCCGACGCGCGTCGGCCTCTCGCCCGCGATGCCGAGGAGGCCCGGGATCGAGAAGCCGAACACGTCGGCGTCGACGAGCCCGACCCGCAGTCCCTGCTGGGCGAGGGCGACGGCGAGGTTGGCGGTGATGGTCGACTTGCCGACGCCGCCCTTCCCGCTCGTCACGGCGATGACCCTCGTGAGCGAGTCGGGGGTGAACGGCATGGCGGGCCGGTCGCCGCGCAGGCGGGCGATGAGGGCATCCCGCACCGCCGGGGCCATCACGCCGACCGCGACGTCGACCGACGCGACGCCCGATACCGAGGATGCCGCGGCGCGCACATCGCGCTCGATGCGGTCGGCCGCGGGGCAGCCCACGATCGTGAGCTCGAGGTCGATCGCGACGCGGTCGCCCTGCACGCTCACGCGGGGCACCATGTCGAGCTCGGTGACGGGTCGCCGCAGCTCCGGGTCCATGACGCGATCGAGCGCCCGGCGCACATCCTGCTCGGTGGGCGCCGGGGGAGCGGCGTCAGCCACGGCGGTCGCGGTCGCGATCGTCGGCGGCCACGGCGGCCTCCTCCGTCTCCGAGCGGTCGAGCTCGTCGAGGAGGCTGCGCAGCTCGGCCCGGATGAACTCCTTCGTGGCGACGTCCTTCATCGCGAGGCGCAGAGCGACGACCTCGCGGGCGAGGTACTCGGTGTCGGCGTGGTTGCGCTCGGCGCGCTGGCGGTCCTGCTCGATCTGGACGCGGTCGCGGTCGTCCTGCCGGTTCTGCGCGAGCAGGATCAGGGGGGCGGCGTACGAGGCCTGCAGCGACAGGATGAGGGTGAGCAGGGTGAAGTTGAGCGCGCGCGGGTCGAACTGCGCGCTCGGCGGCGCCGAACTGTTGAAGGTGATCCACACCGCGACGAAGACCGTCATGCCGATGAGGAACCACGGCGTGCCCATCGCGCGGGCGAAGCCCTCGGAGAAGCGGCCGATGCGGTCACGGCTCGTGAACTGGGGCAGGAAGAACGGGCGGCGCTGCGACTTCGGGGCGTCGAGGCCGTCGCGCCGCGGGCCCGGGACGGGTCGGCGACGGCGGCGGTCAGCGGCCATCGTTCGGCCTCCTCGTCACCGAGCCGCGACCGGCGCGCGGCAGCGGCGCGGCCGAGCGGCGGCGGGCG
>NZ_JAUSMI010000093.1 GCF_030645145.1 Microcella sp. | reverse complement strand
TCCTGCCAGAATGGGTTCGCTACTACAACACGCAGCGACCCCATGGCTCTCTGGGCCACAGAAGCCCGATCACCGCACTTGCGGCAGCATGAACAACGTCACTGGGAACTACAGCTAGCGTGGGGCGGTGCCCACCGGACTCCTCCTCGTCGACAAGCCCGCCGGTCTCACGAGCCACGACGTCGTCTCCCGGGCCCGCCGCGCGCTCGGCACCCGCAAGGTCGGGCACGCGGGCACGCTCGACCCGCTCGCGACGGGCCTCCTGACGCTCGGCGTCGGCTCGGCGACGCGCCTTCTGACCTACCTCGTCGGGCTCGACAAGACGTACGAGACGACGATCGTGCTCGGGCGCGCCACGACGACCGACGACGCCGAGGGCGAGGTCCTCGGCGAGCCGGCACCCGCCGCCGCTCTCGACGCGATCACCGACGACCAGCTCGCCGCCGCCATCGCGACCCTCACCGGCCCGATCGAGCAGGTGCCGAGCGCCGTGAGCGCGATCAAGGTCGACGGGCGCCGCGCCTACGACCGCGTCCGCGCCGGAGAACACGTCGAGCTCAAGGCTCGCGCCGTGACGATCGCGGCCTTCGACGTGCTCGCCGTGCGCCGTCTGCCGGGCTCGGCCGACGAACCGCCGACGATCGAGGCGGATGCCCGCATCGACTGCTCGTCGGGCACCTACATCCGTGCGCTCGCCCGCGATCTCGGCACGGCCCTCGGCGTCGGCGGCCACCTGCGCGCCCTGCGGCGCACGCGCGTCGGACCGTTCGACGTCCCCGATGCCGTGAGCCTCGAGCAGCTCGCCGACATTGGGCCCGCCGGTCTCGCGTCGTCGGCCGCGGTCGCCGAGCGGCTCTTCCCGGTGCTGCGCGCGACCGACGACCAGGCGCGCGACCTCGGCCACGGCAAGAAGCTCGCGCTGCCCGAGCTCGACGACGTCGAGCCGCTCGCCGCGATCGACGGCGCTGGCCGCCTCGTCGCGCTCGTGAGCGTGCGCAACGGCGTCGGCCGTACGCTGGTGGGGTTCCCGATCGACGCGGAGTGAGCATCCGCCCCTCTCGTCGCGCCCCGTCGCCGCGCGCGACGCGTCCCTCAGCCAGGAGTCAGCAGTGATCGAGTGGTTCACGACCGCGCAGGTCGCCGTCGCCGTCGTCGTCGGCATCGTCTGCCTCATCGCCGGGGGAGTCGGTCGCGCGCCGAGCGACCTCACGAACGGCCTCACGGCGTTCGTCGCCGTGCTGCTGCTCACGCAGATCGTCGTGTCGATCGTCGCGCCGTTCGTCGGCAACGACCCCACCGGCGACCCCGTCGAGTACTGGGTCTACCTGATCTCGGCGCTGCTGCTGCCGCCGCTCGCGATCGTCTGGGGGCTCGTCGACCGCTCGCGCTGGTCGACCGTCGTGCTCGGCGTCGTGAGCCTCGCCGTCGCCGTCATGGTCTACCGCATGGGGCAGATCTGGTTCGTGCAGGTCGCGTAGCGCCCACGCTCCGCAGCGCGGTCGGGCTCAGGCCGCCGCGACCCCGGGCAGCCCGTCGATGACGGCGAGCACGGCGTCGAGACCCTCGGCGAGGGTCGGCACGACCAGGAGGGCGCCGGTCTCGCGCAGGGCATCCACCGCGTAGACGCCCGTCGCGACCGCGATGAAGGGGATGCCCGCCGCGACCGCCGCGTCATCATCGCGCGGGGTGTCGCCGATGATGACGAGCCGCTCGTCCGGCAGGGCCGTGCGCGCAGCGATCGTGATGTCGCGGCGTTCGCGGGCGCGGTCGCCGAAGAACGAGCGGCTCCAGTCGAAGAGCTCGGGGTCGAGGCCGGAGCCTGCGAGCTTCACGCGCGAGCGCGTCGCCGAGTTGCCCGTGAGGAGCGCGTTGATCCAGCCGCGCTCGGCCGCCGCGGCGAGGGCCTCGGGGATGCCCGGCGCGACCTCCCGACGATCGCCCGCGGTCGCGCGCTCGACCGAGAGGGCGTCGAGCGCCGCGACCGCGTCGTCGTGCCGCGCCGGGTCGAGCTCGAACGCCGCGAGGATCTCGAAGAGGATCTGCCCGTCGGTCTTGCCGTGAGCGCGCGCGAGCGGCGGGTGCAGCTCGCGGCCCGCGACGACCTCGACCGCCCGGTGGTAGAGCTCGCCGCCGCCCGACGCCGCGTTGAACAGGAGGGTGCCGTCGACATCCCAGAGGATCGTGGTGGTGGTCACCTCCCCATCCAACCAGCCGCGCGCTGCCGCCCCGACCGTACGAGCCCCGGCCGCGCGAGCCCTCGGCCGCACCCTGCGAGAATCGACGCGTGCCCCGCGCTCTGCCCCTCGCCGATCCGGCTCCCGTCGACGGGGCGCTCCCGGCGAGCGTGCGCGACGGCGCCGAGCAGCGCGACCTCGGCGTGTACCTGCACGTGCCGTTCTGCCGCGTCCGCTGCGGATACTGCGACTTCAACACCTATACCGCGAGCGAGATCCGCGGCGTGAAGCAGAGCGACTTCGCCGACCAAGCGATCGCCGAGCTCGAGCTCGCCGCGCGCGTCCTCGACGACGCGGGCCTCCCGCCGCGCCCCGTCAGCACCGTCTTCTTCGGCGGCGGCACCCCGACGCTCCTGCCCGCGAGCGACCTCGCCCGCATGCTCGCCGCGGTCGAGCGCCTCTTCACGCTCGCGCCGGGCGCCGAGGTCACGACCGAGGCGAACCCCGACTCGATCGACGCGACGGGGTTCCGGCAGCTCGCCGACGCCGGGTTCACGCGCGCGAGCATCGGCATGCAGTCGGCCGTCCCGCACGTGCTCGGGACGCTCGAGCGCACCCACGACCCCGCGAACGTCCCGCTCCGCGTCGCCGAGGCGCGCGACGCCGGACTCGCCGTGAGCCTCGACCTCATCTACGGCACGCCCGGCGAGAGCATCGACGATTGGCGCGCGAGCCTCGACGCCGCCCTCGAGCAGCGGCCCGATCACATCAGCGCCTACGCCCTCATCGTCGAGGAGGGCACGAAGCTCGCCCGCCAGATCGCCCGCGGCGAGGTGCCGCCCGTCGACGACGACCTCCACGCGGCGATGTACGAGGCGGCGGATGCCCGGCTGAGCCAGGCGGGCTACTCCTGGTACGAGGTGAGCAACTGGGCGCTCGCTGCCGACGATGGCGGAGCATCCCGTCGCTCGCGCCACAACCGGGCCTACTGGACGGGGCAGGACTGGTGGGGTATCGGACCGGGCGCGCACAGCCACATCGGCGGCGTGCGCTTCTGGAACGTCAAGCACCCCGCCGCGTACGCGCAACGGCTCGCGGCGGGCGAGTCGCCCGCCGCCGGTCGGGAGACCCTCGACGACGAGACGCGCCGGGTCGAGCGCGTGCTGCTCGAGACGCGCCTGGCCGAGGGGCTCTCGACGAGCGCGCTCGCGCCGGAGGGCCGCCGCGAGGTCGCCGGGCTCATCGCCGACGGGCTCGTCGACCCCGGGTCAGCCTTGCGCGGGACGGTCGTGCTGACGCTGCGCGGGCGGCTGCTCGCCGACGCGGTCGTGCGTCGGCTGCTCGACTAGCTGTACCCGGTCAGGACGTTGGTGACACAAGGCTGAAGAGAAGGCCTTCATTCTGAGTGGTGTCTAGACACTTCGAAGAGGAAGGCCTTCTCGTGGTCCACCGTAATGCGAGGCTGGCGCCTGCTGGCCGGATGATC
>NZ_JAUSMI010000084.1 GCF_030645145.1 Microcella sp. | reverse complement strand
ACAACGCCGCCGCGGCCCTCGGGCTCGGCGCGTCGGCCGGCGACGTCGTCATCTCGCTCGGCACGAGCGGCACGGTCTTCGCCGTCACGCCCGAGCCCGTGCGCGACGCGAGCGGGACGGTCGCGGGCTTCGCGTCCGCCGACGGCGCGTTCCTGCCGCTCGTCGCGACCCTCAACGCCGCGCGCGTGCTCGACACCACCGCGACCCTCCTCGGCGTCGACCACGACGGGCTCGCCGACCTCGCGCTCGCGGCGTCGCCCGGCGCGGGCGGGCTCGTGCTGCTGCCCTACTTCGAGGGCGAGCGCACCCCCAACCTCCCCGACGCGACCGCCTCGCTCGGCGGCATGACGCTCGCCTCGACGACGCGCGAGAACCTCGCGCGCGCCGCGATCGAGGGGATGCTCTGCGGCCTCGCCGACGGCCTCGACGCCATCGTGCGCCAGGGCCTGCGACCGCGGCGCCTGCTGCTCGTCGGGGGCGCCGCGCGCTCGCGCGCGGTGCCCGGCATAGCCTCCGAGGTGCTCGGCCTCCCCGTCGTCGTGCCCGAGCCGGGGGAGTACGTCGCCCGCGGGGCCGCGCGGCAGGCGGCGGGGCTGCTCGTCGGCGCGCTGCCCGAGTGGCCGCTCACGGTGCATGCCGCGGTCGAGCATCCCGCCGCCCCGCACGTGCGCGCCGCCTACGCGACGGAGGCCGCGCGCCGGGACTGGGCGTGACCGACCCCGCGACTGACCCCGCGACCGCGACCGACCCCGCGACCGCGACGATCACCGTCGACGGCGCGAACCCGATCGGCCCCGTGAACCGGCGCCTGTTCGGCGGCTTCGTCGAGCACATGGGCCGCGGCGTCTACGGCGGCCTCTACGACCCGGCCCACCCCGCGGCCGACGCCGACGGCTTCCGCGCCGACGTCATCGAGCTCGTCCGCGAGCTCGGCATGACCGTCTTCCGCTACCCGGGCGGCAACTTCGTCTCCGGCTACCGGTGGGAGGACGGCGTGGGCCCGCGCGCGTCGCGACCGCGCCGCCTCAACCTCGCGTGGCACAGCACCGAGACGAACGCCGTCGGGCTGCACGAGTTCGCCGACTGGGTCGAGCGGGTCGACGGCGAGCTCATGCTCGCGACGAATCTCGGAACCCGGGGCGTGCTCGAGGCGACCGATCTGCTCGAGTACGCGCGCATCCCGCACGGCACCGAGCGCGCCGAGCAGCGCCGCCGCAACGGGCGCGAGGAGCCGTTCGACGTGCGCATGTGGTGCCTCGGGAACGAGCTCGACGGCCCGTGGCAGCTCGGCCAGCTCACCGCCGACGAGTACGGCAGCCTCGCGGCGCGCACGGCGAAGGCCATGCGCATGATCGAGCCCGACCTCGAGCTCGTCGCGTGCGGCTCATCGGGGCCCCTCATGCCGACCTTCGGCGAGTGGGAGCGCACCGTGCTCCGCCACGCCTACGACGACGTCGACGTCATCTCGGCCCACTTCTACGCCGAGCCGACGGGCGACGACCTCGCGTCCTTCCTCGCCTCGGGCGCGGTCATGGACGCCTACCTCGGCGCCGTCATCGAGCACGCGGATGCCGTGCGCGACGAGCGCGGAAGCGCGAAGACCCTCGCGATCTCGGTCGACGAGTGGAACGTCTGGTACCAGTCGCGCATGGCCGCGACTCTGCCGACGGGGGACGACTGGCCCGAGGCTCCCGCGCTGAGCGAGGACGAGTACACGACCGCCGATGCCGTCGTCGTCGGCGACCTGCTCATCACGATGCTCGGCCGCGCCGACCGCGTCACGACGGCGTGCCTCGCGCAGGTCGTCAACGTCATCGCGCCGATCGCGGCGCCCGCCGATGGGCCCGCCCGGCGCCGGACGACCTTCCACCCCTTCAGCCTCACGTCGCGGCACGCGCGCGGGACGAGCCTCGCGACGACCGTCGACGGGCCGGTCTCGGTCACCTCGCTGCACGGCGAGGTGCCCGCGATCAGCGCCGCCGCGGTGCGCGGGGAGACCGGGGGAGTGGTCGTCCTCCTCGTCAACCGGCTCCCCGAGGGCGCCGTCGAGACGACGATCGACCTGCGCGGCGAGCTCGGCCGCGGGCTCGGCGGGCTGCGCGTGCTCGAGGCGGTCACGATGAGCGCGGGGGACTCCGTCGAGGATGCGACCGCGGGCCACGGCGACGCCGCGCCCCCGCGCCCGAACCCCACGGCGCGCGCCGAGGGCGACGGCGTCCACCTCACCCTGCCCGCCGCGTCGTGGAGCATGGTCCGGGTCGGGCGATGAGGCGCGACCGGGAGGCGGCCGCCCGGAGCGCCCGCGGAATCCGGGACCTTCGCCCCGGGCATCCGCGAACACCGCTCAATAGGCTGAGGCCATGGAGCCGTTCGACACCGCGTTCGGCCTGCCGCTCCCACTCGCCGTCGGTCTCTTCTACGTCGTCGTGCTGCTGCGCGGCGGGGCGACCTACGCGCTCGGTCGCGGGGTGCGCGGCGGCGCCGGCCGCACGCGGCTCAAGGCGCGGCTCGAGACGCCGCGCTTCCGCCGCGCAGAGCGCATCGTCGAGCGCTGGGGCGCGCCCGTCGTCGCTGCGTCCTTCCTGACGGTCGGCTTCCAGACGCTCGCCAACCTCGCCGCGGGCGTGCTGCGGATGCCTCTCCTCGCGTACCTCCCCGCCCTCGCGGTCGGCGGTCTCGCCTGGGCGCTCATCTGGGGCGTCGTCGGCGTCGCCACCTACGAGGCGATCGCCGAGCTCGCGATGCGGAGTCCGCTCGAGGCCGCGTTGTTCACCGGGCTGCTCGTCGGCGTGCTCGTGCTCATCGAGGTGCTCAACCACCGCCGGCAGAAGCGCCGCGACGAGGTCTCCCTCCTGCAGGCCGCCGCCGAGGCCTAGGCTCTGCGGCATGACCGAGCCCGTCGTCCACCCCGCGCAGCCGGCGCCCGTCGTGACGCTCACCGTGAACCCCGCGCTCGACGTCTCGACGTCCACCGAGCGCGTCGAGCCCGAGCACAAGCTGCGCTGCGGGCCGAGCCGGACCGACGCGGGCGGCGGCGGCGTGAACGTGAGCCGCGTCATCCATCGCCTCGGCGGGCAGTCGATCGCGATCTACGCCGTCGGCGGGCCGACGGGCCGGGCCTACCGGCAGCTGCTCGAGGCCGACGGCATCATCGGTCGCGCGATCCCCATCGACGGGTCAACGCGCGAGAACGTCACGGTCGACGAGCTCTCGACCGGCCGCCAGTTCCGCTTCGTGCTGCAGGGCCCGCACCTGACGACCGACGAGTGGATCGAGTGCCTCACCGCGACGCAGCGCGCGATGACGCCCGGCGGCTACGTCGTCGCGAGCGGATCCCTCTCGCCCGGCATGCCCGATGACTTCTACGCGCGCGTCGCGCGGGCCGCGAAGGCGATCGGGGCGCGCTGCATCGTGGATGCCTCGGGCCCCGCGCTCGCCGCCGCCCTCCGCGAGGGCGTGCACCTCGTGAAGCCGTCGGGGCGCGAGCTCGGCGAGCTCGTCGGCCGCGCGCTGCCCGACCTCGAGTCGCGCGTGGAGGCCGCCCGCGAGCTCGTGGCCCGCGGCGCCGCCGAGGTCGTCGCGCTGACGCTCGGAGGCGATGGTGCCGTGCTCGTCACGGCCGAGAGCGTCACGCGACTGGAGGTCCCGCCCGTCGAGGTGCATTCGACCGTCGGCGCGGGCGACTCGTTCCTCGCCGCGCTCGTCCTGCGCCTCGCGCAGGGCCGCGACCTCGACGCCGCCTTCCGGGCCGGGATCGCCGCGGGCACCGCGACCGCGATGACGGAGGCCACCGAGCTCTGCCACCGCGACGACGTCGAGCGCCTCGAGGCGCAGCTGCTCGCCGCCCGCGGCTGAGACCCCCGCCGAGGTCGCGCGGGGTGTCCGCCGCTGCCGAGAATCGGCACGCTCGCAAAAAGTGTTAGACAAATGTACCGACTCAACGTACTGTGCTGATCACCCCCCGACAGCGAAAGGCGGTGCGCAGTGCGGCGCCAGTGGCCCAACCCCCGAGAGCTCGCTCCTCTGATGCGCTTCCGGCGGCCCGAGCTCAACGGACGCCGCCGCCGGCTCAACGGGGCCCTGACGATCGAGGACCTCCGGATCATCGCCAAGCGCCGCACGCCGAAAGCGCCGTTCGATTACACGGACGGCGCGGCCGAGGCCGAGATCTCGCTCGCTCGAGCTCGCCAGGCGTACCTCGACATCGAGTTCCACCCATCGATCCTCCGCGACGTCTCCGAGGTCAGCACCGAGCGCACCGTGCTCGGCGGACCGAGCGCGCTCCCGCTCGCGATCGCCCCGACCGGCTTCACCCGGATGATGCAGACCGAGGGCGAGATCGCCGGCGCCCGCGCCGCCGACGCATTCGGCATCCCCTTCAGCTTGTCGACGATGGGCACGGCATCGATCGAGGCGGTGCGCGAGGCGATCCCCGACGGCCGCGCCTGGTTCCAGCTGTACCTGTGGCGCGACCGCGAGCGATCGATGACGCTCGTCGAGCGCGCCGCGCAGGCCGGCTACGACACCCTGCTCGTGACCGTCGATGTGCCCGTCGCCGGGGCGCGACTGCGCGACAAGCGCAACGGCATGTCGATCCCGCCCGCGCTCACCCTGGGAACGATCGTCAACGCCATCCCGCGGCCGGCCTGGTGGATCGACTTCCTCACGACCGAGCCGCTCGCGTTCGCGAGCCTGTCGGAGTGGGACGGCACCGTCGCCGAGCTCATCGACACGATGTTCGACCCGAGCGTCACCTTCGACGACCTGCGCTGGATCCGCGAGATGTGGAGCGGGAAGCTCGTCGTCAAGGGCGTCCAGTCGCTCGACGACGCCGTCGCCCTCGCGGCCCTCGGCGTCGACGGCATCGTGCTCTCGAACCACGGCGGCCGCCAGCTCGACCGTGCTCCCGTGCCCCTCCAGCTGCTGCCGGCCGTCGCGAAGGAGGTCGGCTCCGACCTCGAGATCCTCGTCGACACGGGCATCATGTCGGGCGCCGACGTCGTCGCGGCGGTCGCGCTCGGCGCACGCAGCACCCTCATCGGCCGCGCCTACCTCTACGGGCTCATGGCGGGCGGCCAGGAGGGCGTCGAGCGCGCGCTGAGCATCCTCTCGGATCAGATCACGCGCACCATGCGACTGCTGGGCGTGACGAGCCTCGACGAGCTCGGCCCGCAGCACGTCACGCTGCTCAACCCCCGCACCTCCCCCCGTACCTCCTCCCACATCGACTGATCGGAAGGACCGCCCTCATGCGCGAGATCGCGTTCACCCCGGAGCGTTCGCAGTACGTCTACACCTTCGGCGGCGCCGAGCCGGCGATGCGCATCAAGCCCGGCACCGCGATGCGCCTCTGGTCGGAGGACGCCTTCAACTTCGCCCTCACCTCCGTCGACCACCTGCCCAGTCAGCACATCGACATCCGGTACGTGAACCCGCAGACGGGGCCCTTCTACGTCGACGGCGCCGAACCGGGCGACACCCTCGCCCTCCACATCGTCGATCTCACCCCCGCCCGCAGCTTCGGGGCGTCGTCGACGATCCCGTTCTTCGGAGGGCTCACGGGCACCGATCGCACTGCCCTGCTGCAGGATGCCCTTCCCGAAGCCACCTGGATCTACGAGGTCGACACGGCTCGCCAGACCGTGGGCTTCCAGGCCCGGTTCGGCGACTTCGAGGTGTCCCTGCCGCTCGAACCGATGCTCGGGACGGTCGGACTCGCGCCCGGTGCGAGCGAGGTGCGGACGAGCCTCGTGCCGGAGCGCTTCGGCGGGAACATGGACACCCCTGAGATGAAGATCGGCACGACCGCCTACCTCGGCGTGAACGTCGAGGGCGCCCTGTTCTCCATCGGCGACGGCCACTACCGCCAGGGGGAGGGGGAGGCGTGCGGCACCGCCGTCGAGGGAGCCATGAACTCGGTCATCATCGTCGAGCTCATCAAGGGCTCCGCGCCGCTCTGGCCGCGGCTCGAGAACGACGACTACTGGATGGTCGTCGGCTCCTCCCGTCCGATGGAGGACTCGTGGCGCATCGCCCAGCTGGACATGGTCACGTGGTTCACCGAGATGTTCGGGCTCCACGCGATGGATGCCTACCAGCTCCTCACGCAGACCTCGCTCGCGCCGATCGCCAACGCCGTCGACGCCAACTACAGCGTCGTCGTCAAGGTCGCGAAGTCGCTCATGCCCGGCGGCGTCGCCTACGACGGCATCCACCACGAACTTCGCCAGGCGGCTCGACAGCTGCGCTAGCGATGGCCGCGCACCGCGGCGGAGCACCATTCCATCCACCCCTACCCACAATGAAGTGGAGAATCGCATGAACGAACAGAAGGCCGCCAACCCGGCCGTCCTCGGGCTCCTGGGCTACGGCGTCTCGACCGTGCTCCTGAGCCTCGCCAACAGCGGCCTGTACGCCGTCGACGGGATGGTGCTCATCATGGGCGTCTTCTTCGGCGGCATCGCTCAGACGATCGTCGCCGTCATGGCCTTCCGACTCGGCGACACGTTCGGTGTGACCGCCTTCGGCGGGTACTCGTTCCTCTGGCTGTCGTTCGCCTTCCTCAACATCGGCGCCATCAACGGATGGTGGACGGTGTCGTCCGTCGCGATCGGGTGGTACCTGCTCCTCTGGATGGTCTTCACGATCGGCCTCGTGTTCGCCTCGGCGGTCGCCCCGCGGATGCTCACGATCATTCTCGCGCTCACCGCGGTCCTGCTCGGCTCCCTCGGCATCGGCGCGCTCACGGGTAACGCCGCCATCAGCCTGTTCGGCGGGATCGAAGGAGTCATCACCGGCGCACTCGCCATCTACCTCGCATTCGCGTTCCTCATCAACGAGATGTACGCGAAGGCCGTCCTGCCCGTCGGCGCACCACTGCGCGCCTGACCGACCGAACCGAAGGAGAACGACATGGATCTGGGAATCACCGGCAAGACCGCCCTCGTCACGGGAGGCACCAAGGGGATCGGCCGCGCCATCGTGGAGGGGTTCGCGGCGGAGGGGGCCGACGTCGCCTTCTGCGCGAGGGACGCCGCGGAGGTGGAGAGCACGCAGGCCGCGATCGAGGCGATGGGCGTCAAAGCCATCGGGACCGTGCTCGACGTCGGGGATGCGGAGGGCGTCCGCGCCTGGGTCGCCTCGACGGCGAACGAGTTCGGAGGCATCGACATGGTCGTCGCCAACGTCAGCGCCCTCGCCATCCCCGACACCGACGAGAACTGGGAGGCGTCGTTCCGCGTCGACCTCATGGGAACCGTGAACCTCGTGAAGGCCGCCCTGCCGCACCTCGAGGCGAGCGATGTGAAGTCGGCGGTCGCGATCTCGAGCGTGTCCGGCCGCGAGGCGGACTTCGCCTCAGGGCCCTACGGCACGATCAAGACGGCGATCATCGGCTACATGGCCGGCGTCGCCCTCCAGGTCGCCGAGAAGGGCATCCGCGCCAACACCGTGTCGCCGGGCAACACCTACTTTCCCGGCGGTGTCTGGCAGAGCATCGAGGGCGGCAACCCCGACCTGTTCTCGTTCGCCATGGGGCTGAACCCCACCGGCCGCATGGGAACGGCGGAGGAGATCGCGGCCGGCGTCGTGTTCCTCTCGAGCCCGCGTGCGAGCCGCATCAGCGGCGCGAACCTCCTCATCGACGGAGCCCTGACCCGCGGCATCCAGTTCTAGCCGTCGACGCCCCGTTCGCCACCGCGTGCGGCGGGCGGGGCGTCGCGCTGCGCGTCGAAGTAGCCGAGCAGACGGTCGCGCGCCCCCTCGATGTGCGCGCGAGTCAGGTGGCCCGCACGCTCGGCATCGCCCTGCGCGACGGCGTCGAGGATGCCCTGGTGCTGGGCGATGACGTCGTCGAGCGCGAGGAGTCGATGAGCGAGGACCTGCCCGATGCACAGCTCGATCTCGCCCATCAGGAGCGCGTGGAGACGCGCGAGGCGCGGGGAGGGCTGCGCCTCGACGAGCGCGCGGTGGAAGGCGATGTCGGCGCGGGCGAGCGAGCCGGTGTCGGCTCCCTCGGCGTCGCTCGCTGCTGCCGACACGATGACCCGCTGCGCATCGATGGCGTCGGCGGGGGCGGATGCACTGGCGGCGAGCAGGCGCAGAGCGGCCTCCTCGATCACGGCACGATTGGCGTAGAGGTCGACGATATCGTCGCGGTCGAGCTGCGGCACGCGCGCGGTCTTGTGCGTGCTCCGCCGCAGGAGCCCTTCCGCGACGAGTCGCTCGAGAGCCGCCTTCGCGGTCGGCCGAGCGACGCCGAAGCGGTCGGCCACAGCCTTCTCGGTCACCGTGGCGCCCGGAGGCTCGCGCTGCGCGAGGATGCTCTCGCGCATCGCCTCGTAGACGGCGTGGGGCAGTGTCGTCACGGACAGCGACTCGTCCACGGCCCTCCTCTCGACGGACACCTTCGATGGCCTCCGTCATCTGCGCGCGGGGAGCCTAACAGCATTGTCAGACACTAGAGTCGGCGGCGACGCGAAGGAGGGCTCATGCCCGTGATCGACACGGCCGTCTACGTCGACGGCGCCCGCACCGACGATCCTCCCGCGCTCGACGTCGTCGCCGACCTGACGCGCGAGCGCGGCGGCATGGCCTGGATCGGCATGTACCGGCCCACCCCCGACGAGCTCGCGGGCGTCGCCGACGAGTTCGAGCTCAACGCCACCTCGGTCGAGGACGCGCATCACGGGCACCAGCGCTCCAAGCTCGACCGGCACTCCGGCGGCGACTTCATCGTGCTCAAGCCCGCCCGCTACGTCGACGAGGTCGAGCGCGTCGAGCTCGGCGAGCTGCACGTCTTCGTCTCGACCGACGCCGTCATCACCGTGCGGCACGCCGAGTCACCCGACCTCGCGGCCGTGCGCCGCCGCCTCGAGGGCGCCCCCGAGCTGCTCGCGCTCGGCCCGCGCGCCGTCCTCTACGCCATCCTCGACGAGGTCGTCGACGAATACGCGCCGGTCATGGCTGGGCTCGAGAACGACATCGACGAGATCGAGGACGAGCTCTTCGCCGGCGACGACGCCGTCAGCCGCCGCATCTACGAGCTCTCGCGCCAGGTCATCGAGCTGCAGCGCGCGGTGCAGCCGCTGCCGGGAATCATCCGCACCCTCTCGGTCGGAGCCCCCGACGGCCGACTCCGCGACTCCTTCGCCGACGTGCTCGACCATGCACTGCGCGTCGGAGAGCGCGTCGACACCTTCCGGGCCGTGCTGCAGAACGCCCTGCAGGTGAACTCCACTCTCGTGACGCAGCGGCAGAACGCCGAGATGCGGGCGCTCGGGGAGGCCTCGCTCGTGCAGAGCAATGAGGTGCGCAAGATCTCCTCGTGGGCGGCCATCCTCTTCGCACCGACGCTCGTCGGCACGATCTACGGCATGAACTTCACGTTCATGCCCGAGCTCGACGAGCCGTGGGGCTACCCGGCGGCGCTCGCCGCGATGCTCGCGACGAGCGTCGGGCTCTTCGCGATCTTCCGCGCCCGCCGCTGGCTCTAGACCCGTCACCCGCCGGAAACACTCGCGCAACACGCCCCGCTTAGGCTCCCCGGCATGGCGGGCATCGGCGAGCCCCTCGTGCGGGGCGCTGCGGGAGTCTCCGCGAGCGCGCCCGCGCACCTCCTCGCCCTGGGCCGCGGCATCGAGCGGGCCGACGCGACCGCCCGCATCGTCGAGGCTCACCTCCTCCTCGCGCGCGATCACCCCCTTCCCGACGCGGCCGACGCGCGACTCGTCCTCCGCGCGTGCGGGGCCGACGATGCGGCGGATGCCCGACTCGGCCGCGGCGCCGCGATCGACCTGCTCACCGCCGACCGCTCCCACCCCGCGTCGATCGCGCACGCGCTCGTCGAGGCCCGCGACGCCGCCCGGCTCGCGAGGGAGTCGCTGCCCGCCGAGCTCTCCGACATGCTCGTCGCGACGCGCGCCCGCCTGCCGCGGAAGGTCGTCGAGCCGCGCGTCCCCGATTTCCTCGCCTGGGTGCGCGAGCGCTCGGCGCTCGCCGTCGGGATCATCGAGTCCGCGGTCGCTCGCGACGGCGCCTTCGAGCTCATCGCCCTCGGCCGCCGCCTCGAGCGCGCCGCCGCGACGGCCCGCCTCCTCGCCGCCCATGCCGACGACCCCGAATCCGGCCCCGGGTGGATGTTCGTGCTCCGCAGCGCCGGAGCCCACGAGGCGCACGTGCGCGCCCACCGCGGCGCTCCCACCGCCGCGGCCGCGATCGAGCTCCTCGCCCTCGACGAGCGCTTCCCGCGCTCGGTCGCGCACGGGCTCGTCCATGCCGAGCGCAGCCTCCGCGCGATCGGCGTCGACGGAGGCGCTGCAGGTCTCGCCGCGAGCCGCCGGGCCGCGGCCGAGCTCAGCCTTCTCGTCGAGGCGAGCGCGAGCGCGGCCGCCGAGCTCGGCACCGCGCCCGCCGACGCGGATCGCGCCCGGGCGCGCCGCGCATCCGCCCTCCGCTCGCTGCACGCCGCGGTGCAGCAGGCGACGCGCGAGATCCTCGTCGCCCTCGACTAGCTCCGCGGCCTGGCCCACGCCCGCCCCAGCACGTCGCGCGAGAACCGAATGCAGTCACAGACGGCCCGATGCGGGCCCGGGCGGCCGGAGTTCGAACGGTACAGGCCACGCGAGACTGCATTTGGTTCGCGCATCGCGCATCGCGCATCGCTCGGCACCCGTCCCGTATCGCGCATCGCGCATCGCTCGGCACCCGTCCCGCATCGCGCATCGCTCAGCACCCGTCCCGCTCAGCACCCTCGACGATCCGCTGCCAAATGCACGCAGAAGCAGCCCAGCACGGCCTGCCGCCCACGGGCCCTCGCGGATCCGCTACGGGGGTGCCTGCATTCGGCATCGCACGGGATTTGAGTCATCGGGCTCGTCAGGACGCACGCGCGGCCTGCGACCCCGCTCAGACCGCGGCGGGCGGGCAGTGCAGCCGCGTCGCGGTGGTGCCGACGCCGCGCTCGATGACGTGATCGGCCATGAGGGCTCCGCAGAGCGGGCACGTCGGGTCGGCCGGGGCGACGTACGGTTCCTCCGGGCGGCCGATGCCGACCGCGGCGGGCCCGGCGATCGGGTAGAAGAACCGGTTGACCGCGGCCCAGAACCCGGGCTGACCCGTCCACGGGTTCGGAAGCTTCGACACCATGCCCCGATCCTCCCACTCGTTCCCCCCGGCCGGCACCGGCCGAAGGTCCCGCGCCCGTGCGGGCCCGACCGCGCGGCCACGCCCGGATCACCCCTTGCGCGCCGACGCCTCCACGATCGCGATCTCGCGCGTCGCCGTGTCGAGGTCGTAGTCGTCCCCGTCGTACCGCACGCGCACGCGCCACCACGGTCCGCCGTCGCGCCCGAGCCGCAGGTTGCGGGTCGAGCGCATCCACAGCCCGGCGACGGCGGCCGCCGCGAGGCCCGAGATCGCGGCGACGACGAGCGCCCAGCGCGGCCCCGCCTCGTTGGCGATGAAGCCGAGCAGCGGGGCGCCGAGCGGCGTACCCCCCATGAAGATCGTGAGGTACAGCGCCGTCACCCGCCCGCGGATCGCGGGCCGCGTCGTCGTCTGCACGTACGCGTTCGAGGAGGTGATCATCGTGAGCGAGGTGAACCCGACGAGCACGAGCGCGGCGGCGAAGCTCTCGAAGGTCGGCATGAGCGAGGCCGCGGCGGTGCTGAACGAGAACCCGAGCGCCGACAGCGCGATGACCCGCAGTCGCGGCCGTTCGCGCCGGGCGGACATGAGGGCGCCGGTCACCGATCCGATGGCGAGGATGCTCGACAGGAGCCCGAACTCGGTGGCGCCTCGGCCGAACTCGACCCGGGCCATCGTCGCGGTGAAGATGCCGAAGTTGAAGCCGAACGTGCCGACGAGGAAGACCATCGTGAACACGACGACGAGGTCGCCGCGGCGGCGCACGTACTGGATGCCCGCCTTGAGCTGCCCGCGCCCCTTCTTCTCCTTCTTGAGGCGGTGCAGCTGGTCGCCGCGCAGCATCGCGAGCGCGAGCAGCGTCGCGGCGTAGGTCATGCCGTTGATCGCGATGACCCAGCCGGCGCCGATCGTGGCGACGAGAAGACCCGCGACGGCCGGCCCGATGAGGCGCGCGACGTTGAAGGACGCCGAGTTGAGCGCGACCGCGTTGGGCAGCTGCGTCGGCCCGACGAGCTCCCCGACGAAGGTCTGGCGCACGGGCGCGTCGAGCGCGGTGGCGATGCCGAGGCCGAGGGCGAAGAGGTAGACCATCCAGAGCTCGGCGATGTCGAGGATGACGATGAGGCCGAGGCCGAGCGCGAGCAGACCCTGCAGCGCCTGCGTGGCCGCGAGCAGCTTCCGACCCGCGAACCGGTCGGCGATGATGCCCGCGTACGGGCCGATGACGAGCGCGGGGCCGAACTGCAGCGCCATCGCGACGCCGACGGCGGCGGCGTCCTCGTTCGTGAGGTCGGTGAGGATGAGCCAGTCCTGCGCGGTCCGGTTCATCCACGCGCCGATGTTCGACACCATCGCCCCGACGAACCAGATCCGGTAGTTCAGGAGCCCGAGGCTGCGGAACATCGTCCTCACGAGTCGGCGAGCTTCCGCAGCACGGGGCGCACGGCCTCGAGCGCCGCGCGCTCGTCGGGCTCGAGCGCGTCCAGCTGGCGGTGGAACCAGGCGGTGCGCAGTCGTCGGGTCTCGGCGATGAGGTCGTCGCCCGCCGGAGTGAGGCTCACCCAGACCTGGCGCGCATCCGTCTCGCTGGGCTCTCGGCGCACGACGCCGGCGGCCTCGAGCGCGTTGAGGGTGCGGTTCATCGAGGGCGGGCTGACGCGCTCGCGCTCGGCGAGCACGCCGGGGGAGGTGCGCCCGTGCGTCTCGAGCTGCCACAGCACCCCGAGCTGCGTGTCGGTGATGCCGTCGCCGCCGCGCTCGGCACGGATGCGCCGCGCCACCTTCTGGATGAGCACGCGCAGCTCTTCGTCGGGGTCGCTCGCAGTCGTCATGTCATCGTTAGCGTAGGTCATTACCCTGGCTAACGACTTGGTGCCGTCGAGCATTCCCTCAGCGTCCGACGCGCCCCCGGCGCCGCCGCGCCCGCGCACCCCTGCCGCGGCGCCCCCGCCGCCCCTACGATGAACGCAGGGAGGCCCGACCATGGTGAAGTTCATCGCCGAGCGCGAGCACCGCACGTTCGTCGACGCCCAGGGCGTCACGATCCACTACTACGTCTGGGCGCCCGGTCGGCCGAAGGCCGTCGTGCAGCTCGCGCACGGCGTCGGCGAGCACGCGCTGCGCTACGAGGTCCTCGCGCAGGGGCTCGTCAACGCCGGCTACGCCGTCTACGCCGACGACCACCGCGGCCACGGCATGACGGGCGTCGAGATGACCGACGGCGACTCCTCGAAGATGGGCAAGCTCGGCCCCGGCGGACTGCGCGCGACGATCCAGGATCTCCGCGACCTCAGCGCGATCATCCGCACCGATCACCCCGAGCTGCCGCTCGTGCTCCTCGGGCACTCGTGGGGCTCGCTCATGGCGCAGATCATCCTCAACGACCACGCCGCCGACTACGACGCGGCCGTCCTCACGGGCACGAGCTA
This sequence comes from Microcella sp., assembly GCF_030645145.1. Taxonomy (GTDB): domain Bacteria; phylum Actinomycetota; class Actinomycetes; order Actinomycetales; family Microbacteriaceae; genus Microcella. The sequence goes on along the minus strand of NZ_JAUSMI010000084.1, from coordinate 45,554 downwards.
CCGGATGCCCGGCTACATGAACTCCGGAGACCTCAACGCCAAGCACGCCCACCTCGGCGACACGGGCGTCGAGTGGCTGAGCCGCGACCCCGAGGTGCACCAGCTCTTCCGCGCCGACCCGCTCACGTTCGACGCGAAGATCCTCAAGCTCTTCGGCGTGCGCGACGGGCTGCGGCTCTACGGCCGCCCGAAGCGCCTCGGCCGCGACATCCCCCTGCTCGTCATGGTCGGCGACGACGACCCGCTCGGCGGCGAGCCCGGCGCCGTGAAGCTCGTCGAGGAGTACGCGCGCCGCGGCGGCCTCACCGACGTCGAGCTCGCCGTCTACCCGGAGGCCCGCCACGAGGTCTTCAACGAGCTCAATCAGGCGGATGTCCGGCGCGACCTCATCGAGTGGCTCGACGATCGGCTGTCCCCGACCGACTAGTGCGCATGCCCGCCCGGGAGCGACACCGCGGTGAGGAGCATGACGCTCGGCTCGAGCGCCTCGACCCGGTGCGTCCCGTCGGGGATGCGCACGAGCATCCCGGGCTGCGCCTCGATCGCGTGATCGCCCTTCTCGCTCGCCCACGACAGCCGCACCCGTCCGCGCAGCACGCGCAGCGTCGCCTCGCCCGGGTTGCCGTGCTCGGGCAGACCGCCGCCCGTGTCGAAGGCCATCGCGAGGTGCCGCAGCGTCGACTGACCGAGATCCAGCTTGAGCGTCGCGCGCTTGTCGGGCGCGGAGAGCGCCTGCTCGAGCAGGTGGTCGGCGAGGCGGTCGAGGTCGTGCGCGACGGGGTCCATCCCCGCACCCTACGCCGACGCCCGCCCGCTGAGTAGCCTGGACCGATGCCGACGACTCTGCCTCCCTTCGTCTCCGCCGCCGAGCTCGAGGGCCTCATCGCCGAGGCCGGGCGTGACGAGCGCCGTCTCGTCATCGCCGACGTGCGCTGGTACCTCGACGGCCGCTCGGGCCGCGACGCCTTCCACGCCGGCCACATCGCCGGTGCAGTGTTCGTCGACCTCGACGAGTGGCTCGCGGGTCCGCCGAGCGCCGCGGAGGGACGGCACCCCCTCCCCGACCCCGAGCGCTTCGCCCGCGGCATGAGCGAGGCCGGCATCGGCGACGGCACGACCGTCGTCGCCTACGACGATGCGGGCGGCGTCATCGCGGCGCGCCTCGTGTGGATGCTGCGCGCACTCGGCGAGGACGCCGCCGTCCTCGACGGAGGCATCACGGGCTGGCCGGGCGAGCTCGGAGCCGGCGCGACTGTCGCCGGGCGTCGAGCGGCGCCGCGCGCCGACGCGACCTTCACCGCCCGCTCGTGGCCAGCATCCGCCCTCGCCTCGATCGACGAGACGCAGGCCCGCGCCGCCGACGGCAGCGCCGTCGTGCTCGACGCGCGCACCGCCGACCGCTTCGCCGGCGAGACCGAGCCGGTGGATGCCCGTGCGGGCCACATCCCGGGCGCCCGCAACCTCTCGGTGCGCGATCACATCGGCGGCGACGGCCGCCTGCGCGACCTCGACGAGCTGCGGGCCCGCTTCGCGTCGGTCGGTCTCGCCCCCGGCGGCGCGACCCCGGGCTCCGACGTCATCGCCTACTGCGGCTCGGGCGTCACGGCGTGCCACGAGCTGCTCGTCCTCGAGCACGCGGGTCTCGGCCGCGGCCGGCTCTTCCCGGGCTCGTGGTCGCAGTACGCCGCCGACGCCCAGCGCCCGGTCGCGACGGGTGCCTAGGCTGGCCCCATGCATGGTGAGTACAAGGTCCCCGGAGGCAAGCTCGTCGTCGTCGATCTCGAGGTCGACTGCGGCCTGATCACGGAGTTCCGCCTCGCGGGCGACTTCTTCGTCGAGCCCGACGAGGCCATCCCCGCCATCGAGGCGGCCGTGATCGGGATGCCCGCCGACGCCGATCACGCCGCCTTCGCGCGCGCGATCTCCGCGGCCCTCCCTCCCGGCGCCGTGCTACTCGGATTCAGCGCCGATGCCGTCGCGACGACGATCCGCCGCGCGCTCGCCGAGGCGACCGCCTTCACCGACTACGAGTGGAGCCTCGTCGTCGGCCCGCCGCTCACCCCGCAGCAGCAGATGGCGGCCGACCAGGTGCTCGCCGAGGAGGTCGGCGACGGCCGCCGCGGCCCGACCCTCCGCATCTGGGAGTGGGAGCGCCCCGCCGTCGTCATCGGCTCCTTCCAGTCGGTGAAGAACGAGGTCGACATGGACAACGCGCACCGCTACGGCTTCGAGGTCGTCCGGCGCATCTCGGGCGGTGGCGCGATGTTCATGGAGGCCGGGAGCGTCATCACCTACTCGCTCTACGCGCCCGTCGCGCTCGTGCAGGGCATGAGCTTCGCCGAGTCGTACGCCTTCCTCGACGAGTGGGTCATCGAGGGCCTGAAGGGGCTCGGCATCGAGGCGAGCTACCAGCCGCTCAACGACATCACGAGCACGAAGGGCAAGATCGGCGGCGCCGCGCAGAAGCGCCTCGGCTCGGGCGCCGTTCTGCACCACGTGACGATGAGCTACGACATGGACGGCGACCGCATGGTCGAGGTGCTGCGCATCGGCCGCGAGAAGCTCAGCGACAAGGGCGTGAAGAGCGCGAACAAGCGCGTCGACCCGCTGCGCAGCCAGACGGGACTGCCGCGCGAGGAGATCATCGACCGCCTCGTCGCGACCTTCCGCGCCCGCAACGGCCTCACCGAGAGCGCCATCACGCCGGAGGAGATGGAGCGCATCGACGCTCTCGTGGCGGAGAAGTTCTCGACCGAGGAGTGGCTCCACCGCGTGCCCTGAGCGGGCGAGTCGTCCCCGACGGGCTCCCGGTGAGGGGAGGGTCAGATCGGACGTATCGCTCGAGGCGCGAGTCCTTGGGCTCTGACGTGTCCGGCGATGTCGCGCAGTGGTGCCACCCACACGCCGGGGGTCGCGACGATATCCGCCATCAATCGGCCGAGGGACGCGGCGCGCCCTGGTCGTCCGGAGAGGAAGGGGTGATTGGTGAGGACCCAACATCCTCCGACGTCGTGGAGCCCGGCGAACTCGGCCTCCCAGAGCGCGCGAGCCTGTTCGGGCGTCGCGATGTACCCGGTGCCGCTGATCTCCGGAAGATAGCAGTACTGCTCCCAGTCATCGAGCGCCCAGTGGATGGGTATCTCCACGAGGGATGACGTCGAGTCGGAGATCGCGAGCTCGTAGGGCAGATCGGCGTCCATGAGGCTCGAGTCGTACAGGAATCCGCGTTCGAGGAGCAGCTCGGGCATCTCCCACGACAGGTCCCACATCGGCGCGCGATAGCCGACCGGTCGGACGTCTGCGATCTCCGACAGGACGTCTATCCCGCGCTCGAGAGCGACGATTTGCTCGTCGCGGGTCAGCGCGGATGGCTGCTCATGCAGATAGCCGTGATGACCGACCTCGTGACCGGCGGCGACGATGTCGCGGACGACCTCGGGGTAGCGCTCGGCGGTGTATCCGGGGATGAAGAACGTCGCAGTGATGCCGTTGTCGGCGAGCAGTGACAGAATGCGCGGAACGCCGATCAGTGGACCGTACGCCTGATGGCTCATCACGCTCATGCGCCCCGCGTTCTCCGGCGCGCCCCACAGCACCGCCGACTCCGCGTCCACGTCGAAGGTGAACGAGGCCGCGGAGCGGACTCCCTCGGGCCAGAGCCCGCCGCTCATCGGGCGGCCTGCTGCGACGACATGATCGTCACGAGCTCGTAGGCGAGATTCGCGGCGGCGACGGCGGTGATGTCGGCATGATCGTACGGAGGGCTCACCTCGACGATGTCGGCCGAGACGATCGGCGTCCCGTGAAGCCCGCGAAGCACCTCGAGCAGCTCGCGGCTGGTCATCCCTCCCGCCTCCGGGGTGCCGGTGCCGGGAGCGAAGCCGGGGTCGAGGACGTCGATGTCGATCGAGACGTAGAGCGGGGCATCCCCGATCCGGTCGAGGATTCTGTCGACGATGCCCTCCGCACCGATGCGGTCGAAGTCGCGGCAGTGCACGATCGTGAAGCCGAGCTCCTCGTCGTCGATCAGGTCCTTCCTGCTGTACAGCGAGCCACGGATTCCGACGTGCGCCGAGCGGTCCTTGCGCAGCAGCCCCTCCTGCGACGCGCGTCGGAACGGTGTGCCGTGGGTGTACGGCGCCGAGAAGTACGTGTCCCACGTGTCGAGGTGCGCGTCGAAATGGACGAGACCGACCGGTCCGTGTTCGGCGGCGATGGCGCGCAGGGCGGGCAGGGCGATCGTGTGGTCCCCCCCGAGGGTCATCACGGGTCTCCCGTCGCTCATCAATCGGCTGAACCCCGCCTGCATCTGGTCGAGCGCCGCCACGATATCGAACGGGTTCGCGTCGATGTCGCCCGCATCGACGACTTGCGCATCGGCGAACGGCATCGACTCGAGAGCCGGATTGTACGGTCGGAGGAGGCGCGAAGCCTCTCGGATGGACGACGGGCCGAACCGCGCACCCGATCGGAAGGTCACCCCCGCGTCGAAGGGCACGCCGACCACCGCGACGTCCCAGCCGCTCACATCATCGATGCGCGGCAGTCGGGCGAACGTGCTGAATCCGGCGTAGCGGGGCGAGATCTGGCCGTCGACCGGGCCGATGGGAGCGCCCGCGGGGCGCGGTGCGGAATTCGTGGTCATGTGCGACATTCCTCCTCGAGGTCGGGGCGGGGCGGGGCGGGGCGATGGATGCTCGGCGCGGGTCACGCGCGGGCGCGTGTCGACCCGCCGTTGGCCTGGAGCACCTGGCCGACCATCGCACCCTGGCGGAAGTCGCTGAGGAACACCACGGCCCTGGCCAGCTCATCGACCTCGCCGACGCGTCCGAGCGGGATCTCCCGGGCGTAGGAGCTGATCATCTCGGCGAGGTCGACGCCCGCCGCGCGCGCATCGACGGCGAGCTGCGGCGTGCGGGTCACCCCGGGGGCGAGCGCGTTGACGATGATCCCCTCAGGGGCGAGCTCGCGACCGAGGGTCTTCACGAGCGAGATCAGTCCGGCCTTCGAGGCGCAGTACGCGGTGGCTTCCGGCCATCCCGTCACCCCCCACTCGCTCGCGACGACCACGACGCGTCCGCGGCCCCTCGCGCGCATGCCCGGAAGAACTGCCTGGATGAGCGCGAAGGTGCCGCCGAGGTTCGTGTCGATGATTCGCCACCAGTCGTCGAGGTCGGCGTCGAGAAGCGGCGACATCGTCATGTAGGCGTGGTTCGCGACGAGCACATCGGGGGCGCCCGCCCACTCGGTGACGGCGGCGACGATCGCGTCGACGCCCGCGCGCTGGGACACGTCGCCGGGTACGGCGAGGCCGCCCAGCTCGTCCGCGAGCGCGACGAGTTCGGCGCTCTCCACGCGGTCGTTGATGGCGACGCGGGCACCTGAGGCGGCGAGGTGGCGGGCATGCGCGGCCCCCATCCCCTGGGCGGCCCCGGTGACGAGAGCGACGGCTCCGTCGAGGATGCGCGTCGTCATCAGATCACCGCTCCCGAGTTGGGGTTGAGAGTCTCGCCGACGCAGAACGTGCCGGCGTCGAGCAGGTAGGCGGCGCACAGCGCGACCTCCTCGGGTCGGGTGAGACGGCCCACTGGCAGAGTGAGCAGGTAGTCCGGTGCCCGCCAGGGCGAATCGGCCGCCAGCAGCGGGGTGTCGGTGGGTCCGGGGGCGACGGCATTGACTCGAACGCCTCTGGGCGCCACCTCGACGGCGAGACTGCGCATCATCCCCTGCAGAGCGCCCTTCGCTGCCGAGTAGTGGGCATCGCCTGGGCCGCCGCCTCCGACGGCGAGCTCGCTGGTGATCGCCACGATCGACCCCGATCCGCGAGCGAGCATTCCGGGCAGCACCGCCCGGGTGAGGTGAAGGAAGCCGCCGAGGTGGACCCTCAGCATGCGGCGCCACTGCTCTTCCGTGACATCGCCGAACGGGGTGGCCTCGTAGTAGCCGGCTGCCGAAACGACTCCACCGACGGGCCCGAGGCGCTGCTCGACGCGCTCGACCGCGTCCGCGATGGCTGCGGCGTCGGTGACGTCCGCGACGAGGCTGAGATCGCACCCCGCCGACTCGCGCAGGTCGATGCCAGCCACCTGCCAGCCGCCGCCGCGCAGCTCTGCCGCGATCGAGCGGCCGATGCCGCTGGCCGTGCCGGTGACCACCGCGATGCGCTGGGCCGAAGCATCGACCGTCGCCCCGCCCCCTTCGCTCACGGGGTGCGCGTCTCGTCGTCCTCGTACTCGACGCCGGTGACCGAGGGGATGCGCGAGCGCACGCTCGCCCACACCGCGACCCCGACGACGCCGATGACGACGGTGCCGATGATGATCGACCAGTCGAGGTAGGCCTGCTCGTAGACCGCGCGCGGCCAGGCGATGTTGACCAGCTGCAGGCTGGCCCAGATGACGGCAACCCACGCGACGAGGGCCGTGGCGCCGCCAAGGCTGAACGGACCGGCTCGCCAGGTCTTGCGCGTGACAACGACCACGAAGCCGATGAGGGGGAACAGGAAGGACAGGTAGAAGCCACCGGCCGTGAAGTTGACCATGAGCGTGTAGAGGTCGCTCGCGACGTTGCTGAGCAGGAACAGAAGGGTGCCGATGACGGTCGTGACGAGCAGAGCCATGGTCGGCTGGCGCCGCTGGGCGCTCAGGCGGGCGAGCACCGTGGCGCCGGGCAGGGCGCCGTCGCGCGCCTTCGCCCACAGCATGCGCGAAGCGGAGGTCTGCAGCGCGAGGAAGCTCGCGACGAAACCGATCACGAACAGGATCTCGATCGGCACGGCGATGCCGGCGCCGAGCTGAGCGGTCAGGGTCTCGTACACCGGGTCGCCGACCTCGCCATTGCGAACCGCCTCGAGGTCGGGGATGGCGAGGATGATCGCGAGGCTCGAGAACATCACGACGATCGCGATGAACGAGATCGAGATCAGGATCGCCTTGGGCAGGTTCTTGCGGGGCTCGGTGACCTCCTCGGCGATCGAGCCCGCGCTCTCGAACCCGACGAAGGAGAAGCCGATGAACGCCAGCGCGATGAGGAACGGTCCGGAAATCGCGAGGTAGTCGCTCGACCCGCCGCCGACGCCGTCACCGCCCGAGAACAGCACGGAGAGGTCGTTGACGCGGTGGAAGGCGAGCAGCCAGATGCCCAGCCCGATCGAGCCGACGACCTCGGCGACGATGCTGGCGAGCATGAAGACCTTCAGCACGGTCTGTCCGGCGAGGTTGACGATCGTGCCGAACACCAGGACGCCGAAGGCGATCCAGGCCCGATCCACCGCGGTCGGCTCCTCCAGGCCGAAGATGTTGGCGAGGAAGCCGGCGGCCCCGAGGGCCACGGTCGCCATCGCGATGACGAGGGTCCAGAAGTAGGCCCACCCGGCGAACCAGCCTGCGGTGGGTCCGGTGAGGCGTGAGGTCCACTGATAGATGGAGCCCTCCAGCGGCCAGCGCGAGACGAGCATCGCGAAGACGAGGGCGACGAGCAGCTGCCCGGCGAAGACGAGCAGGAACCCCCACCAGAAGCTCGGCCCGGCGGTGGTGAGCGCGAGTCCGAAGATGCCGTACAGAGCGACGATCGGGGAGATGAACGCGAACGCGAATGCGAACGATGACAGGAGCGTGAACTCCCGACGCAGGGTGGTGCCGCTCGCAGCGGGCGAAGCAGTGGTCGCGTGGGTCATGCGGGCCTCCTTTGGCTGCGCCCATTATTTTCCTGAGAGTGCTTGCGTACAACGTGTCCGCCCGCAGATTGGACGCACGGCTCTGAATCGGCACCTGAATTGGAGTATCGTACAACAATGATCGATTCGGCGGTCGCGCAGAACGCTACGATCGGCGACCTCGCCGCGGATCCGCGATTCGGACTCACGGTGATCGAGGCGAGACAGGAGGCGCTCGAGCGCCCGATCTCCTGGATCCATGTGACGGAGGTCGTCGACCCGAGACCGCACATCCGCGAGGACGAGCTGATCTGCACTGTCGGCGCCGCCCTCGTGGACCCCCGAGAGGCCGCCCGCTTCGTGCAGGCGGTGCGCGACGCAGGCTGCGTGGGGGTGTGCCTCGGCTTGGGGGAGGTGCACACGGAGGTCCCAGCAGCGTTGGAGCGCGCCTGCCGTCGATGGGGCGTCGCCCTGCTGGTCATGGCGCACGGCGTTCCGTTTCGAGCCATCAGCGACGCTCTCGTCGAGACGCGCATGCAGTCGTCTCGATCGGCTGATCCCCTCGCCGGGGCGTTGGAGCTGCTGCGCACGGGCGCAGGGGCCTCCGACATGCTCGCCCTCATCGCCGATGAGCTCGGGGGTCGCATCGACATCGCGCACCGGTCCGACAGCAGCGCGGACTCCGCGGAAGGTCGACATCGAGAGTCCGCGTCGCTGGTCGAGGTGGAGCTGGACGATGCCGAGCTGCTGCGCTGGTCCGGCGAGGGCTCGCCGCCCGATCGAGCTCTGCTCGAGCGGTTCGCGCGCGTCCTCCACATCGCGCGACGGGCGGAACTCGCTCAGGAGTCGAGTGCGCGGCGCCGAGTCGGGCAGCTCATGTCCCTGGTCGTCGAGGGGCTGGCGCACCCTGCCGCCCTGATGCCCGATCTCGATCCCGCGGGCCTCGACTCCGAGCGGCTCGTGGTCTCAGCATGGCCCGAAGGCACGGGGGCGCTCGTCGCACGTCAGCACTCGGGAGCGGTCGTCGCCGAGACCGCTCGGGACGTGCTCGTGGTCACCCAGGACGATGGCCAGGCGCGCGACATCTCCGACCGCCTGCAGCTCGTCTTCGGCTATTCGAGTCCCGTCGGTCTGACCGAGCTGGCGCACGGCATCGCGGAGGCGCGGGCGACGCTGATGCTCGCTCGGCGACGCGGGAGCATCGCGGGACCGGAGACTCTCGCGACCCTCGCCGCCCTCCTCGAGCAGCAGCCGCGGTCCCGCCTGCAGCCGTTCATCGCCCAACTGGTCCGTCCCCTGCTGGGGGAGGAGGTCAGAGGGGGGCCGGACCTCCTGGACACGCTCCGGGTGTTCATCGAGCAGGGCGGGTCCATCGCGGCGACCGCCGCGAGGCAGTTCCTCCACGTCAACACCGTGCGACATCGGCTGGCCCGCGTGCGGGACGTCGTGGGCCGGGACCCGCTCGCGGACGGAGACCGCACGGATCTCGCCATCGCGCTGTGGGCGCACGATCATTCCGCGCGACGGTCCGAGTCGACGGCTCGCTGACTGTCCGTCGCTCCGGTGGAGCCTCCGCGTTCACCGCGCGGTCACACAGCCTCCCATGGCATCCGGGTATCCTGACCCTCGTGCCGGTATGGGGGTGGGTCCTTCTCGTGGGCGCGGCGGTCGCCGTGGCCATTCTCGCCCACGCCCGCGGATGGATCGACCTGAGCGACAAGTCGCGCCGCGGCGGCGGAGGCCCCGGGGTGCTCGGCATCGGCGACGAGGTCTTCCACCCGACCCGTCACGAGGCGCAGGTCGAGCTCGATCGACAGACCATCCTTCCCGCCCCCGCCCCCGTTCCCGGCGACGGACCTCTGGGCATCGTGGATGCTCCCGCCGACGCTCCCGGATACGCGGGTCGCCTCCGCATCGACGTCCCCGCCGACCGCTAGCCCGCCGAGCGCGCGCGGCCCGCGCGGCAGTCCCACGGACGAGTGAGTGCGTTCGTTGCAGCTGAGCCCGAACATTCGACCTCAACTGCGACGAATGGACTCAATCTCGGCTGGGTGGGCGCAGGGCGACCGTCAGCGGGTCGTGAGGTCCGCGTACTCGGGGTGGCGGCGCATCCACATCACCACGAAGGGGCACGACGGCACGATGCGGTCGGTGCTCTCGGCGCGCAGGTGGTCGAGGATCGCCTGCACCATGTCGCCGCCGACGCCCTTGCTGCGCAGGAACGGCGGCACCTCGGCGTGGATCAGCCGCAGCTGACCGGGGGAGGAATCGTAGACGATGAACCCCTGGAGCTCGCCCGCGGCGTCGTGCACCACGTAGCGGTCGGCGTCGGGCTCGTGCGTGACGGTGAGACTCATGCCCGGCACCCTACCGAGGCTCGGTCGGCGGAGCCGGGGAGCGTGCAGGGCGCGCTCAGGCCGGCGCGACCCGGACTGGCGGTGCGTTCAGGCGCTCTGCCGCACGACGATGTCGGTCGGCATGATGACGCGACGCGGCGGGTCCTCCCCGCGCAGCAGCTGCAGGAGGGTGCGGGCGAGCAGTCGGCCCTGCTCCTCCGAGGGCTGGCGCACGGTCGTGAGGGCGACCTCGCCCGTGAGGGCGGCGGGGCTGTCGTCGAAGCCCATGACCTTGACGTCGTCGGGCACGCGCAGGCCGCGCTCGCGCAGCGCGGTGACCGCTCCGACCGCCATGAGGTCGCTCGCGACGAAGAGGCCGTCGAACGGCTCGCCCCGATCGAGCAGCTCGCGCGCCGCCCGCGCGCCGCCCGTCATCGTGAAGTCGCCGTCCGCGACCAGGTCGGCGGGCATCCCCGCCTCGGCGAGCGCGCGACGGAACCCCTCGAGGCGGTCGATGCCGGCGGGCATGTCGCCCGGACCGGTGATCGTCGCGATGCGCGTGCAGCCGGCATCGACGAGGTAGCGCGTACCGTCGTAGGCGGCGGCGACGTTGTCGATGTCGATGTAGAGGCTGTCGACGGACTCGGGGTCGATCGGGCGGCCGCCGAACACGACGGGCAGGTGCCGGCCGAGAGTGGAGAGGAACTCGTCGCCGCTGTGGTGCGAGACCACGAGCGCGCCGTCGACGTTCCCGCCCGTGAGGTAGGTCAGGGTCTTCTCCGCCGACTCCGAGCGAGCGAGGTGCAGGTTGAGCACGTAGTCGGAGGCGTCGAGCTCGTCGGTGATTCCCTTCACGATCGCGGCGAAGTACGGGTCGCCGAACAGGCGCGTGGTGTCCTCCGGCACGACGAGCGCGATGACCATGGATCGGCGGTTCGCGAGCGACCTCGCGGCGCGATTGGGGGTGTAGCCGAGTCGGAGGATGGCGGCCTGCACGGCCTCCACGGCATCCGGGCTCACCTTCGGCGAGGCGTTCACGACGCGCGACACCGTCGCGCGCGAGACGCCGGCCGCGGCGGCCACCATCTCGAGGGTCGGCGCGGTGCGCGCCTGACCCGCCTCGATCGTCATGCTCCGCAGTCTATTGAGGGGCGGCGTCGTGCTGGCGCACCCCGCGCTCCTCGATGATGCGCTGGTAGAGGCGGCCGCTCGTCTTCACCGTCCGCCCCTGCGTGTCGTAGTCGACGCGCACGAGGCCGAAGCGCTTGTCGTAGCCCCACGCCCACTCGTAGTTGTCCATGAGCGACCAGTAGAAGTAGCCGCGCACGTCGACGCCGGCGTCGATCGCGTCGAGCATCGCCGAGAGATGCTGCTCGAGGTAGGAGGCGCGCTCGACGTCGTCGACCGAGCCGTCGGGCTCGACGACGTCGTCGTACGCGGCGCCGTTCTCCGTGACGTAGAGGGCGGTCCCGGCGGGGGTCGCGTACTCCTCGTCGACGCGCACGAGCAGGCGGGTCAGGCCCTCGGGCTGGACCTCCCACTGCATCGCCGTCACGGGCAGTCCGCGCGGGTGCCAGTTCACGCCCTGGTCGACGGGGAAGGGCGAGCGCTTGGGGCGCTCGGAGGGCGCGGCCGGCGCGAGCGGCGTGCCCGTGAACGGATGCGCGCTCACGGCGTCGCCGTGGTAGTAGTTCACGCCGAGCGCGTCGATGGGCGCCGCGATAGCCGCGAGGTCGCGCTCGTGCACCGGGACCGTGACGCCGATCCCCGCGAGGTCGTCGACGATGTCGGCCGGGTACGCGCCGCGGAAGATCGGGTCGAGGAACCAGCGGTTGTGCTGGCCGTCGATGCGCCGCACGGCGTCGAGGTCGCCCGCGTCGGTCGGGTCGACGGGGTCGGCGACGGTGAGGTTGAGCGTGATGCCGAGCTGCAGCTCGGGGTCGCGACGGCGGAGCTCCTGCACCGCGAGGCCGTGGCCGAGCAGCAGGTGGTGCGCGGCGTCGATCGAGGCCTGAGGGTCCTGACGGCCGGGGGCGTGCTCGCCGCCGAGGTAGCCGAGGAAGGCGCTGCACCACGGCTCGTTGAGCGTCGTCCAGGCCTGGATGCGGTCGCCGAGCACGTCGTGCACGAGACCTGCGTACTCGACGAAGCGATGCGCGGTGTCGCGAGCGGGCCAGCCGCCGGCCTCCTCGATCGCCTGCGGGAGATCCCAGTGGTACAGGGTCAGCCAGGGCTGGATGCCCGCCTCGAGCAGGTCGTCCACGAGGCGGGAGTAAAAGTCGAGCCCCGCGGGGTTCGCGACGCGGCCGTCGGGCTGGACGCGCGCCCACGAGGTCGAGAATCGATAGGTCTGGATGCCCAGCTCGCGCATCATCGCGACGTCGTCGCTCGAGCGGCGGTAGTGATCGCACGCCGGCTCGCCGTTGTCTCCGTTCACCACGGCACCCGGCACGCGCGCGAACGCGTCCCAGATGGAGTCGGTGCGACCGTCGACGTGGGTGGACCCCTCGATCTGGAAGGCGGCCGTGGCGACCCCGAAACGGAAGTCGGCGGGGAAGGCGCGCACGCCGGGGTGAGGCGCCACAGCGGACGCCGGAGTCGAGAGGGTCATCCCTTGACAGCTCCTTGCATGATGCCGCTGACCAGCTGGCGGCCGGCGACGATGAACAGAATCAGCAGCGGGATGGTCGACAGGATCACGCCGGCCATCACCACCGAGTAGTCGACGAAGTAGTTGCTCTGCAGCAGCGAGAGCGCGACGGGCAGTGTGGGGCTCTGCCGGTCGAGGACGATGAACGGCCAGAAGAAGTTGGTCCAGGTCGCGATGAAGACGAACAGGCCGAGCATGGCCGCGGCGGGGCGCGCGGCGGGCAGGGCGACCGACCAGAAGGTGCGGATCATGCTCGCGCCGTCGACGCGCGCGGCCTCGATGAGCTCGTAGGGCAGCGCCTGGCTGAGGTACTGCGTCATCCAGAACACGCCGAACGCGCTCACGATCGCCGGCAGGATGACCGCGCTCAGCGTGCCCGCGAGCTGCAGCTGGCTCATCGCGATGAAGAGAGGCACGACGCCGAGCTGGGTCGGCACGGCCATCGTCGCGATGACGAAGATGAGCAGGCCGTTCCTGCCGCGGAACCGGAGCTTGGCGAACGCGAAGCCGGCGAGCGTCGAGAACCAGACGACCGAGGCGGCGACGACCGTCGAGACGATGATCGAGTTGGTGATCGCCTTCCAGAAGTTGACGCTGTCGTTCTCGATGACGGCGGCGGCGTTGGCGAGGAAGTTCCCGCCCGGCCACCACACGATGTCCTGTCGCGTGATCGTCGAGGCGTCGCCCGAGCCGATCAGGAACGACCAGTAGAGCGGGAAGATCGAGCCGAGCATGACGGCGAGGAGGAACCCGTAGGCCATCCAGCCGGGGCGCTGCCCGTTCTCGAGGCGGCGTCGGCGCGGACGGCGGCCCGCGGTGCGCGCCGCGGCGCGCTCGGCCGGGGACGACCCGAGCGGGGCATCCGGGCCGTTGTCGGGGACCGGGGCGAGGGGGAGGGCGGGGGCGCTCATCGGGCGAGCTCCTTCCGGGCGGCGCGACGCTGCGCGCGGGCGAGGACCTTCTCGGGGCTGTCGCCGCTGGCGATGCTCCGCGTGATGGCGAGGTTGATGAGCCCGACGATCACGATGATCAGGAACAGCAGCCAGGCGACGGCCGCGGCGCGGCCGAAGTTCAGCTGGCCCCAGCCGAGGTTGTAGAGGTAGATCGTGATGGTCATCCACTGACCGGATGCCCCGCCCTGGCCGAACTGGTCGTACATGCGCGGCTCATCGAAGATCTGGAGCCCGCCGATCGTCGAGGTGACGATCACGAAGATGAGGGTCGGACGCAGCTGCGGGATCGTGATGGAGAAGAACTGGCGCACGAGGCCGGCGCCGTCGAGCATCGCGGCCTCGTAGTAGTCGCGCGGGATGGCCTGCATGGCGGCGAGGAGGATGAGGGCCGTGTAGCCCGTCCAGCGGAAGTTCACCATCGTCGCGATCGCGAGGTGGCTCGGCAGGATCTCGGAGTGCCAGCCGATCGGGTCGAGCCCGATGCGGCCGAGCATGTTGTTGATGAGGCCGTACTGGTCGCCGAACATGTTGCTGAAGATCAGCGCGACCGCGACGGGTGCCACGACGTAGGGCAGCAGCACGCCCATGCGCCAGAAGGTCTTGCCGCGCAGGTTGCGGTCGAGCACGGCGGCGATCAGCAGGGCGGCGATGACCTGCGGCACGGCCGAGATGATGAAGATCGAGAAGGTGTTGCGCAGCGCGACCCAGAACGGCGGCTGCTGCAGCACGAAGGCGAAGTTCTCGAGGCCGACGAAGTCGCCCTGGCCGCCGATGAGGTTCCACTCGTGGACGGAGACCCACGCGGTGTAGAGCAGCGGAAAGAGGCCGACGATGGCGAAGAGGATGAAGAACGGCGAGATGTAGAGGTACGGCGAGAGCTTGAAGTCCCACCGCGAGAGCGTGTGCGAGAAGGCGATGCGCCGGGGCGAGCGCTCGCGGCGGGGCGCGACGGGCGGCGGGCTCAGGGCCGGCCGCGTGGGGCGCGGGGCGGTCGTCGTCATGGGGGCTCCCGGGGGCGGATCGAGGGGTGGATCGAGGGGGTGATCCAGGGGGGTGGATCGGAGGGTGGGGCCGCGCGGCGCGGTCGTCGCCGCGCGGCCCCGGTGCTGGGTCGGCCTAGGGCCTAGCCGAGCGAGTTGACGTCAGCGACGAACTGCTCCCACGACGACTCGATCGTGTGGGTCTTGTCCGAGTCGACGCGGGTGAGCGCCTTCTGCATGGCGTCGTTGATGGGGAAGTACTTCACGCTCTTGAAGGGAGCGACGTCGATCGCCTGCGAGCGCTCGATGAGGATCTCGCCGACGGGGGCGTCGTTGAAGTACGGGTTGGTCGCCGAGAGCAGCGTGTCGCTCTCGTAGGCCTCGACCTGGCTCGGGAACGTGCCGGCGGCCTCGAAGGCCGAGAGCTGCTGCTCGGGAGCGGTGAGCCAGGCGGCGAACTTCGCCGCGGCCTCGGTGTTCTCGCCCTGGGCGGGGACGGTCAGGTACGAGCCGCCCCAGTTGCCGCCGCCGCCGGGGAAGACGTTCGCGACGTCCCAGCCCGTGACGTCGGGAGCGTTGCCCGAGATGACGCCGAGCATCCAGCCCGGGCAGAGCATCGTCGCGAAGGCGCCGTTGGCGAGACCGGCGAACCAGTCGTCGCTCCACTGGCCGAGGTGGGCCGACTGCGTGGCACTGGCCTCGAGGACCTGCTCGTAGATGCCCTTGACCTCGTCGTTCTCGGTCGCGATGACCGTCCCGTCCTCCTGCTCGTAGGCGAACTCGACCTGGTTGATCATGCCCTGGTAGGTGGCGCCGGCCGAGTCGAACCAGGCGGCTCCGGTCGCGTCGACGTACTCCTGACCGACCTCGAAGTAGCGGTCCCAGTCGCCGTTGAGAAGCTCGGCGACCTCGGCGCGGTCGGTCGGGAGGCCCGCGGCCTCGAAGAGGTCGCTGCGGTAGCAGACGGCCTCGGGGCCGATGTCCGTGCCGTACGCGACGAGGCGGCCGTCGGCGTCGGTGGCGGCGTCGGTCTTCCAGTCGACCCAGCGGTCGGCGACGTCGTCGCTCGAGAGGTCGGTGAGCAGGTCGGAGTACTGCATCATCTCAGCGAACCAGTCGATCTCGACGGCCTCGACGTCGGCGAGGCCGGAGCCGGCGCCGAGCTTGGTGAAGAAGTTGTCGCGGGCGTCGTTCGACGTCGCGGCCTTGTTGTGCACGATCGTGACGCCGGGGTTCTCGTCCTCGTACTGCTGGAGCAGCTCGTCGGTGTACCCGAAGTCGTTGAACGTCGCGAGGGTGAGGGTGATCTCACCGTCGCTCCCGCTGCCGGCGGGGTCGGCGTCGCCGGTGCTCGCGCAGCCGGTGGCAATGAGGGTCAGGGCGGTCGCGCCGGCGAGGGCGGCGGCTGCGGTGCTGCGGCGTCGTGAAATCTTCACGGTCACTCCTTTGTGCGTGGGGGTGGGGCGGGGGTGAGAGCGCTCTCACATGCAGAACATGAGAGCGCTCTCATGATTGCGGCCACCGTAGGCCGCGCGTTGCAGAGATGTCAACAACGATTCTGGGATGCGTGTGAAATCCCCGGTCAGAGAGCGGATGCCCCAAGGCGGTCGGTCGGCGTGTCGCTCCCGCGGTTACACTCGGGCGCATGTCGCGCCGCCCATTGATCCGCGCCCGTGAGGGGGTCGTGCTGCTCGTCCTCGCGGTCGCGCTGAGCGGGTGCGCGCAGGGTGACGATCCGAGGGCGGACGAGCCGTCGGAGACGGCCACGGGCATCCCCGCCCCGGTGCAGTCGCCGACGGCGACGGGCACCCCGACGCCGACTCCCGAACCCGAGCCGGCCCCGACCTTCGATCGCGCTGCCCGCTCGATCGACGACCCGGCCTCGCTGTGGGTCGTCGCGAACAAGCTGCGCCCGCTGCAGCCGCTCGACTTCGCGCCCGGCGACCTGCGCACGGCGGCGATCCCGTTCGTGTACGAGCCCGTCCTGCGCGACGAGGCCGCGACGGCGGCCGAGCAGCTCGTCGCCGCGGCGGCGGCTGAGGGCATCGCGCTCACGGCGCAGAGCTCGTACCGCAGCTACGGGAGCCAGCAGCGCGTCTACGCGGGATGGGTCGCGCAGCTGGGGCAGCAGGCCGCCGACCTCACGAGCGCCCGCCCCGGTCACAGCGAGCACCAGACCGGGCTCTCGATCGACTTCAGCGCCGTGCCCGCGAACTGCACGCTCGACCAGTGCTTCGCGCAGACACCGCAGGGGCAGTGGCTCGCTGCGAACGCCTGGCGCTTCGGCTATCACCTGCGCTACCCCGAGCGCGCGACGCCCGTCACGGGCTACGAGTTCGAGCCGTGGCACTTCCGATACGTGGGGCCCGAGCTCGCGGCGGAGCTGCACGCGACGGGCATTCGCACCCTCGAGGAGTTCTTCGGGCTGCCGCCGGCGCCCGACTACGCCGGCTGAGAGCGAGGTCACAGTCGCTCGGCACCCCTCGAGATCGGCCTGGACCCGCGGCTAGCGTGAACCGATGGCCACTCGACAGAACCATCGTCCCCTGCTCGTCGCCACCACGTCGCTTGTCGCCCTCGCAGGGCTCACCGGCTGCGCTTCCGACACCTCTGAACGGCTCGAGGAGCTCGAGGCGGTCAACCTCGGCACCAACGCCGAGGTCGGTTCGGTCTCGTTCGGCAACATGCTCGTCGTCACGAGCGGCGACGGTCAGCCGGCGCGACTCATGGGCGTGCTGCTCCACTCCTCGGAGGAGCCGGTGGACGTCACGATCGCCGACGCCGACGACTCCACCGATGTCACTCTCGCTCCCGGCCAGCAGTTCGCCTTCCAGGAGAACGCCGTCGTGTTCGACACCGCCGACGATCGGCCCGGATCTCGGATCGAGCTCACCCTCAGCGTCGGCGGCGAGCAGGACTCGGTGCCGGTGCCGGTCAGGAACGGAACCCTGGAGTGGCTGGAGCCGTACCTTCCCGAAGGCTCGTGAGCCGAGACTCTCCCCTCAGCGCACCTCGGCGGCGATGCGCTCGACGATGAGCTCGACGATCGGGGTCGGCGTCGCGAGGATCATGCGCACATGGCCCGCGCCGACCTCTCCGCACGCGCGCCCGTCGGTGAGCGCGATGCCCGCGCGGTCGCGCAACCGCGTCGCCGGGTCGTCGCCGAGCCCGAGCGCGCGCACGTCGAGCCACGCGATGTAGGTGCCCTCGGGCATCCGGTAGTCGACGTCCGGCAGCAGCTCGGCGAGGCGCTCGCCGAGCACGCGTCGATTGCGGTCGTAGTAGGCGACGGTGTGGTCGAGCCAGTCGCGGCCGTCGCGGTAGGCGACCGTATTGGCGATGACGCCGAGGGTGCTCGCGCCGTGGCTCGCGAGCGGGCCCAGGGCCTCCCACGTCTTCTCGGCGGCGTCGCTCGAGGTGATCAGCTGCGCGGTCTTGAGGCCCGGCAGGTTCCACGCCTTCGACGCCGAGACGGCCGTGATGGCGTGCCCGGCGGCGACCTCCGAGATGCTCGCGTACGGCACATGGCGCGCGCCGTCGAAGACGATCGGTGCATGGACCTCGTCGGCGAACACCGTCGCCCCGTGCCGTTCGACGACCTCGCTGAGCGCCTCGAGCTCGGTGCGCTCGAACACGCGCCCGCCCGGGTTGAGCGGGTTGCACAGCACGACCACGCCCGCGCCGTCCACGAGCGCCTCCTCGATCGCGACGAGGTCGAGCGTCTGGCGGCCGGCGTGCGAGGCGAGCGGCACCTCGATCACCTCGCGACCCATCGCGACCGGCACCGTCAGGAAGGGCATGTACGCCGGCGTCGGCACGACGACCGCCGAGCCCGCGCGCGAGTAGTGCTCGATCGTGAGCTCGAGGCCGCGGATCACGTCGGCGATCGGGTGCACCCGGCTCGACGGCACGGCCCAGTCGAAGCGCTCGCGCAGCAGCTTCGCCGTCTCGCGCGACATCTCGCGACCGATCGCGGGCGGCAGGTAGCCGAGCTGACCCGCGTCGATCGCGGCGTGCAGGGCGGATGCCACGGCCGGGGCCGTTCCGAGATCCGACTCGGCGACCCACGCGCCGACCGTGCCGGGGTGCATCGTCCACTTGAGTCCGCCGCGCGCGGACAGCTCGTCCGGGGTCAGCGCATCCCACTGCGCGAAGAGCCGCGCGCGCTCGGCCGCGAGCGCGGGGTCGAGCGGCGGCGGCCCGGCGGTCTCGGCGCGCTCGAGACCGGCGCCCGCCGGCTCAGCGGAGGGCGGCATCGACGATCGCCTTCGCCTCGCTCTGCACCTGCCGCAAGTGGTCCTCGCCGCGGAACGACTCGGCGTAGATCTTGTACACGTCCTCCGTGCCGCTCGGGCGGGCTGCGAACCACGCGTTCTCGGTCACGACCTTCACGCCGCCGATCGCGGCGCCGTTGCCCGGCGCCTCCGACAGGCGGGCCGTGATGGGCTCGCCGGCCAGCTCGTCGGCCGCGATCGCGTCGCCCGACAGCTTCGAGAGCTTCGCCTTCTGCTCCTTCGTGGCCGCGGCATCCACGCGCTGGTAGGCGGGAGCGCCGTACTTCTCGGTGAGCCCCGTGTACAGCTGGGAGGGGGTCGACCCAGTGACGGCGGTGATCTCGCTCGCGAGCAGCGCGAGCAGGATGCCGTCCTTGTCGGTCGTCCAGACGCTGCCGTCGCGGCGCACGAAGCTCGCACCCGCGCTCTCCTCGCCGCCGAACGCGACCGAGCCGTCGATGAGGCCCGGCACGAACCACTTGAAGCCGACCGGCACCTCGTGCAGGCGACGACCGAGGCCCTCGGCGACGCGGTCGATCATCGAGCTCGACACGAGCGTCTTGCCGATCGCGGCGTCGGCGCGCCACTCGGGCCGGTGCGTGTAGAGGTACTCGATCGCGACGGCCAGGTAGTGGTTCGGGTTCATGAGCCCGCCGTCGGGCGTGACGATGCCGTGGCGGTCGGCGTCGGCGTCGTTGCCCGTGAGCACCGCGTAGTCGTGCTGGTGCGCGAGCACGCTCGCCATTGCGCTCGGGCTCGACGGGTCCATCCGGATCCTCTCGTCCCAGTCCAGCGTCATGAAACTCCAGGCCGGGTCGACGAAGGGGTTCACGACCGTCAGGTCGAGTCCGTAGTGCTCGGCGATGAACTGCCAGTACTCGACGCTCGCCCCGCCGAGCGGGTCGGCGCCGATGTGCAGGCCGGCCTCGCGAATGCGATCGATGTCGAGGATGTACGCGAGGTCCGAGACGTAGTGCAACCGGTAGTCGTAGGCGTGCGTCTCGATCGCGGCACCGCGCTTCACGTCGCGCGAGCCGTTGGCGATGATGTCGTTCGCGCGATCCGCGATCCAGTTCGTCGCATCGGAGTCGGCCGGGCCGCCGTGCGGCGGGTTGTACTTGAAGCCGCCGTCGCGGGGCGGGTTGTGGCTCGGCGTGATGACGATGCCGTCGGCGTCGGCGAGGCCGCTGCGGTTGTGGGTGATGATCGCGTGGCTGAGCGCCGGGGTCGGCACGTAGCCGTCGTTCGCGTCGACGAACGCCGCGACCCCGTTCGCGGTGAGCACCTCGAGCGCCGTGCGCTGCGCGGGGATCGACAGCGCGTGCGTGTCGGCGCCGACGAAGATCGGCCCCGTCGTGCCCTGCGTCGCGCGGTACTCGACGATCGCCTGCGTGATCGCGGCGATGTGGGTGTCGGTGAACGCGCCGTCGAGGCTCGAGCCGCGGTGGCCGCTCGTGCCGAAGACCACGCGCTGGGCCGGGTCGTCGAGTTCCGGGACGCGGTCGTGGTACGCGGCGAGCAGCGCGTCGACGTCGACGAGGTCGGAGGACTGGGCGGGTGTTCCGGCGCGGGTCATGCGCCCATCCAACCACCGGGGGCGGCACGGGGCACAGGGTCTCGCGGGCTCCTCGCAGTCGCCGGCGGTCGTGGCTGCGCGCGGGTAGCCTCGCCGGATGGCCCGCGACGACCTGCGCCCACCGCTCGACCCCGACCTCCGGCTCGACGACCTCGAGACCGTTGACGGCGACGCGCTCGTCGCCCGCGCCGACCTCGCGGGCGTGCGCATCTCGGGCGTCGATCTTGCCGACCGCGACCTCACGGGCATCCACCTCTCGGAGGTCGCCCTCCAGGAGGTGCGAGCGGAGGGCGCATCGCTCCGGTCGGCCGTGATCTCCGAGTCGACGATCGAGCGACTGGATGCGCCCGTGCTCGACGCGGCACGCAGCCGCTGGCGCACGGTCGTGATCTCCGACTCGCGCCTGGGGTCGCTCGCGGCCGTCGAGTCGGACCTCGACGTGGTGCGGTTCGAGCGCTGCCGCATCGGCTTCGCGAACCTTCGAGGGGCCGCGCTCACCGACGTCGCCCTCGTCGACTGCACGATCGACGAGCTCGACGTCTCGGGCGCGACGATCTCGCGCCTCGCGATGCCGGGGTCGAGCATCCGCACCCTGTCGATCCGCGACGCGACCCTCGCCCACGTCGACCTGTCGGAAGCCGAGCTCGATGACGTCGACGACATCGCGAGTCTGCGCGGCGCGACGCTCTCGAGCGATCAGCTCTTCGCGCTGCGGGGCAGGGTCGCCGCCGCCCTGGGCATCCGCCTCGTCGACTGACCCCACGGCCGCGCGGCCGCCCGCGACCCCGCCCGTAGACTGCGGAGCATGAGCGCCGCCCCCGACAGCCCGCCCGCCTACAGCTACCTGGGCCCCGTCGGCACGTTCACGTGGGAGGCCCTGCGGCAGGTGCCCGAGGCCGAGGGCGCCGTGTGGCGCGGCGTCGCGAACGTCGGCGAGGCGCTCGACGACGTCATGACCGGGCGCAGCGTCGCGGCCATGATCGCGATCGAGAACTCGGTCGAGGGCGGGGTGAGCGCCACCCAGGACGCCCTCGCGACCATCCCGGGCCTGCGCATCATCGGCGAGTTCCTCGTGCCCGTGAACTTCGTGCTGGTCGCCCGACCGGGCACCCGCATCGAGGATGTCCGGGTCGTCTCCGCGCACCCGGTCGCCTACGCGCAGTGCCGCCGCTTCCTCGAATCGGCCATCCCCAGCCACGGGCACATCCCCGCGGCGTCGAACGTCGCCGCGGCCGCGGGACTGCTCGAGTCGGCGCTCGCCGAGGCGGCCGTCGCGCCCCCCGGCATCACCGACCACCACGACCTCGAGGTGCTCGCCGAGAGCATCGGCGACAATCCGAACGCCGTGACGCGGTTCGTGCTCGTCAGCCGCACGCTCGGCCTGCCGGAGCGCACGGGGGCCGACAAGACGAGCGTCATCGTCGAGCTGCCCGACAACGCGCCGGGCCGGCTGCTCGAGATGCTCGAGCAGTTCGCCACGCGCGGCGTGAACATGAGCCTCATCGAGTCGCGGCCGATCGGCGACGCCCTCGGCCGCTACCGCTTCGTCATTGACCTCGACGGGCACGTGCGCGACGAGCGCGTCGCCGACGCCCTGCTCGGCCTCAAGCGGTTCAGCCCGAACGTCATGTTCCTCGGCTCGTATCCGCGCGCGGACCAGCAGCAGATCGAGGTCGTCTCGCAGTACGGCGACGAGGTCTTCACGGATGCCCGCGACTGGCTGCGCGGGATCGTGAACGGCGAGCCGCCGGCCTAGTCGTCCTCGCCGAGCGTCGCCGGGACCCCCGAGCCCGAACGCTGCGGCTCGCCGATGTCGGCAGCCGCGACGCGGCCCTGGCGCTCGACCTCGATCTCCTTCGCCTCGGCCTCGGCCGCCTCATCCGGCTTGACCGAGTGCACGTCGGCGTCGCGCGGCACGCGGACGATGAGCGAGGCGGGGTCGACGTGCACGGCGAGCTGGACGATGCTCCCCATCTCCTCGCCGTCGATCTCGAACTCCTCCGGCCCGCGGAAGCGCAGGTCGCTGCGGCGGCCCTGGTAGTAGCGGAGCGGGCGCACGCGCTTGTCCGCGGCGATGAGGCGGCGGCCGAAGCGCGTCTTGCGCAGCACGCCGTTCTCCCAGATCACGGTGGTGCCGATGCGGATCCACCCGAAGAGGTTCTTCGGGCGCATCGCGACGATGTCGATGAGGCCATCGTCGACCTTGGCGTCGGGGAGGATCGGCACGTTGCCCGGCAGGATGCCGCAGTTGCCGATGAGGAGGGTGCTGACGGTCGTCGACCGGCTCGAGGCGCCGTCGAGCGAGTACGTCACGCGCAGCGCGTTGACGTCCTTGAAGATGCGCGCGACGGCCTCGACGTAGGCGAGCCAGCCGACCTTCTTCTTCAGCTCGGGGTTCGTCGCGGCGATCATCTTGGCGTCGAGACCGACGCCGACCATGACCACGAAGACGTGCGTCGAGGACCCGCCGTCGGCGTCGACGATGTCGGCGACGCCGACGTCGATCGCGCGGTCGGAGCCTGTGAAGGCCGTCTGCACCGAGCCGGGGACGTCGTTGAGCGCGAGGTCGAGGTTGCGCGCGAGCAGGTTGCCGGTGCCGGCGGGCAGCAGGGCGACGGGCGTGCCCGTGCCGCGCAGGCCCTCGGCCACGGCGCGGACGGTGCCGTCGCCTCCCGCGGCGAGCACGACGTCGACGCCCTCGTCGACCGCGGTGCGCGCCTGCCCCGCACCCGGGTCCTCGACGGTCGTCTCGATCCAGAGCGACTCGGCCCAGCCGTGCTCGGACTCGGCGGCGGCGACCGCCTCGCGCAGAGCATCCTCATCGATCTTGATCGGGTTGTAGACGACCGCGGCGCGAGGGCGCGCGGAATCGGTGCGAGGGGTGCTCATGGTCGTCAGGCTAGAGCATCGGAGGGCTGCGAGCGGAGGGGGTCGCCCTGCGAGCGCGTGACAGACTAGGGGAGTGATCGACCCCCAGCTGCTGCGTGAGAACCCCGACGTCGTCTCGGCCTCCCAGCGGGCGAGGCGATCGTCGGTCGAGCTCGTCGACGAGGCCGTCGCGGCCGATCGCGCTCGACGTGAGGCGATCACCGCGTTCGAGGCCCTCCGCGCCGAGCAGAACGCGCACGGCAAGCGCGTCGCGCAGGCTCCGAAGGAGGAGAAGGCCGCGCTCGTCGCCGCCGCTCAGGAGCTCTCGGCGCGGGTCAAGGCCGCGCAGCTCGCGGCGACCGAGGCCGACGAGGCGTTCACGCGCATCGCCGGCTCGATCCCCAACGTCGTGCTCGACGGCGTCCCCGAGGGCGGCGAGGACGACTTCGTCACCCTCCGCGAGGTCGGCGAGAGGCCCGCCTTCGACTTCGAGCCCCGCGACCACCTCGCGCTCGGCGAGCTGCTCGACGCGATCGACATGCCCCGCGGCGTCAAGGTCTCGGGCTCGCGCTTCTACTTCCTCAAGGGCGTCGGCGCGCGCCTCGAGATCGCCCTCATGAACATGGCCCTCGACCGCGCGCTCGAGGCCGGGTTCACCCCGCTCATCACCCCGACCCTCGTGAAGTCCGAGATCATGAGCGGCACGGGCTTCCTCGGCGCGCACGCCGACGAGATCTACCACCTGCCAGACGACGACCTCTACCTCACGGGCACGAGCGAGGTCGCCCTCGCCGGCTACCACGCGGGCGAGATCATCGACGTCGCGAACGGGCCGCTGCGCTACGCGGGCTGGTCGACCTGCTACCGCCGCGAGGCCGGCAGCTACGGCCGCGACACCCGCGGCATCATCCGCGTGCACCAGTTCCAGAAGCTCGAGATGTTCACCTACATCGACCCCGCCCAGGCGGAGGTCGAGCACGAGCGGCTCCTCGCCCTCCAAGAGGGGATGCTCCAGGCGCTGGGCCTCGCTTATCGCGTCATCGACACCGCGGCCGGCGATCTCGGCACGAGCGCCGCGCGCAAGTTCGACGTCGAGGCGTGGGTGCCGACGCAGGGCGCGTACCGCGAGCTCACGAGCACGAGCAACTGCACGACCTTCCAGGCCCGGCGCCTCGACACGCGCTTCCGCGGGGAGGACGGCAAGACGGCCCCCGTCGCGACGCTCAACGGCACGCTCGCGACGACGCGCTGGATCGTCGCCATCCTCGAGACCCACCAGCGCGCCGACGGCTCGGTCGCGGTGCCCGAGGCCCTGCAGCCGTACCTCGGCGGCCTCGCCGTGCTGGAGTCGACCGCGTGAGCGCGGCGACGAGCGACCCGATGCCGAGCATCCCCGCCGGCGACCGCTGGCTCGTCGCACTCGACATCGACGGCACCGTCCTGCACGAGGACGGCACGCTGTCGGACGCCGTGCTGCGCGAGGTGCACCGCGTCCGCGACGCCGGTCACGAGGTCATGCTCGCGACGGGCCGCTCGGTCGCGATGACGCTCCCCGTGCTCGAGCGCCTCGACATCGCCCCGCACTACGTCGTGTGCTCGAACGGGGCGATCACGCTGCGGCGCGACCCGGAGGCCCCGACGGGGTACCGGCGCCACCACGTCGAGACGTTCGATGCGACGGATGTCCTCACGCGCATCCGTCCGCATCTGACCAAGGCGAACTACGCCGTCGAGGACGAGACGGGCGTCTACCGGTACACCGGCTGGTTCCCGGACGGCGCGCTCGGCGCGATCAGCCACGAGGTGCCCTTCGAGGAGCTGTGCGCCGAGCCCGCGACGCGCGTCGTCGTCATCTCTCCCGGGCACGCGATGTCGGAGTTCCTCGCCGTGGTCGAGCTCATGGGCCTCCACCAGGTCAGCTACAACGTGGGCTGGACGGCGTGGCTCGACATCGCGCCCGACGGCGTCAACAAGTCGACGGCCCTCGAGCGGGTCCGGGATGCCCTCGGCATCCCCGGGGAGCGCGTCATGACCGTGGGCGACGGCCGCAATGACATCGAGATGCTCGCGTGGGCGACGGGTCTCGGCGGCCGCGGCGTCGCCATGGGGCAGGCGCCGCCCGAGGTCGTCGAGGCGGCATCCGAGGTGACCGAGCGCGACACCGCCGACGGCCTCGCGCTCGCGCTCGCCGGGCTGCGCGCCGCGGGGGCCCCTCGTTCGGGAGCAGGCGAACCAGCCGATTCTTAGCCCTCCTCGGTCTAGAATCGTGGTTTGGTGTCCAAGGAGGGCTGTCCGAGCGGCCGATGGAGCTGGTCTTGAAAACCAGTGGGCAGGAATGTCTCGTGGGTTCGAATCCCACGCCCTCCGCCGCGACGGCGTCCTCGCCGTGCCAGAGGGAGTGCGAATGACGGAGCAGGTGCGCGATCGGTCGATCCGCTCGCTGCCGACCGCGCACGTCCGCCACGGGCGCCAGCGCCGGTCATCCGGCTGGCGCACGGTGCTCTCGGTCTTCTCCTCCGCGCTCGCGGTCGTCCTCGTCAGCGGCGCCTCCGTCGCCGCGATCACGCTCAACCAGCTCGACGCCAACATCGACGAGGTCATCCTCACGGGCGCGAACGGCGAGGCGCGCTCCGTGCCGACGGTCGGCGAGTGGGAGGGCGGCTTCAACGTCCTCATCGTCGGCGTCGACAACGCCGAGGGCCAGCAGGACGAGAACCAGCGCGACGGCGCGACGCTCAACGACGTCAACATCCTCGTCCACGTCGCGGAGGACCAGCAGTCGGCGATCGCCGTGAGCATCCCCCGCGACCTCGTCGTGCCGATCCCGGAGTGCCCGCTGCCCGACGGCCGCACCTCGTACGAGATGAGCGCGCAGCCGTTCAACACCGCGTTCGGCGTCGGCGGCCTCAACTGCGTCGTGCTCACCGCGGAGGCGCTCACGGGGCTCGAGATCCCCTACGCCGGCACGATCTCGTTCGACGGCGTCGCCATGATGTCGACCGCCGTCGGAGGAGTGGACGTCTGCGTCGACGCGCCCGTCTTCGACCCCTTCACCGGTCTCGACCTCCCGACCGCGGGCACGCACACCGTCGAGGGCTACACGGCGCTCGCCTTCCTCCGCACGCGCTACGGCGTCGGCGACGGCTCCGACCTCAGCCGCATCTCCAGCCAGCAGGTCTACATGTCCTCCCTCATGCGCACCCTGCAGAGCGGCGGCACCCTCACCGACCCGACCAAGCTCTACGGCCTCGCGCAGGTCGCGACGAAGGCGATGTCGCTGTCGTCGAGCCTCGCGAGCATCGACTCGATGGTCTCGATGGCTCTCGTGCTCAAGGACATCCCGACCGAGAGCATCACGTTCGTGCAGTACCCCGCGACGACGGGTCTCGGCGGCGTCTACACGGGCAAGGCCGCGCCGGTCGAGTACCTCGCCGAGCAGCTGTTCGAGAAGATCCGCAACGACGAGCCGTTCCTCCTCGCGGAGGACTCCACCGGTAACGGCGCCGCGCTCGACCCGAGCGCCCCCTCCGCGCCCGAGCCCGCCCCGAGCGAGACCTCGACGGCCGAGCCGGGCCCGAGCGCGTCCCCGACCGTTCCCCCGCTCCCCGGCGAGGAGCCCGCCGAGGCCGAGGTGCTCGAGGGCGTGCTCGGCCAGACCGCCGCCCAGCAGACCTGCTCGGTCGCGAACTGAGGCGGGCCGCGACGATGACCGAGTCGAGACGTCGCGACCGCTCCGGCCTCCGCGCCGAGGCGGCGGAGGTGCGCCACGGCCGCCTGAAGCGCTCATCGGGGTGGCGGACGGCCCTGAAGGCGGTGGCCGGGGTACTGGCGGTCGTGCTCGTGAGCGGAGCATCCGTCGCCGCGATCGCGGCCTACCAGCTCGACAGCGGGATCGAATCGGTCGACCTGGGCGGAGAGGTTCCCACCGTCGGAGAGTGGGAGGGCGGCTTCAACGTCCTCATCGTCGGCATCGACAACGCCGAGGGCCAGTCCGACGCGGACGAGCGGGAGACGACGCTCAACGACGTCAACATGCTCGTGCACGTCGCGGAGGACCAGCAGTCCGCCGTCGCGGTCTCGATTCCGCGCGACCTGCTCGTCGACATCCCCGCGTGCGAGGCGGAGGATGGCACGACGTCGGAGCCGCTGGAGCTCGTCCAGATCAACGAGGCGTACGGCGAGGGCGGCCTCGCGTGCGTCGTCGACACCGTCGAAGATCTCACCGGGCTGGAGATCCCCTACGCCGGCACGATCTCGTTCGACGGAGTGGCGCGCATGTCGTCGGCCATCGGCGGGGTCGAGATCTGCATCGACGCGCCGATCTCCGACCCGTACACGGGACTCGAGCTCGAGACGGCCGGAACGCACGTCGTCGAGGGGTACGAGGCGCTCGCGTTCCTGCGGACGCGGTACGGCGTGGGCGACGGCGGCGACCTCGGACGCATCTCCAACCAGCAGGTCTACCTGTCGTCGATGATCCGCACGGTGCAGAGCGACGGCGTGCTGACCGATCTCACCGCTCTGTACGGCCTGGCGAAGGTCACGACGGAGTCGATGGAGCTCTCCACGAGCCTCCGCCCGCTCGACACCATGGTCGCCATGGCGCGCGTGCTCGCCGACATGCCGATCGAGAACATCGTCTTCGTGCAGTACCCCGGCGAGGTGCCGCTCGAGGGCCCGCTCGCCGGACGCGTGCTGCCCCTCGAGGAGGAGGCGGCCGAGCTCATGCGCCTCATCGAGAACGACGAGCGGTTCATCCCCGATGAGCCGCAGAGCGGGACGGTCGCCGACCCGAATGCGCCGACTCCGGTCCCGAGCGCATCGGGCGAGGCGACCGCCGAGCCCGCCCCATCGGAGTCCGCATCGGCCGACCCGTCGGCGGCCCCCTCCGGATCGCCCAGCGCGGCGCCGACACCCGAGGTGCTCGAGAACGTGCCCGGTCAGACCGCCGCGGATCGGCGCTGCTCGGCCGCGAACGGCTGAGCGCGAGCATCCGCCCCGCACGGGCTATAGTGGTGGAGGCTCACGCCAGGAGACGTCGCATAGTCCGGCCGAGTGCACCACCCTGCTAAGGTGGAGTCCCCGTTTAGGGGACCGAGGGTTCAAATCCCTCCGTCTCCGCTTCCGTGTCATCTGGTCCCGCCGCCGCTTCTGCGGCGTGACGCTTCTGCTCGGGCTCGACCTCTTCTGGGTTGTTCTGCCGCGTGGCGGCTCCTCCACATGAGCGCGGGTCATCCACCGCGTCCTCGGTTCGCCGGTCGCGGCTTTCCCGCCGCAAATACGACGCCACGATCGCGGCATGGGAATTCGCTACTACGCTTACGCCTTCGATGCCGAGCTTGTACAGCAGGCGATCAACGATCCGCACAGCATCCTTTCCAGCGATCCGCTCGCCGACGCATGGGGGTTGGAGCCGCACGCGAGATCGAGCGTCGCCGTGTTCGAGCAGGTCCCGCCGCCGTGCGACATGCTCTACCTCGACAAGGCGTGGTCGGCCCTCCAATCCCTCACGAGACCGGGCCCCGAGGGGCCCGCATCCGAATTCGCGTACCGGATGTTCGAGGGCAATGTGACCATGCACGGGCTGGGCTGGGAACCGTGGGTGCGGATGATCCTGCCGGAGGAGGTGCCCGGCATCCGCGACCAGTTGCGCGAGGTGGACGAGAAGCGGATCGACGATTGGGCTCGAACGTGGCGTAGCCCGCACGGCGCGACCGACGAGGAGGAACGCCGCTACGTCCTCCACTATCTCGAGCGAGCACAGGAGTTCGTCGAGTCGCTAGCGGCTGAGGGCCGCGGGATGGTCTACCTCATCGGGTGACCGGGCGCGGATGCATGGTTCACGCGAGCACAACTCCTCATATCGCACTTGTGCGATCATTTCGCGAGTGCGATCATGAACGCGACTGAAGTCGAGTTGCATGACGAGATCGAAGCGTGGCTCAGCCGTCTGGGCCAGCGCGACTGGGACCGGGTCGCGGTGATCATCGACAGGCTGGCGACCTCGGGTGCGGCAGCTCGCATGCCGTTGTCTCGCTCGCTCGGCGATGGTCTGTTCGAGCTACGGTTCACGCTCCGGCAGACCGCGAGACGCATCACCTACCGGTTCACGAGAGATGGGCGGATCGTCCTGCTAACGACCTTCCGCAAGCAGCGCGGTAACGAGCGGCATGAGGTTGCTCGCGCGAAGCGCGTTGCCGCGCAGTGCGCAATCGAGTACCCGTGATGGAGGGCATGATGGCGAACTACTCCCGTTGGGAAGATGTGAAGCAGCGGCGGGGTGCGGTGGGCGACGAAGTCCGCGGCGAAGTCCGCGGCGAAGTCGAACAGGATCTCGCGCTCGGGCAACTGATCTATGACCTGCGTACCTCGGCCGGGCTCAGCCAGCGAGAGCTGGCCGCGCGCATGAAGACGACCCAGTCAGTGATCTCCCGACTCGAGGAGGGCGGCGGAGCGAGGAACAGGATCGACACCCTCGCCCGGCTCGCCACAGCACTCGGGCGTCACCTCGTCCTCTCGTTTCCGGAGGAGGTCTCCGCGCGTACCGCCGACTCCGTCCAGGTCAACTGAGCGAGCGGCCCCGCGCCTGCGGGTCAGGCGGACTGAGGGATTCGGACCGTCACGGTCGTGCCGCGGCCCGGCTCGCTCTCGAGGGCGACCTCGCCGCCGTGCGCGTCGACGATCGCCTTGACGATCGCGAGCCCCAGACCGATGCCCCGAATGGCGGATGCCCGGGCGTCGGCCGCGCGGAAGAACTGCTCGAACAGCCGCTCCTGATCCTCCGGCGCGATGCCGACGCCCGTGTCGCTCACGACGAGGTGAAGGTGGTCGGCGTCACCGCCGACGGAGACGCTCACGCTCCCGCCCGCCGGCGTGTACCGCACAGCGTTGGTGAGCAGGTTCTCGACCACCTGCGCCATGCGGAGCGGGTCGACGTTGCCGGTCGCCTCGCCGGAGACGGCGACCGCGACGCCCTTCTGCTCGGCCTCGCTCCGCACGGCGAGGGCGGCCTCGTGAGCGATCGCGGCGAGGTCGCTCGGCTGCCGGTCGATGACGATCGGCGCGTTGCGGGTCGCGGCGGCCGCGAGCAGGTCGCGCACGAGCATGTGCTGGCGGCGGACGTTGCGATCGATCACCTTCAGCCAGGAGCGCACGTCGTCGCGGAACTCGTGCTCGCGTTCGATGAGCAGCTCGACGAAGCCGGAGAGCGTGGTCAGGGGTGTGCGCAGCTCGTGCGAGATGGTGCCGATGAACGCGTCCTTCGCCTCGAGCGCGTGCATGAAGTCCGTCACGTCGCTCACGACCAGGACGTTCGCGAGGTGCTCGCCGGCATCGGTGTGCACGGGGCCCGTCGACACCGACAGCGCGTGCTGCTGCTGGCCGGGGAGCCCCACCCAGACGAGCCGGTCGGTGACCGTCTCGCCGCGCGCCGCATGCTGGAAGGCGGACTGCTCCTCCTCGATGCGGGTGACGCGATCGACCATGAGCGCCCGGACCTCCTGGATCGCGTCCCACGGGTCCGCGCCGTCAGCCATGAGCTCGGGGCTCTCGCGCAGGCGGCGATTCATCAGGATCCGCTCCCCCGTCGGCGACATGACCACGACTCCGACAGGGATGGTGTCGAGGACGGCGTGGAGCAGATTCCGAGCCCGCTCGGCATCGGCTGCCGCCTCCGCCCGGCGGCGCTGCTCGTCGGCGAGCTCCATCTGCCGCCCGGCCAGGATCGATGACATCGCGTAGGCGGCTCCGGCCGCGAACATCATCACGATCGGGAAGGTCGCGATGAGCATGACCGCACGATCCGCAGTCGATTCGCTGAGGGCGCCCCGTGCGACGAGCAAGGCATCGGGGACGACGACGGCGAGGACGGCGGGCATGAGCATGGCGAGCGCGCGCCGCGACTTCACGAGCCCCACCCACACGGCGGGCATCGTGAGGATCATCACCATGGGGTTGGTGATCCCGCCCGTGCCCTCGAGCCGGATGAGCAGGATCGCGGCGAAGTCGAGGAGGGGCATCGCGATCATCCACGGGCGGTAGCGGACGTTGCGGAAGGCGGGGAGGAGCGGGAAGGCCGTAGCGACGAGCACCAGCGCCGCGCCGCCTGCGTAGAAGGGGTTCGTGACGGTCGCCGGCTCGAGGGCCACGACGACGAGCGTCGCGAGCAGGAACAGGAGGGCGAACGTGCCCTGCAGCAGTCGCGCCGTGTAGCGCGGGCTGACGAGCGGCCGGTCGTCGAGCGTGGGGGCATCGGTGGTCGCGGTCACCCGTTCTCCTTCGTGCGGTGCGTCGCCCAGCCTAGGGGGCCGACGGCTGCGAGGAGCGCCCGACGCTCGGGCCGCTGTCGCCGGACCTCTCCCGTCCCGCGCGATCATGCCGGCGCGACCGTCGTCCGCATGACTGTCTTGCTCTTGCCGATGCGGCGCTCGAAGGTGAAGCCCGCCTTCTCGAACATCGCGCGAGTCCCGTTGTGCAGGAACGACGACGACGTGCGGGTGTCGGGCTCCAGCTGGTTCGGGAACGAGACCACCTCGCCGCCTCCTGCCTCCGCGATGAGGGCGAGCGCGCCATCCAGTGCCTCTCGGGCGACGCCGGACCGCCGATGGTCGCGGTCGACGAAGAAGCACGTGATGCGCCAGGGCGCCGGGCTCGTCTCGCCCGCGTCGTACTGCTTGCGGTGGTAGATGCCGGGAAGCTCGATCGGGCTTCCGTACTCGCACCAGGCGATCGCGGCGTCGCCGTCGAAGACGAGCGCGGCGTGCGCCACCCCTTCCTCGACGAGCCGTCGCTTGAAGGTCGGGCGGTCGTACTCGCTCTTCACCGTCTGCTCGGTGTCGCCGTGGAAGTACGAGCAG
This sequence comes from Microcella sp., assembly GCF_030645145.1. Taxonomy (GTDB): domain Bacteria; phylum Actinomycetota; class Actinomycetes; order Actinomycetales; family Microbacteriaceae; genus Microcella. The sequence goes on along the minus strand of NZ_JAUSMI010000084.1, from coordinate 13,408 downwards.
TAGCAGCCGCCCCACACGCCGTTGTGCTTCTCGGCGAGGGCGAGCCAGGCGGGGAAGGTCTCGAGGGTGAGCGGCTTGATGACGTGCGTCGTCTGCGGGTCGTCCTCGACCATGGCCTGCTCCTCGTCTCGGGTCGGCCCAGTCTGCTCGCGAGCGTCGGCCAACGGCAAGGCATCGACGTGCTCGGGAGGCCCTCGCCGGCGGTGGTCGGCACGATTCGCGACCCTCTCGCGTCGCTGATATGCTCGCTCAGTCGCGAAAGTGACAGTGCGCCCGTAGCTCAATGGATAGAGCATCTGACTACGGATCAGAAGGTTAGGGGTTCGAGTCCCTTCGGGCGCGCAGATCGGAAGGCCCTCGCTTCGGCGGGGGCTTTTCTCGTTCCTCGGGCATCGAACGTGGGATGCTCGGCGCATGCCGCCCGGTGACGTCGATGCTCTGCTGGCCGGGCCTCGAGGCCGACGGCTCTGCCTCGAGGTCGCCGCCGGACTCGACTCGGATGTCGGTCAGCTCGTGCTCTGGAGCTCGATGGGCATGAGCCGGCCCGCTGAGTCCTGGACGTTCGGGTGGGCCGTCAAGGATTCGAGCTCGCCCGAACGGTCGGTGGCGCCGTGGGACGTCGCGCGCGCAATCGAGGCGGTGGCGCTGCGAGCGGCTGATGAGGTCGGCAACGATGAGGGGCTGCTCCGAGAAGCGCTCATCGCCTCGGTCGACTCGGCGCTCTACTGGCAGGAGCCCGACGCGGAGGATCAGCTGGCGGCGGTCCCCGAGGTGCGTGCAGCCCTCCGGCCGATAGCAGCCGCGATCGTCGCGACCGATGAGGCGCACTCGTGGGCGGCGCCGTGGGCATCCCGGGGGTGGATGACGATCTGGGGCGATGACCTATCGCTCGCTCCTCTGACCTCCGGTGCCGCGTCGGTCGCGCGGTGGGATGCCGAGCAGGAAGCCGATGAGGAGAGGGCCCGCCGAGAGCGTCCGGACGACGTGACGGCGAACTGGTCGGGGACGTGGTGGTCGCTGCCGCAGTCCGCGCGCTCCTGGCGTGAGCCGGAAGACGCGATGGCGCTGGTCGAGGACGCCGTCGCTCCGATGGCGGCCACGCTCGTGGAGGTCGTGGGCGAGGGCCGTGTGCGCGAGATCGGCTCGGCCGAGGATTGGGCGGAGCTGTGCCGCGAGCATCCCCTCGATGTCACGGCGTCGCGCCGCCACGACTGGTATCGCGTGACGGGGCGGGATGGGCGATGGGTCATCCCGGATCTCCGGGCGGTCTCCGCGCAGTGGGACGCGCTCCACCTCACGACCTTCGGATACCTCTCGGCGGCGACGACGACCATCCCCGTCGATGACGAGCGCGCGAGCGTCATTGCAGGCTGGGCCCCCGACTGCACGCAGTGGCTCGCTGACCGTTTCCACGAGACGGGGATGCGGCAGGGCGCCCGCAACTGCTGAGCGAGCGTGCGGAGCACGTGTGCAGATACAAGGAACCCCTAGCATTTCCTCTGCCGCCCGAGTATCGTGGCCGTCGCCCACAAGGCGCCGCGCTCGCGAGAGCGCAGAACGAGGGAGTTCCCATGAGGATCATCGTCCTGATCAAGCACGTGCCCGACACCTGGGAGGAGCGCGTGCTCGACCCCACGACCGGGCGGCTCGACCGCTCCGCGAGCGAACGGGTCGTGGACGAGATCACCGAGCGGGCCCTCGAGGCCGCCCTCGCGCTCAAGGATCGCGACAAGTCGATCGAGGTCGTCGCACTGACGATGGGTCCGAGTGAATCGACGGGCGCGATCAAGAAGGCGCTCTCCATGGGAGCCGATTCGGGCATCCACCTCGTCGATGACGCGCTCGCCGGGGCCGACGCGATGACGACCGCCGCGACGCTCGCCGCCGCGCTGCGCGACGCGAGTGCCGACCTCATCATCGCCGGCAACGAGTCGACCGACGGGCGCGGCGGCATGATCCCCGCGATGATCGCCGAGCACCTCGGCCTGCCAGCCCTCACCTTCGTGAGCGAGCTCGCGATCGACGGCGGCCGCGTGCGCGGCGAGCGCGCTACGGAGACCGCGACGAGCGTCGTGAGCGCCCCGCTTCCGGCGATCGTATCGATCACCGAGGGGATGCCCGAGCCGAGGTTCCCGTCGTTCAAGGGCATCATGGGCGCCAAGAAGAAGCCCGTCGCCTCCCACTCGCTCGCCGACCTCGAGCCCGCGCTCGCCGGGTCGCGCTCGAGCGCCTCCTCCATCGTGCTGACCTGCGAGCAGCGCCCCGGCCGCACCGGAGCCGACCCCATCGTCGACGAGGGCGACGCGGGCACGCAGCTCGCAGCGTTCCTCGCTGAGCAGCGACTCGTCTAGGAGGCCGCCATGACCACCGCACTCGTCCACATCGAGCTCACCGCCGACGGCGCTCCCGCCGACTCGGCCGCCGGTCTCCTCGGAGCCGCCGCCGCGATCGGCGACACCGTCGCGGTCGTGACAGTCGCGCCCGGCACCGACGCCGCCGGCCTCGCCGCGGCGCTCGGCTCGCTCGGTGCCGCGCGCGTCCTGGTCGCCGAGGCCGCCGAGGCCGCGTCGGTCATCGCGACCCCGCAGGTCTCGGCGCTCGCCGCGGCGATCGAGCGCGAGCAGCCCGGCGTCGTCCTCGTCGCCCACTCGATCGACAGCCGCGACGTCGCCGGCCGACTCGCCGTCCGGGTCGGCGGGGCTCTCGCGTGGGACGCCGTCGACGTGCGCCTCGACGGCGACCGCGTCGTCGCGAGCCACTCGGTCTTCGGCGGCGCCTACTCCACGACGTCCGCAGTCGAGGGCGGGCTGCCGATCGTCACCGTGCGGCAGGGCGCGATCGACGCGCGCGCCACCGCGGTCGACGCCCCCGTGGTCGAGATGCTCGCCGTCGAGGTCACGGGTGCCGCCACGACGGTCGAGTCCTCCACCCCCGTGCGCCCCTCCGGCCGCCCCGAGCTGCGCACCGCGAAGGTCGTCGTCGCCGGCGGTCGCGGACTCGGGTCTCCCGAGAAGTTCGCCCTCGTCGAGCAGCTCGCCGACGCCCTCGGCGGCGCGGTCGGGGCCTCGCGCGCCGCCGTCGACGCGGGCTACATCGAGCACGCGGCGCAGGTCGGCCAGACCGGCACGACCGTCGCGCCCGACCTCTACATCGCCCTCGGCATCTCCGGCGCGATCCAGCACAAGGCCGGCATGCAGACGGCGAAGACGATCGTCGCGATCAACACGGATGCCTCGGCGCCGATCTTCGAGGTCGCCGACTTCGGCATCGTGGGCGACGTGTTCCAGGTCGTGCCGCAGCTGCTGTCGGCCCTCGAGTCGCGGAGGTAGGCGAGCATGAGCATGACCCAGGGCCGCCAGAAGGCGGCGAGCGGCACGCGCCGCTCGCCGCAGCTGCCGACGAAGCTGCTCGTGAGCATCCTCGTCGCGATCGTCGGCCTCGTTCTGCTCGTCGTCGCCGCCCGCGCGCTGCGCGAGCTGCCCGCCGTGCAGGAGTTCATCGCCCGCTACCCCGGCGAGACCGAGCTGCCCGAGGGCGCCCCGGTCGGGCTGCCGGTGTGGCTCAACGCGACGCACTTCCTGTCGAGCCTGTTCCTGCTGCTGATCATCCGCACCGGGTGGCAGGTGCGCACGGCGAAGCGCCCCGCCGGGCACTGGACGCGCAACAACTCCGGCCCGCTGCGCACCAAGAACCCGCCGAAGAAGATCACGCTCGAGCTCTGGCTCCACCTCACGCTCGACGCGCTGCTCGTGCTCAACGGCATCGTCTTCCTCGTGCTCGCCTTCGCGACCGGGCACTGGGTGCGCATCGTCCCGACGTCGTGGGAGGTCGTGCCGAACGCCGCCTCCGCGCTGCTGCAGTACCTCTCGCTCAACTGGCCGGTCGAGAACGGCTGGGTCAACTACAACAGCCTCCAGCAGCTGAGCTACTTCGCGATCGTCTTCGTCGTCACGCCGCTCGCGATCATCACGGGGCTCCGGATGTCCGGGGCGTGGCCCGCGAACGCGCCTCGCCTCAATCGCGCCTTCCCCATCGAGTGGGCGCGCGCGGTGCACTTCCCGGTCATGCTCGTCTTCCTGGCGTTCATCGTCGTCCACGTCGCTCTCGTCCTCTCGACGGGCGCGCTCCGCAATCTCAACCACATGTACGCCGCGCGCGACGACGACTCGTGGATCGGGTTCGGCGTCTTCGCCGGCTCGGTCGTCGTCATGGTCGCCGCGTGGTTCCTCGCCCGGCCCGTCTTCCTGCGACCCGTCGCCAGCCTCACCGGAAAGGTCACCCGATGACCCTGCTCAACGACGCCCCCATGGCGGCGCCCGCCCACGGCCTGAGCGACGAGCAGCAGGCGCTCGTCGAGATGGTGCGCGACTTCGCCCAGCAGGAGCTCGAGCCGCACGCGATCGAGTGGGATCGCGAGAAGCACTTCCCGCTCGACGTGCTGCGTGCCGCGGGCGAGCTCGGCTTCGGCGGCATCTACGTGAAGGAGGAAGTCGGCGGCACCGAGCTCACGCGCGCCGACGCGGCCCTCATCTTCGAGGAGCTCGCCAAGGGCGACGTCACGATCGCGGCGTACATCTCCATCCACAACATGGTCGCCTGGATGATCGACACCTTCGGCGACGACGACCAGCGCGAGCGCTGGGTGCCGAGGCTCGCGAGCATGGAGCACCTCGGCAGCTACTGCCTCACCGAGCCCGACGCCGGCTCCGACGCCGCCGCCCTCGCGACCCGCGCGGTGCGCGACGGCGACGACTACGTTCTCACGGGCGTCAAGCAGTTCATCTCCGGTGCCGGCAGCACCGACGTCTACATCGTCATGGCCCGCACGGGTGCGGCGGGGCCTGCCGGGATCACGGCGTTCATCGTGCCCGCCGATGCCCCTGGGCTCTCGTTCGGGCCCAACGAGATGAAGATGGGCTGGAACGCGCAGCCCACCCGCCCCGTCATCCTCGACGGCGTGCGCGTGCCCGCCGCCGACCGTCTCGGCGCCGAGGGCGAGGGCTTCTCGATGGCGATGAAGGCGCTCAACGGCGGCCGGCTCAACATCGCCGCGTGCTCGCTGGGCGGCGCGCAGTGGGCGCTCGACCGCGCCGTGCGCCACATCTCGACCCGGCGCGCGTTCGGGGCTCCGCTGTCGAGCCAGCAGTCGCTCGTGTTCACGATCGCCGACATGGAGACGGAATTGCAGGCCGCCCGCCTGCTCCTCCGCAGCGCCGCGCAGTCGATCGACAGCGGGCATCCCGACGTCGCCGCGCACTGCGCGATGGCGAAGCGCTTCGCGACCGATGTCGCCTTCACGGCTGCGAACGCCGCCCTGCAGCTGCACGGCGGCTACGGCTACCTCGCCGAGTACGGTATCGAGAAGGTCGTGCGCGACCTCCGCGTGCACCAGATCCTGGAGGGCACGAACGAGATCATGAAGCTCATCATCGGCCGCAGCGTGCTCGAGAAGGTCTCGTGAGCGGCGGCGAGCCCGAGCTGCTCGTCGAGGTGCGCGGCTCGCTCGGGCTGCTGACCCTCAACCGGCCCCGCGCCCTCAACGCGCTCACCCGCGGCATGGTCGTCATGATGCGCGCCGCGCTCGACGAGTGGGCGGCGCGCGACGACGTGCTCGCGGTCGCCGTCGTCGGCGCGGGCGAGCGCGGGCTGTGCGCGGGCGGCGACATCGTGTCGCTGCACGCCGACGCGCGCGCTGGCGGAGGAGCCGCGGCCGCCGCCTTCTGGAGCGACGAGTACCGCCTCAACGCCGCGATCGCCCGCTACCCGAAGCCCTACGTCGCCCTCATGGACGGCATCGTGCTCGGCGGCGGCGTCGGCATCTCGGCGCACGGCTCGCACCGCGTCGTCACCGAGCGCTCGCGCATCGGCATGCCCGAGACCGGCATCGGCTTCATTCCCGACGTCGGCGGCACGTGGCTGCTGTCGCACGCGCCCGGAGAGCTCGGCACGCACCTCGCCCTCACCGGCACGATGATCGGCGCCGACGACGCCATCGCGGTCGGGCTCGCCGACGCGCGCGTGCCGAGCCGGAGCCTCGGCGAGCTCGTCGCCGCGCTCGAGCTGCTCGACCCGGCGGCCGAGAGCGACGCCTCGGCCGCGGTCGACGCGACGATCGCCGAGTTCGCCGAGCCGGCGGGCGCGGCCCCGCTTCTCGACGAGCGCGCGTGGATCGACGCGGCGTACGCCGGCGACGACGCGAGCGCCATCATGGGGCGGATGCGGGCATCCGATCACGAGGCGGCGAACGCCGCCGCCGATGCCCTCGCAGCCCGCTCGCCCAGCGCGATCGCAGTGACGCTCGCCGCGCTGCGCCGCTCCGCGCGCGCGGCGTCGCTCGAGGAGGCGCTCGCGCTCGAGTTCCGGGCCGCGCTGCGCGCGCTCGCGGCGCCGGACTTCGCCGAGGGCGTGCGCGCGCAGGTCATCGACAAGGACCGCTCGCCGCGGTGGAGCCCGCCGACGCTCGCCGAGGTCGATCCGGCCGCGGTCGAGGCGGCATTCGCTCCGCTCGACGAGGCCGAGCGGGTCAGATTCGGCACGGGGGAGTGGGAGGCATCATGACGAGCGAGAGAGCATCCGGCGGGGTCGACCGCACGGTAGGCGGGGCGGCGGCCGCGGGGCCGGTCGCGTTCATCGGGCTCGGGCACATGGGGGCGCCGATGGCGGCGAACCTCGCCCGCGCGGGCGTCGATGTGCGCGGGTTCGACCTGTCGGCCGAGGCCGTCGCGCACGCGCGCGAGGCGGGCGTCCCGATCGCGGCGACGGCGGCCGAGGCCGTCGCGGGGGCGCGCGTCGTCATCACGATGCTGCCCGTCGGGCGGCACGTCCTCAGCGCGTACAGCGGCAGCGGCGACGGAAGCGGCGACGCGGGTCTGCTCGCCATGGCCGCCCCCGGCACGCTCTTCGTCGAGTGCTCGACGATCGCGGTCGACGACGCGCGGCAGGCGCACGAGCTCGCCGTCGCGGCCGGCCACCGGAACATCGACGCCCCCGTCTCGGGCGGCGTCATGGGCGCCGAGGCCGCGACGCTCGCGTTCATGGTCGGCGGCGCCGACGACGACGTCGCCGAGGCGCGACCCCTCCTCGAGGCGATGGGGCGCCGCGTCGTGCACTGCGGCGGTCCGGGCCTCGGTCAGGCCGCGAAGGTGTGCAACAACATGATCCTCGGGGTGTCGATGATCGCCGTGAGCGAGGCGTTCGTGCTCGGCGAGCGGCTCGGGCTCACGCACGACGCGCTCTTCGAGGTCGCCGCGAACGCGAGCGGTCAGTGCTGGGCGCTCACGACCAACTGCCCCGTGCCCGGCCCCGTGCCCGCGAGCCCCGCGAACCGCGACTACCAGCCCGGATTCGCGAGCGCGCTCATGGCGAAGGATCTCGACCTCGCGGCCCAGGCCATCGCGTCGACGGGCGTGCACGCCGAGGCGGGATCGCTCGCCGCCGAGATCTACGCGCGCTTCGCCGAGGGCGACGGAGCGATGCGAGACTTCTCGGCGATCATCACCGACATCCGAGAGCGCAGCCTGACGACCGACGTCGCAGTCGAGCGCGGCGAAGGGACCTCATGACCGGCACGAGCACCATCCTCACCGAGCAGCGCGGCCGCGTCGGCCTCATCACGCTCAACCGGCCCGACGCGCTCAACGCGCTCAACTCGCAGCTCATGACCGAGGTCGTCGACCAGGCGCAGGCGTGGGATGCCGACCCCGGCATCGGCGCGATCGTCATCACGGGCGCGGGGCGGGCCTTCGCCGCCGGCGCCGACATCAAGGAGATGGCGAGCGCCACCTACGAGCAGGTCGCGCGCGAGCGCCTCTTCGCCGGGTGGGACGCCCTCGCCGCCGTCCGCACTCCGGTCATCGCGGCCGTCAACGGCTTCGCCCTCGGCGGCGGTTGCGAGCTCGCGATGCTCTGCGACCTCATCATCGCCTCCGAGGCGGCCAAGTTCGGCCAGCCCGAGATCAACCTCGGAGTCATCCCCGGCATCGGCGGTACGCAACGCCTCACCCGGGCGATCGGCAAGGCGAAGGCGATGGAGCTCATCCTCACCGGTCGCATGATGGATGCCCACGAGGCCGAGCGCACGGGCCTCGTCGCGCGCGTGGTCGCCCCCGACTCCCTGCTCGACGAGGCGATGGCTCTCGCCGAGACCGTCGCGTCGAAGTCGAAGCCCGTCGCCCAGGCCGCGAAGGCCGCAGTGAACGCCGCGTTCGAGTCGTCCCTCGCCGAGGGGGTCCGCGTCGAGCGGCAGCTCTTCTACGCGGGCTTCGCCCTCGCCGATCAGAAGGAGGGCATGGCCGCCTTCGTCGAGAAGCGTGAGGCGCGGTTCGAGCACCGGTAGGCCGCGGTCGCTTCTGCTCGGGCGGAGCGGGTCGTGCGGGGCGCGGCCGGCGGCTAGAGCGGGTCGGGCGTCGGCGGCGGGGTGACGAAGTCGCCCGCGCTCTCCCGGAAGCGGGCGAGCGCGCGCACAATCGACGCGACGTCGTCGCGCGGCATCCCCGGCTCGGTGAAGACCTCGGAGTTGAGCGCCGCCGTCGCCTGCGCCGCCACGGCCCGGCCCGCATCCGTCAGCAGCAGCATGGATGCCCGCCCGTCGCGCGGATGCGGCTCGCGCGCGATGAGGCCGTCGCGTTCGAGGCGCTGCACCGTGTTCGTGATGCTCGTCGGGTGCACCTGCAGGCGAGCGGTCGCGCTCGCCATCGGGATGACGCCGTCCTTCGTGAAGCTCAGCAGCTGCAGGAGCTCGTAGCGCGCGAACGACAGGTCGAAGCGCTTGAGCGTGCCCTCGACGCGCGCGAGCAGCAGCTGGTGCGCGCGCATCACGGAGGTGACGAGGGTCATGCCGTCGGCGGCGTCGCTCCAGCCGTGGGCGATCCACTGCCGACGCGCCTCGGCGAGCGGGTCGATCGGCAGGGGCTCGGGCACGACTCGAGCGTAGTCGCGGGGGGCGCGAGCGCCCCGGCGCCCCGCCCCGCGCACCCCCTCTCTTCAGTCCGTTACCAAATGCAGTCAGAACGCCGCGCGTCAGGGTTGTACGGCCCGCAAGGTCGTTGGGCAGGGTCTACCAAGACTGCATTTGGTACTGCGGTCCCGGCCACTGGTGAGCGGCTGCGGACATGCCGAGGCGCCCGCGCCCGCCGCCTCCGAACCGCGCCCTACCCGCGAGCGATCGCCGCGATCGCCGGGACGACCGACTCGTCCTGCAGCGAGGTCGTGTCGCCGAGCTCGCGCCCGTCGAGCACGTCGCCGAGGAGTCGGCGCATGATCTTGCCCGAGCGGGTCTTCGGCAGGTCGGGCACGAGCAGCACGTGCTTGGGCTTGGCGACCGGGCCGATGACCCGCGCGATGTGCGCCGCGAGCTCGGCACGGGCATCCGATGCCGCGGCGCGCCACGCGGCCACGTCGAGATCGGAGTCGCCCACGCCGCCGGCCCCCGCGTCGCCGCCCTCCGCACCGGGCCGCGTCACCGGCACGACGAACGCCGCGACCGCCTGCCCCGTCACGGCATCGGCGACGCCCACGACGCCCGCCTCCGCGACGAGGGGGTGCGCGACGAGCGCCGATTCGATCTCGATCGTCGACAGCCGGTGCCCCGAGACGTTGATGACGTCGTCGACGCGACCCTGCAATCGCACGTACCCGCGCTCGTCGATCGTCGCGCCGTCGCCCGCGAGGAAGAGGCCGTCGAACCGGCTCCAGTAGGCGGCGCGATACCGGTCGTGGTCGCCCCACACGGTGCGCGCCATGGCGGGCCAGCGCCCCTCGATCGTGATGTACCCGCTCGCGCCCGGCGCGACATCCGCCCCCGTCTCGTCGACGACGCGCACGGCGAGACCCGGCAGCGCGACGCCGGCAGCGCCCGGCACGCCCTCGTGCACGCCGGGCAGGGTCGAGACGATCGCGGCCCCGGACTCCGACTGCCACCACGTGTCGACGATCGGGGCGAGACCACCACCGACGTTCGCGTGGAACCACACCCACGCCTCCGGGTTGATCGCCTCGCCGACCGTGCCGAGCAGCCGCACGCTCGACAGGTCGAACGACGCGGGGAATCCGTCGGGGAAGCGCGCCATGAAGGTCCGGATGAGCGTCGGCGCCGTGTAGTAGACCGTCACGCCGAGCCGCTCGATGATCTCGGCGTGCCGCGTCGGCGTCGGGTGGTCGGGCGAGCCCTCGGCGATCACGATCGAGGCGCCGTTCGACAGTGGACCGTAAAGCACGTAGGTGTGCGCCGTCACCCACGCGAGGTCGGCGGTGCACCAGTACACGTCGGAGGGCTTCGCATCGAAGGCCGCCCAGTGCGACCAGCTCGCCTGCACGAGGTAGCCGCCCGTCGTGTGCACGACGCCCTTCGGCCGCCCGGTCGTGCCGCTCGTGTAGGTGATGAAGAGGGGATGCTCGGCGTCGAGCTCGGGAGCCGCGTGCTGCTCGGGCTGAGCACCCACCGCCTCGTGCCACCAGACGTCGCGACCCTCGATCCAGGGCGTGCCCGGGGTCTCGTCGCCGGTGCGCCGGACGACGAGGACGTGCTCGACGTGCGCGAGCCCCGCCACTGCCGCGTCGACGATGCCCTTCACGCCGACCGCTGCTCCGCGCCGGAACTGCCCGTCGCTCGCGATGACGACCTTCGCGCCCGTGTCGGCGACGCGGAACCGCAGCGCCTCGGCCGAGAACCCGCCGAAGACGAGCGAGTGCACGGCGCCGATGCGCGCGACGGCGAGGGCCGCGACGACCGTCTCGATGAGCACGGGCAGGTAGATGACGACGCGGTCGCCGGCCTCGACGCCGAGAGCCTCGAGCGCATGCGCCGCCTGCGCGACGCGGCGCTGCAGCTCGGCGTAGGTGACGGTCTCGCGGTCGCCGCGCTCGCCCTCGAAGTGCAGGGCGACGGTATCACCGCGGCCGGCTGCCACGTGCTGGTCGACGCACACGACGCTCGCGTTGAGCGCACCACCGGCGAACCAGGTCGCCCGCGGGCTCAGCGGGTCGTCCTCGCTCGGCGGCACCCACTCGTGCACCGACACCCAGGGCCGGGCCCACGGCAGGCGGTGCGCCTGCTCCTCCCAGAAGGTCAGCGGGTCGGCGGGGAGCGCCGCGAGGTCGGCGGGCGTGACGTTGGCCTGCGCGGCGAACGCGGCGGAGGGAGGGAAGCGCCGGGAGTCGTGCACTGTGGTGGCGGGCACGGGGGCGGATGCTGCGCTCGAGCTCATCGTGTCCTCCACGCTAGGCGGCCCGCGCGACGGCCGCGGGTCGGAGCGTCACGCGGCGTCACGGTCGCGCGCAGACGGGCGGGCGGCCGCCCGATAGCCTGACCCGGTGACCCAGCCCTTCCAGCTCTCCGACGAGGTGGCCGCGGCGCTCGCCGCCGGGCGCCCCGTCGTCGCCCTCGAGTCGACGATCATCAGCCACGGCCTGCCGCGCCCCCGCAACCATGAGGCGGCGCTCGAGTTCGAGGGCATCCTCCGCGACCAGGGCGTCACGCCCGCGACGATCGCGGTGCTCGACGGCGTCGCGCGCATCGGCCTCGACGCCGAGGGGGTGCGCCGCATCTCCGACGACGAGATGGCGAAGGCGAGCGTGCGCGACCTGCCCATCCTCGCGGCCCGCGCCGCGAGCGGGGCGACCACCGTCGCGGCGACCGCGCACCTCGCGGCGATGGCGGGCATCCGCGTCTTCGCCACGGGCGGTCTCGGCGGCGTGCACCGCGGCGCGAGCGAGACCTTCGACGAGTCGGCCGACCTCTCGACCCTCGCGGTCACGCCCATCACGGTCGTCTCGGCGGGAGTGAAGAGCGTGCTCGACATCGCCGCGACGCTCGAGCGGCTCGAGACCTACTCGGTGCCCGTGATCGGGCTCGGCACGACGGTGTTCCCGAGCTTCTGGCTGCGCGAGAGCGCCTTCACGCTCGACTGGTCGGTCGACGACGAGACGCAGGTCGCGGCGGTCATGGCCGCGCACGACGCGCTCGGGCACCGCCAGGGCATCGTCGTCGCGAACCCCGTCCCCGCCGATCAGGCCTGGGAGCCCGAGGAGCACGACCGCGTGCTTGCCGAGGCCCTCGCGCTCGCCGACGCCGCGGGCGTCACGGGCAAGGCCGTCACGCCGTTCCTCCTCGGCACGATCGTCGAGCTCTCGGGTGGGCGCAGCCTCGAGGTCAACCTTGACCTCGCGCGCAACAACGTGCGCGTCGCCGGCCGCATCGCGACGGCCTGGGCCGCGCGGCATTCGGCCTGAGCGGCCGGGACTCACCCGTGACCGGACCGCGCGCACTCCTCGTGGGCGACGTCATCGACGACATCATCGTCGTGCCCTCCGGCCCCATCCGGCCCGACACCGACACGACCTCGCGCATCACCCGCCAGCCCGGCGGGAGCGCGGCGAACACGGCCGCGTGGCTCGGCTGGCTCGGCACGGGCGTCGACTTCGTGGGCCGCGTCGGCGCGGGCGACGCCGACCGGCACGCCCGAGAGCTCGCCGCCGCGGGCGTCGACGCGCACCTGCACGAGGATCACGATCGGCCGACCGGAACGATCGTCATCCTCGTCGAGGGGCAGCAGCGCTCGATGCTCACCGATCGGGGCGCGAATGCGACCCTCGATCCCTCCCAGGTGACGGATGCTCTGCTCGCGACCGCGGGCATCCTGCATCTGACCGGGTACTCGCTCGTCGACGCCCTCTCGGCCCGCGCGCTGCGCGAGCTCGTCGACCGCGCTCACGCGCACGGCGCGAGCGTCTCGCTCGACCCCAGCTCGACCGGGTTCATCGCCGACTACGGCGTCGCGGCGTTCCGCTCCGCGATCACGGGCGTGGACGTCCTGCGGCCGAACCTCGACGAGGGGCGCCTGCTCGCGGGGCTCGACGCGGGCGCACCGCCCGCGCTCGTGGCCGAGGCGCTGCTCGACCTCGCGCCGGCCGTCGTGCTCACGTGCGGGGCCGCGGGCGTGACGATCGCCGAGCTCCGCGCCGAGGGGGGTGCGAGGGTCGCGTCGCTCGACGCCGAGCGCGTGCCGACGGTCGATCCGACCGGGGCCGGCGACTCGTTCACGGCCGGCTTCCTCGCCGCGCGCCTCGCCGGAGCCGACCTCGCTCACGCCGCGCGCGAGGGTCAGCGCGTCGCGGCCATCGCCGTGAGCCGCATCGGCGGCCGCCCGCCTGCGCGCTGAGTCGTATCGGCCGCCGCCCGCCGACGCGCTGAGTCGTATCGGCGGCCGCCCGCCGACGCGCTGAGTCGTGTCGGCGGCCGCCCGCCTGCACGCTGAGGCGTGTCGGCCGCCGTTGGGCGCGCGCCGCGCCGTAAGGAGTCGCACGATTGAGCCCCTTCGGCGCGAATGAGCCCGAACGTTCGGGCTCACGTGCGACTTTCCGGCTCGACCGCGGCCGGGGCGGGGCGGAGGGGACGCCTAGCGCTTCTGCG
>NZ_JAUSMI010000010.1 GCF_030645145.1 Microcella sp. | reverse complement strand
GCAGCTCGGCGAGCGCCGGGTACGGGTTGCCGAACCGGTGCGCCGTGATCGTCACTGACTGCTCCCGCAGGAATGGCAGCAGCTCGACGCGGCCCGCGGTCGTGACGGGCCCCGACCAGATCGCGACGTCGGGGTCTCCGGCGAGGGCGGCGGAGAGCTCGCGCGCGACCTCCGACCCCGGCCGAGCATCCGCCCCGCCGTCGGCAGAACCCCCGATGAGGCGGATGCGCGCCGGGCGCTCCGCGACGACGCGCTCCGTGAACGCCGCATCGCTCTCGATCGCGATCGAGGCGGCGCGCAGCGGCGAGTCGAACTCCTCCGCGAGCGACAGCACGGCCGACGGCAGCGCGACGGGCGTCGACACGGCGACCGGCGCGCCCGCGCGCACCGCCGCGAGCAGCACCCGCACGAGCGCACCCGACGAGCCGCCCGACGCGAGCCGCACGACGACGGGCTCGGTCGGCACGCGATAGCGCAGCACGTTGCGCTCGACCCCGAGGTCGCTCACGTCGCGCGCGACGCCGAACTCGTCGACCCACGCGCGCTCGTCCGAGAGCGCCCCGGCGCGCGCCGCGTCGAAGCCGGCGAAGTCGAGCCCCGGCTGCGCCGCCTCGAGCACCCGCCGCACCGGCGCGCTCAGCCCCCGCATGCTGAGGTTCTGCTTCGCCGAGCGCTCGACCGGCTCCCACGATCCGAAGCCGAACACGTACGACGGCCCCCCGGCCTTCGTAGAGCCGCCGACGCTCGAGCGCTTCCAGCCGCCGAACGGCTGGCGGCGCACGATCGCGCCCGTGATGCCGCGGTTCACGTAGAGGTTGCCCGCCTCGACGCGGTCGACCCAGTGCTCGACCTCCGCCGCGTCGAGCGAGTGCAGCCCCGCCGTGAGGCCGTACGGCGTCGCGTTCTGAAGCGCGAGCGCCTCGTCGAGGTCGGCGGCGCGCATGAGCCCGAGCACGGGCCCGAAGTACTCCGTCGTGTGGAACTCGCTGCCCGGCGCGACGTCGAGCCGCAGGCCCGGCGACCACAGCCGCCCCTCCTCGTCGAGCTGGCGCGGCTGGATGAGCCATGACTCGCCCCGAGAGAGATCGCGCAGCCCGCGCAGCAGCTTGCCCGCGGCCGGTTCGATGAGCGGTCCGACGACCGTCGTGGGCTCCCCCGCCCAGCCGACCTTCATGGTCGACACGGCATCGACGAGCTGGCGGCGGAAGGCGGGCGAGTCGGCGACCGAGCCGACGAGGATCCCGAGCGAGGCCGCCGAGCACTTCTGCCCCGCGTGCCCGAACGCCGAGCGCGCGAGGTCGGCGGCGGCGAGGTCGTAGTCGGCCGAGGGCGTCACGACGATCGCGTTCTTGCCGCTCGTCTCCGCGAGCAGCGGCAGGTCGGGCCGCCACGAGCGGAACAGCGCCGCCGTCTCGAACGCCCCTGTGAGCACGACGCGGTCGACGGCCGGGTGGCTCACGAGCTGCTGCCCGAGCTCGTTCTCGGGCACGTCCACGAACTGCAGCACCGAGCGCGGCACCCCGGCATCCCACAGCGCCTGCACCATGACGGCCGCGCAGCGGCGCACCTGCGGAGCGGGCTTGATGATGACCGCGCTGCCCGCGGCGAGCGCCGCGAGAACGCCGCCCGCCGGGATCGCGACGGGGAAGTTCCACGGCGGCACGACGAGCGTAAGCCGCACGGGCGAGTACCGCGCGCCCTCGACGCGCTCCAGCTCGCGCGCGCTCTCGGCGTAGTAGTGCGCGAAGTCGATCGCCTCGCTGATCTCCGGGTCGCCCTCGGCGAGGGTCTTGCCGGCCTCGGCGGCCATGATCTCGAGAAGGTCCGCGCGGCGCGCGGCGAGCATCCGCCCCGCCGCATGAAGGACGCCCGCGCGCTCGTCGACCGATCGCGACGCCCACGCGGATGCGGCGGCGCGCGCATCCGCGACGACGCGCTCGATCTCGCCCGGCGTCGCGATCGCGGCGGCGGCCACGGCGTCGGCGCCGAGCACGGTCGCGTGCGAGCGCTCGAGGATCGCGCGGCCCCACTCCCGGTTGGCGGGCAGCGCCGGGTCGGTGTCGGGCTCGTTGTCGAAGTTCTCGCGCACGCCGAGCGAGTCGGCGGTCGCGCCGAGGGGCAGCTCGCGCGGAGCATCCGCCCCCGTCAGCCGGTTCTGCACGCGGTGCGGAGCCGGCGCGCCCGGATGCGCCACGAGGTCGGCGAGGGAGGCGCGGAAGCGCGACTCCTCGCGGGCGAACATCTGGTGCGAGGCGGCGAGCTCGAAGGCGCCCGAGAGGAAGTTCTCGGTGCTCGCGTTCTCCTCCAGGCGGCGGATGAGGTAGCTGATCGCCGACTCGAAGTCCTCCGGGTGCACGACGGGCGTGTAGAGCAGGAGCGAGCCGACCGAGCGACGCACCGACTCCGCCTGGTCGGGCGCCATGCCGAGCAGCATCTCGAACTCGACCGCCCGGGCGACGCCGCGCGAGGTCGCGAGCAGGTGCGCCCACGCGATGTCGAAGAGGTTGTGGCCGGCGACGCCGATGCACACCGCGTCGACGCGGTCGGGGCGCAGCGCGAGCTCGAGCACGCGCTTGTAGTTCGCGTCGCTCGCCTGCTTGCTCGGCAGCACCGCGACGGGCCAGCCGTGCACGGCGGCGTCGACGCGCTCCATCGCGAGGTTCGCGCCCTTCACGACGCGCACCTTGATGCCCGCGCCGCCCGCGGCCCGGCGGCGCTGCGCCCACGCGGTGAGCCGCTCGAGCGCCGGGACGGCCTCGGGAAGGTACGCCTGCAGCACGATGCCGGCCTCGAAGCCGTGCAGGGTCGGGCGGTCGAGCAGCTTCTCGAAGACCGCGATGGTCAGGTCGAGGTCGCGGAACTCCTCCATGTCGAGGTTGAGGAACGTGCCCGAGCGCGACGCCTCCTCGTAGAGCGGCACGAGGCGCTCGACGACGCGGTCGACGGTCTCGTCGAACGCCCACATCGACAGCTGGCTGACGATCGACGACACCTTGACCGAGACGTAGTCGACGTCGTCGCGCGCGACGAGGGCGTGGATGCCCGCCAGTCGCTTGTCCGCCTCCGCGTCGCCCAGCACGGCCTCGCCGAGCAGGTTGATGTTGAGCCGGTCGCCGTTCTCGCGCAGCGTCGCGAGCGTCGTGCCGAGCTTCTCGGGCGTCGCGTCGACGATGAGGTGGCCGACCATGCCGCGCAGCACGCGGCGCGCGATCGGGATGATCGGGTTCGGCAGGAACCGCGCGAAGCCGCCGCCGAGGGCGATGAGTCCGCGCAGCGGAGCGGGCAGGAACTTAGGGATGCGCTCGCTGAGCTCCTCCAGGTCGCGGGCGGCGACGCGGAGATCCTCCGGGCGCGCGACGCGGTCGACGAACCCGATGGCGAAGTGCAGGCCGTCCGGGTCTTTCAGCAGACCCGCGAGGCGGGCGGCCGCGGCGTCGGGCTTCGCGTCGCCGGCCTCGTCGAGCCAGCGGCGCACGAGCGCGACGGCCTCGTCGCCGAGCGGCTCGAGTGCGAGTGCCTCGCTCGGGGTGTCGATCGGGGTGCTCATGGTCATCAGCCTGTCAGCCTCCGCGGAGAGGGGCCCGGTCGCGCGCACACCGCGCGGCCCGTGCGGCCCACCTGGATCTCAGTGTGCGCGCGGTGGGCCGTCACGAAAAGCGAGCATTCACGCACAGTATTGTTCGGGATGCCCGAACAGTCATCGAGGAGGCCCCCGTGCTCGATCTCCGCCGCCTGAGCCTCCTGCGCGAGGTGCACCGACGCGGCACCCTGCACGCCGTCGCGCGCGCCCTCGCGTACAGCCCGTCGACGATCTCGCAGCAGCTCGCGCAGCTCGAGGTCGAGGCGGGCGTGCCTCTGCTCGAGCGCTCCGGCCGGCGCGTGCAGCTGACTCCGCAGGGCGAGCTGCTGGTCGAGGGAGCAGGCCGCCTCCTCGACGAGATGGAGCGCCTCGAGTCGGCGCTCGGGGCATCCCTCGCCGCGACGGAGGGCGAGCCGCTGCGGGGCACGGTGCGGCTCGCGGTGTTCCAGTCGGCCGCCCTCGGCATCGTGCCCCGGGCGCTGTCGCTGCTCGAGGCCGAGCATCCGTCGCTGCGGGTCGAGGTGACGCAGCGCGAGCCCGAGAGCGCGCTCGACGAGGTGTGGGCGCGCGAGTTCGACCTCGTGATCGCCGAGCAGTACCCCGCGCACGCGGCCCCGCTGCGGAGCGAGCTCGACCGCGTGCCGCTGCACCGCGACGCGCTGCGGCTCGGCGTGCCGCGCGGCTGGCGCGGGCGCGCGCTCGCCGACGCGGCCGACGCCGCCTGGGTCATGGAGCCGCGCGGCACCGCGAGCAGGCACTGGGCCGAGCAGCAGTGCCGGCTCGCGGGCTTCGAGCCCGACGTGCGCTTCGAGACCGCCGACCTGCAGGCGCACGTGCGCTTCATCGAGGCTGGGCACGCGGTCGCGCTGCTGCCCGACCTGCTGTGGATGGGCGGTCGCGCGCCCGTGCGGCTCGTCGACCTGCCGGGCTCGCCGTCGCGCGAAGTCTTCACGGCCGCGCGCCGGTCATCGGCGTCGCGCCCCGCGATCGTCGCGGTGCGCGAGGTGCTCGCTCGCGCGGTCGTAGGCTGACGGAACCCGCCCGCACAGTCGCGGGCCCGCACCGCCGCGAAGGAGCCCCGCCCGTGACCCCGCCCACCGAGCGCCGCGACGTCGTCATCATCGGCGGAGGCCACAACGCCCTCGCCGCCGCCGCCTACCTGAGCCGCGCGGGCCTCGAGGTCGAGGTGCTCGAGCGCCTCGACGTGCTCGGCGGCGCCGCGATCTCGGCGCAGGCCTTCCCCGGCGTGGATGCCCGGCTCAGCCGCTACTCGTACCTCGTGAGCATGCTCCCCCAGCGCATCATCGACGACCTCGGGCTGAGCATCCGTCTCGCGCCGCGCCGCTACTCGTCGTACACGCCGCTGCCCGGAACCGACCGCGGCCTCCTCGTCGACAACCACGACGCCGCCGCGACCGCCGCCGCGTTCGCCGCCCTCGGCGCGAGCAAAGACGCCGAGGCGTGGGGCCGCTTCTACGAGGGCACCCAGCGCCTCGCGCGCGGGCTCTTCCCGACCGTCACCGACCCGCTCCTGACGCGCTCCGAGGCGCGCGCGGCCGTCGCCGACGACGCGGTGTGGGATGCCCTCATCGAGCAGCCCGTGGGCACCGCGATCGCGCAGACCTTCGCCGACGATCTCGTGCGCGGGGTCGTCTACACCGACGCGCTCATCGGCACCTTCGCCCCGAACGTGGATTCCACCCTCAACGCCAATCGCTGCTTCCTGTACCACGTGATCGGCGGAGGCACGGGCGACTGGAACGTTCCCGTCGGAGGCATGGGCGCCGTGAGCGGCGAGCTCGCGCGGGCGGCGCGACTGGCCGGGAGCATCCTCACCACGAATGCCGACGTGACCGCGCTGAGCCCCGACCGCGTCGTGACGGTGCGGCAGGACGGCAGTGACACCGACGCGACCGAGCGCCGCATCGCCGCCGACCACGTCCTCGTCGGCTGCTCGCCGCAGGAGCTCGCCCGCCTCCTCGCCGCGGGCGACGCCGACGACGAGTTCGGCGCGGCCGCGCCCGACGCCGAGGGCGCGCAGGTCAAGGTCAACATGCTGCTCACGCGACTCCCCCGCCTGCGCGACGCGAGCATCGACCCCGCGGCGGCGTTCGGCGGCACCTTCCACATCAACGAGACGTGGTCGCAGCTGCAGTCGGCCTACGACGCCGCCGTCGAGCGCCGCATCCCCGACCCGATCCCCGCCGAGATCTACTGCCACTCGCTCACCGACCCGTCGATCCTGTCGCCCAAGCTGCAGGCGGCCGGAGCCCAGACCCTCACGGTCTTCGCCCTCCACACGCCCGACCGCCTGCTGACCGAGCGCACGAACGACGCCATGCGCGCGCGATTCGAGCGCGGCGTGCTCGACTCGCTGAACTCGGTGCTCGCCGAGCCGATCGAGAGCCTGCTCATGACCGACGGCGACGGGAACCCCTGCCTCGAGACGAAGACGACGCGCGACCTCGAGCACGCCCTGCGCCTACCCGCCGGCAGCATCTTCCACGGCGATCTCGCGTGGCCGTGGGCGGAGGACGGCGCCGACCTCTCGACCCCGGCCGCGCGCTGGGGCGTCGACACGGGCCTGCCGGGCATCCTCTTCTGCGGCTCGGGCGCGCAGCGCGGCGGCGCGGTCTCCGCGATCGGTGGCCACAACGCGGCGATGGCGGTCCTCGAGAGCCGTTAGCGACGGATGCTCCGCGCGCGCCGCGAGAAGGCACGACACAGCCTCCAGTGGCACCATGGGTCAGTGCCCCTGACTCTCACCCCTGCCTCGCGCCGCTCGGCCGCCGTCAGTGCGGCCCTCTCGCTCACGATGCTGCTCGGCGCCTGCAGCGCCGCCAACACGCCCGGTGCGGATAGCGCAGCCGGCGACGCGGCCACCCCGCCCGAGTCGAGCGAGAAGGTCGCCGGCGTCTCGCACGTGCACGCCCTCGATCTCGACGAGACGACCGGGTTCGTGCACGTCGCGACCCACACGGGGCTGCTCCTCGCCCCGATGCCGCACGACGGCGAGACGGTCTCCGCGGCGATGCCGCTGGGTGACTGGCGCGGCGATGCGATGGGCTTCGTCCGGGTCGGCGACCGGTTGTACGTCTCGGGGCACCCGGCGCACGACGAGGACGCGCCGCCGGTCATCGGCCTGCGCGCCTCTGACCTCACCGGCGACGAGTGGACGACGATCGGCCTCGACGGCGAGGTGGACTTCCACGCCCTCACCGCGGGCGGCACCAGCAAGGCCGAGATCCTCATCGCGGGGCTCGACTCCGTGTCGGGCCGTGTGCTCGTTAGCCCGAATGACGGAGAGGGCTGGCAGGAGGGCGCGACCCTCGCGGCGCGCTCGCTCGCCTTCGACGACGACGCCGCGACCCTCTTCGCCACGTCGGCCCGCGGACTTCTCGCGAGCACCGACCGGGGGCGCACCTTCTCGCCCGTCGTCGACGCGCCGTCGCTCGTGCTGCTCGCGTCGAGCCCCGTCGGCGCGACGACGTTCCTCATGGCGGGCGTCGACATCGACGGCGCGCTCCACCTGTCGACCGACGGTCTCACCTGGGAGGCGGCGGGCGAGCTGCCGTTCCTCCCCGAGGCCATCGCGGTCGGCGAGCAGGGGGCCCTCGCGATCGCCGACACCCGCGAGGTCGCTCACTCCGTCGACCGCGGTGCGAACTGGAACACGATCGTCCGGTTCTGACCCGGCGCCCCGAACCCTCGGCGGCCCGCGCGCTACCCGTCGACGATCGCGAACACCGCGAGCGCGACCCCGAGCAGGCCGGTCATGGCGAGCACGATGGCGCCCCGCACGATATAGGCGTACGGGTGGCGGTCCTCCGGGCGGTGGCGCGAGACACGAGGGGTGGTCGCGCCGACGAGAAGCCCGACGACCGCGACGACGCCGGCCGCGATCGCGACGCCCGGCTCACCGAGCCGGAAGGCGGTGAAGGCCGCGAACATCGCGACGAGGGCGGCGGCCGCCGACGTACGCTGCCACGACAGCGAGGTGCGATTGGCCGGGCCCGATCGGCGGATGAGCCCGGTGTCGGTCGGGGGCTCGCGCCGAGCATCCGCCGCCGTCATCAGACTCCCGTGAGCGCCTGGTAGGCCGCGAATCCGGCGAGGAAGATCGCGACCGCGACGACCGCGCCGACGAGCCACGGCAGGGCAGAGGGCGGCGGCAGGGGCTCCTGAAGGCGCAGCGCGCGCTCTGTGCGTCGCCAGCCGACGAGCGCCCAGAACGCGAGCAGGCCGCCGCCGAGGCTCGCGAGGCCGGCGATCGCGATGATGACGAGCGGCAGCTCGCCGAAGCTCGCGAGCGTCGCGAGGGCGACGCCTCCGGCGACGAGCGCGAGGCCCGTGCGGATCCACGACAGGGCGGTGCGCTCGTTCGCGAGGCTCGCCTGCACGTCGGGCTCCGATCCGACGCCGTAGACGGAGCGCGGCCTGCGGTCGTCGGGGGCGTCGTCCGGGGTGGTCTCGTCTCGGTCCTCGGTCACAGCATCACCGTAGCGAGGCCGAGCTGCGATCGGGGAGGGCCTTGACCCGGCCTCGGCTCGACCGGGCTGGCGAGACGCTCCGCCGACCGCAACCGGGTTTCGGCCGTGCACCGCCCCGAGTTTCATAGCGGGCGCACTCTGGTCACGAGACGTCGATGCGTCGGCGCGAGAGAGGAGACGCCCATGACCTCCCCTGAGCAGCACCGCGACGAGCAGCACCGCGACGAGCAGCACGACGAGAAGCCCTCGATCGGCCTTCAGTACCTCCGATTCGCCGCCATGATCCTCACCTCGATGGTGGTCATGTACGCCGTCATGTTCCTCGGCTCGTGGGAGTGGAGCCACGTGCGCTTCAGCGAGAGCCGCCTCTTCATGACGCTCACGATGGGCGGCGCGATGGTCGTCGTCATGATGGCGTGGATGCTCGGGATGTACCGAAGCACCCGCGCGAACGTCGCGATCATCGGCGTCGGCGTGCTCATGGTCGCGGGCGGCGTCGCCCTCGACCGCACGCAGGCGACGGTGCAGGACGCGTCGTTCATGAGTGGGATGATCCCGCACCACTCGCTCGCGATCACGCGATCGGAGCGCACCACGCTCGACGACGTGCGCGTGTGCGAGCTCGGGGTCGAGATCAGGGAGGCGCAGCGGCGCGAAATCTCCGAGATGGAGTGGCTCATCGACGACATCGCCGAGAACGGCATCGCGTCGACTCCCGAGGAGGCGGCCGAGCGCCCCGTGCCCGACTTCTCGGAGCCCGCCGACCGTCAGTGCCCGGGCTCGTGAACCCGCGCGGCCGCTAGTCCCAGACGCTCGGCGTCGGCTCGCGGCGCGGCGGCAGGCTCGCGGCGGCGCTCCAGTCGGCGAGCCACTCGGGCAGCGGGTGGTCGTCGGGGTCGAGCCCGAAGAGCTCCGCGAGCTCGGGGATCGGCACGATGCCGCCGGATTTCTTGAGGAACCGCGCCTTGATCACGCCCCGCGCGCACACCTCGCCGTCGCGCACGAAGCGCTGCTCGACGTAGCCGGCGACGTCATCGAGGCCGACGATGCGGCTCTCGACCGTGAACGTCTGCCACGGCTCGAGCGAGCGGCGGTAGGTGATCGTCGAGCTCACGACGACGGGGTAGTAGCCGCGACGCTGCAGCTCGGGCCACACGCCCGACCGGGCCATGAGGTCGATCCGCCCGAGGTCCATGATCGACAGGTACACGCCGTTGTTCATGTGGTTGAGCACGTCGAGGTCGGTCGGCAGCACGCGGAACGTCGTCCGCGCGACATCCGTCGGGGCGAGGCGCGGCCCGAATCGCGAGCGGATGCTGAGCAGCAGCAGGCGGAGGATCATGTTCACCCGGCCGAGGCTAGGGGCCGCGCGAGCCGCTGTCGCGTCGGCTGTCGCACCCCCACAGCGGCGGCCCCCGCTCAGTGCCGGCGGTGGTCCTGAATCGTCATGCGGGCCCCCTGCCGGGGCGCCGTCGAGCCGAGCGTCGCGATGAGCCGTACGACCCGCTGGCGGTGACCGGAGAACGGCGCGAGCAGCCGCACCATCCCCGGGTCGTCGGTGCGCTCGCCGGTGAGCGCGTACCCGACGAGCCCCGCGAGGTGGAAGTCGCCGACGCTGATCGCATCGGCGTCGCCATGGGCGCGCTGGGTGATCTCGGCGGCCGTCCACTCCCCCACGCCCGGAATCGACGTGAGCGCCGCCGCGACCGCGGGTCCGCCTCTGCCGAGGCCGAGCGTGCGCTCGAGCGCGGGGGCGACGGCCGTCACGCGGCGGAGGGTTCGCATCCGCTGCGGGCCGACCCCTGCGGCGTGCCAGTCGTGGTCCGGGATGCTCCGCCACCGCTCGGCGTCCGGGATGACCCGCATGCCCTCCGGCGCGGGCCCCGGCGCCGCCTCGCCGTGCTGCCGGATGAGCGTGCGCCACGCGCGTCGGGCCTCGACCCCCGTGACCTTCTGCTCGAGCACGGCCGCGACCGCCGAGTCGAGCACGATGCCCGTGCGCAGCAGCCGCAGCCCCGCGTGACGGCGCCGCACGCGCGCGAGCCCGGCCACGACCTCGGGATCGATCGCGCTCGCGTCGGCACCCGCGACGCCCTCGAGCGCCGCGGGCGCGAGCAGGGAGTCGAGCGCGCTCCAGTCGTCGCCCTCGCCGAGCAGCTCCGGCGCCTGCCGGATCGACCACGCGGCGCCGGGGCCCCACGCCGCGAGCTCGACCTCGGTGGCCGCGGGCGCCGACCCGGCGGCGTCGCCCTCGGGCGCGGTCGAGCGACGGGCGAGCATCCGGATCAGGGCGATGCCCTCGGGAGTGCGCTGGGTGCGCCACGCGGCGCCGTCGGGCGCCCACTGGAGGGTCGGGTCGGCGTGACCGCGGCGCAGCGGGAAGAGCGTCTGCCGCAGGTCGACCGGGCGGCCCGGCGCGTAGAGGCCGGTCGCGTCGGCGGTCGCGGTCATGGGGCGAAAACTAGCGGGGGCGGCTGAGCGCGCGATGCACCCCGCCGCCCCCGAAGGTCAGAGAGACCTACGGGCACTCGTACGTGACGCCGTCGACCTCGAACGTGCCGGAGCCGAGCTCGGTGCACGTCTCGGAGATGCCGCTGAAGAGCGCCGCGCCGCCCGCGATGAGAGCGATCGCGAGGAGGAGGCCGAGGACCATGAGCACGATGCTGATCCAGATCGCGGCGGTCGCGAAGCCGTTGGAGTAGCCGGCCGCCTTCGACTTCTTGCGGGCGATGATGCCGACGATGAGTCCTGCGATCTGCACGAAGAAGGCGAGGATGAGCGCGACGATGCCGAGCATGCGGCCCGGGTCCTCGTCGGTCGCGGCGCCGGGCGTCGAGTAGGGGGCCGCGGCGGGTGCGGGCGGCGCGGGCGGGTACGACGCGGGATTGCTCGAACCGGGATTGCTCGAATCCGGCGCGCCGGGGTTCGTGGGGTCGGTCATGCTCGTCTCCTGTCGCAGGCGTGGATGGCGGCGAGGAGCGCTGAGGCTCCCTCAGCGCGAACCTTAGCGGGGCATCCGCTCATCGCGACAGAGGCTGTCGGCCGGTGCTCGTTTTCGCACGCGACCCGCAGACGCACTTAGATAGAACCCATGCGCATTGGAATGCTGACCTCCGGCGGCGACGCTCCCGGACTCAACGCCGTCATCCGCGGCGCGGTGCTGACCGGGACGACCGTGCACACGCATGAGTTCGTCGGCTTCAAGGACGGCTGGAAGGGCCTCGTCGAGAACGACACCCTCCCCCTCACGCGCCACGAGGTCAAGGGCATCAGCAAGCAGGGCGGCACGATCCTCGGCACGAGCCGCACGAACCCCTTCGAGGGCCGCGGCGGAGTCGACCGCATCAACGAGGTGATGGCCGAGAACGGCCTCGACGCGCTCATCGCGATCGGCGGCGAGGGCACCCTCGCGGCCGCCAAGCGGCTGACGGATGCGGGGGTCAAGATCGTGGGCGTGCCCAAGACGGTCGACAACGACCTCGACGCCACCGACTACACCTTCGGCTTCGACACGGCCGTGGGCATCGCGACCGAGGCCATGGACCGCCTGCGCACCACGGGCGACGCCCACAACCGCTGCATGGTCGCGGAGGTCATGGGCCGCCACGTGGGGTGGATCGCCCTGCACTCGGGCATGGCCGCGGGCGCGCACGCGATCCTGATCCCCGAGCAGAAGACGAGCCTCGACCAGGTCGCCGAGTGGGTGCAGAGCGCCTACGACCGGGGTCGCGCGCCCCTCGTCGTCGTCGCCGAGGGCTTCACCCTCCCGGAGGACGACGAGCCGCACTCCGAGCGCGGGCTCGACGCCTTCGGCCGTCCGCGCCTCGGCGGCATCGGTGAGCGCATCGCGCCGCTCATCGAGGAGCGCACGGGCATCGAGACCCGCGCGACGACCCTCGGGCACATCCAGCGCGGCGGCACACCGAGCGCGTTCGACCGCGTGCTCGCGACGCGCCTCGGCATGGCGTCGATCACGGCGGTCAACGAGCAGCACTGGGGCCGCATGGTCGCGCTGCGCGGCACCGAGATCGTGCACGTGCCGTTCGCAGAGGCGCTCGGGAAGCTCAA
This sequence comes from Microcella sp., assembly GCF_030645145.1. Lineage (GTDB taxonomy): Bacteria > Actinomycetota > Actinomycetes > Actinomycetales > Microbacteriaceae > Microcella. The sequence goes on along the minus strand of NZ_JAUSMI010000010.1, from coordinate 4,833 downwards.
GACCGTGCCGCAGTCGCGCTACGACGAGGCCGCGCTGCTCTTCGGCTAGCCTCGCGAGCATGACCCCGTTCAGCACCGTCGGACTCATCGCGGCGGTGCTCGCCGCCGCCCTGCACGTCGGCTTCTTCGTGCTCGAGTCGCTCGCGTTCTCGCGACCGCGAGTGAGGCGGATGTTCGGGGTGCGCGCCGAGGACGACTCGCGCCCGCTGCGCCTCTTCGCGGCGAACCAGGGCGTCTACAACCTCGCGCTCGCGCTCGCCGTGATCATCGGCATCGCTCTCGCGTGGAACGGCGAACTGATGCTCGGCGTCGGCATCGCGGCGACCGGGCTCGCCGTCATGGTCGTGGCGGCTCTCGCGCTCGCGATCTCGGCGCCGCGATTGCGGGCCGGCGCCCTCGTCCAGGGCGCGCCCGCCGCGGTGGGCCTCGCGGGCATCCTCACGCTGCTGCCCTGAGCGGGCGCGGCGTCGGGGGCGCTACGGGATGACGGGCGGGCGGCGGTCGTCCGGATCCATCGCGTACTGGGCGAGCGCCCGGATGAGCGCGGGCGCCGAGCGCTCCTCCGCGATGCGGTCGACGCGGAGGCCGGCGGCCCGCGCGTCGAACGCGGTGCGCGGGCCGATGCAGACGACGACCGTCGACGCCGGTAGCGGGGCGAACTGCGCGGCGATCTGTCGCGCGACGCTGCCCGAGCTCACGAGGAGCGCCTGGATGCGCCCCTCGGCGACGTCCTCGACGATGGATGCGGGGGCCGAGACCCCGACGGTGCGGTACGCGCTCACGAATCGAGCGGCGATCCCGCGCTCGCGCAGACCGCTGACGAGGGTCGGCTCGGCGATCTCGGACTGCGGCACGAGCACGTCGCCGTCGGCCGGCTCGCCCGGCCACTCCTTGACGAGCCCGCGGGCCGAGTGGTCGCTCGGCACGAAGTGGACGGGGTAGCCGGCGAGCTGGAGAGCGTTCGCGGTGGTCTCGCCGACCGCGGCGACGCGCGTGCTCTCGGGCAGGCGGACCCCCTGGCTCATGAGCACGTCGACCGTGGTCGCGCTCGTCACGACGAGCCAGCGGTATCGCCCGTCGCGCAGCAGGTCGAGCTCGGCCGCGAGTTCATCGGGGTTCTCGGTGCCCGCGAAGTTGATGAGCGGGGCGATGACCGGGGCCGCCCCGAGGGCGCGCAGCCCGGCGGAGATGCCGTCACCCCACTTGCCCCCGCGGGGCACGAGAACGCGCCAGCCGAGCAGGGGTTTGATCACCGGCAGCGCCCCGGTCGGGGTGCGGTCGATGATGGTCGCATCTCGGGTCGAGGAGGACATCTCTTTCATTGTCACCCCAACCCGCGATGCGGCCTAATCGACCATCGTGACGCTCAGTCGTCGGAGAAGATCGCCCACGCGACGAGGCCGATGACCCCGACCGCGACGGCGGTCGCGCCGATGATCCACGGCACGGGGTTCTCCTCGTACGAGCGCTGCACGCGCTCGGTGACCTCGTCGGTGCGCTTCTTGACGTCGAACTTGTCCTCGATCGCGTCGAGGGTCTGCTCGAGCTTGAGGCGGGTCGCCTCGACGGAGTCGGTCACGGCTGCCTTCGCATTCTCGAGCGGGCTCGGGTCGGAGCCGACCGGAGCGGTGCTCGCGGGGGCGGTGTACGGGGTGGTGCCGGTGGGGTTCGTGGAATCAGTCATGATGCTCCTCTACTTCCTCTGCCCGCGCACGGCGCGGACGTCGTCCTTGACACTCTCGATGGTGTCGGTGGGGGTCGGGGGCATGCCCCGTTTGAGACTGCGGATGCCCGCTGCGGCGACGATGGCCGCGATGATGAGCAGCGCGACGCCGATGATGAGCGCCGCGGCCCACGGGGGCAGCACGAGCGAGAGCGCGAGGACTCCCGCGGCGATGAGCACGAGCGCCGCGAAGAACGCGACGACGCCCGCACCGACCAGAAGGCCCGCACCGATGCCGGCGGCCTTGAGCTTGCCGGCGATCTCGGCCTTGAGCGACGCGATCTCGGCGCGCACGAGGTCACCGATGAGGCGCGGGACGTCCGCGATGAGGGCGAACAGCCCGCGGCGCTCGGCGGCGGGGGACGGAGTCGTGCGGGGGGTCGTCATGGGCGCACCTCCGCCGGGGTCAGGACGAGCTCGACGAGCCCGAGCTCGAGCTGGTCGAGCCGGTCGACGAGCCGCTCTTCGTGGTGCTCGAGCCGCTCTTGGCGGTGGTCGAGCCGCTCTTGCTCGCGCTGGAGCTCTTGCGACCGGTCACGGTCGAGGCGGCCTTCTTGGCGTTGTCGCTCATGAACTCGGCGACCTCGGGGGCCTTGTCCTTGACGAAGCCCTCCACCTGGTCGACGCGCTCCTGCACGCGGGGGTCGTTCCAGAACTTCGCCGCGGTGCGGGAGATCTGCTCGTACTTCTCGCGCCCCGCCTTGGTTCCGAACACGTAGCCGACACCGAGGCCGGTCAGGAACAGGATCTTTCCGCGCATAGTCGTACTCCTCTTTCTCCACTGGGCCTGCGGGCCGGATTCGGGGCCCGCGGGACCTCCCCAGAGTAGTGCGGGGGGCGCGGGGCGTGAAGGATACGTGGAGCCCATTCCCAGACGGGAGCGCGCGCTGACGCGTCGAAGGGCAGGATCGCCCTGGCGCGACACCGCACTCGCCGTCATACTTAGGTAATGCTTACCTCACCCCGCACGGCGATCGCCGAGCCCGCCACCCCCGCGTGGCCGGCCTACCGCCCGTTCGAGGTCGTCGTGCAGCGCATCCTGTCGCTCTCGCCCCACCTCGTGCGCGTGACGTTCTCGGGCGACGACCTCGGGGTCTTCGGCACGACGGGTCTCGACCAGCGCATCAAGCTCGTCCTTCCGCTCGCCGACGGCTCGCTGTGCGATGTGGGGCAGGATGACCCGGCCGAGATCCTCGCCGGAACCTGGTACGCCCGCTGGCGCGCCCTGCCGGAGGCCGCGCGCAACCCGTTCCGCACCTACACGGTCCGCGCGATCCGGCCGGAGCGGCGCGAGCTCGACGTCGACATGGTGCGCCACGACCCGGTGCCCGGCGTGCCCGACGGCCCCGCCGCGACGTGGCTGCGCCGGGCATCCGTCGGCGATCGCCTCATCGTCATCGGGCCGGACGCCCGCACGGCCGACCCGACCGTCGGATGCGACTGGCGACCGGGCGCCGCGCGCCACGTTCTGCTCGTCGGCGACGAGACGGCGGCCCCCGCCATCTGCTCGATCATCGAGTCGCTCGACCCGACGATCACGGCGCAGGCGTTCGTCGAGGTGCCATCGAGCGCCGACATCCAGAACGTCGTGGCCCGCGGCGCCTCCCGCATCGCGTGGCTCGCCCGCGATGCCGGGTGCGAGACGGCGACGGGCTTCGAGGCCGTCGCCCCGCACGGCGAGCTGCTGCAGCGGGCCGTGCGCGCGTGGCTGCCGCGGCACATGGCCCAGCTCGAGACCGCCGTGCGGGCGAACCCCGATGCGCTCGAGGATGTCAACGTGGACCTCGAGCTGCTGTGGGACTCGCCCGTGGACCCGGCGACCGGCGACTTCTACGCGTGGATCGCCGGCGAGGCCGCGACGGTCAAGGCGCTGCGCCGTCACCTCGTGAGCGACCTCGGTGTCGCCCGCTCGACCATCGCCTTCATGGGCTACTGGCGGCGCGGGCGCTCCGAAGCCCAGTGAGCCGGTCGTCGCGCTCGAGGCCGTCGCTCGCTCTCCTCCTCGTCGCCCTCGTGCTTCTGACGGTCGGCGCGAGCCTCGCGATCGGCGCGCGCGCGACCGACCCCGCGGCCGTCGTCGCCGTACTGCTCGACCCGCTCGCGCTCGGGGCCGGTTCGGTCGACGCCGTCGTCGTCCGCGAGCTGCGGGTGCCGCGCACGGTGCTCGGGCTCCTCGCCGGCGCCGCACTGGGCGTCGCGGGTGTCGTCATGCAGGGCGTGACTCGCAACCCGATCGCCGACCCGGGTCTGCTCGGCGTCACCGCGGGCTCCTCGTTCGCGGTCGTCGTGGGCATCGCCGTCGTGGACGTCACGTCGGTCGTCGGGCTCGCGGGGTTCGCGCTCGTCGGCGCTCTCGGCGCAGCGACCGTCATCGCACTCGTCGCCTCGAGCGCGCGCGTCGGCACGAGCCCCGCGCTGCTCGTCGTCGCGGGGGCCGCCGTGACCGCCGCGCTCTCGTCGCTCACGACCCTCGTGCTGCTCGGCGACCCCGAGACTCTCGACCGCTACCGGTTCTGGACGGTCGGCTCGCTCACGGGCCGCGAGCTCGACGCGGCGCTCGCGCTCGCCCCGCTCGTCGCGGCGGGTCTCGTCGGCGCGCTGCTCGTCGGCCGCTCGCTCGACGCCCTCGCCCTCGGCGACGATGTCGCCCGGGGGCTCGGCTTCCGGCTCGCGCCGACCCGAGCCGCGGCGATCGCCGTCATCGTCGTCCTCGCCGGCACCGCGACCGCGCTCGCCGGGCCCATCGTCTTCGTCGGCCTCGTGGGAGCCCACGCCGCACGCGCCGCGGTCGGCGGCGGACACGCGGCCCGCATGCCCGTCGCCGCCGTCGCGGGCGCCGCGCTCGTCCTGCTCGCCGACGTCCTCGGCCGCCTCGTCGTGCCGCCCGGCGAGCTCGAGGCCGGCATCGTCGTCGCCGTGCTCGGGGCTCCGCTGCTCATCGGGCTCGTGCGCTCGCGCTCGGGGGTGACCGCGTGACCGGCTCACGCGAGCGCGTGCTCGACCAAATGAAGGGAGCGCGCGTCGCCCGCGCGGCGCGTCGGCGCGACACGCCGCGTCGCGCCGGCCCCGTTCCTGCGCTCGGAGGGAGTGAGGGGCTGCCGGCGGCGTGC
>NZ_JAUSMI010000048.1 GCF_030645145.1 Microcella sp. | reverse complement strand
TCAAGCGGGCATTACCGTGGGACACGAGACCTCCTGGCAGTGAAGAACTAGACAGCTCCACTAAGCCAGGAGGTCTCCCTGTCTCACAACGGTTGTGTCACCAACGTCCCTGCCGAGTACAGCTAGAGCCCGCGCTTGGCCCGCTGACTGACGCGCAGCCCCGCGGCGCTCAGCCTCGCGACGAGCTCCTTGCCGCTCACCGGCACCGCGCCCTGCGCGACGAGGGCGTCGTAGCGCTCCTCCGGGTAGTCGTAGTGGTCGTGGTCGAAGCCCCGCTCGGGGATGCCCGCGGCGCGCGCGAAGGCGTGCAGCTCCGCGAGCGAGGAGTCGCTCACGAGATGCCCCCAGAGCCGGCCGTGGGCGGGCCAGACGGGCTCGTCGATCAGCACGGCCATGCGGGAGATTGTAGGCTGGGGTCACGCGGTTCGAGGCGCGCCGGTCCTTTTGACCGGCATCCTGCGATCAGGTATGCTCGACCGTTGGTGTGCGCTGGGCCGAGCCCGCGCGGTCGCCAGGAGTTTTCTTCCATTCCGAAGTAAGGGTGAAACGTGGTCTACGCAGTTGTGCGCGCCGGTGGGCGGCAGGAGAAGGTCGAGGTCGGCACGATCGTCGTCCTCGATCGAGTCAAGGCGGGCGAGGATGGCACCATCCAGCTCACCCCCGTTCTGCACGTCGACGGTGACACGGTCACCACCGACGCGAAGAAGCTCGCGAAGATCACCGTGACCGCCGAGGTCCTCAGCGACCTCCGCGGCCCGAAGATCGTCATCCAGAAGTTCAAGAACAAGACCGGGTACAAGAAGCGCCAGGGTTTCCGCGCCGACCTGACCCGCGTCAAGATCACCGGCATCAAGTAAGAAGGGTCGCGAAGAATGGCACACAAGAAGGGCGCTTCGTCCACCCGCAACGGCCGTGACTCCAACCCCCAGTACCTGGGCGTGAAGCGCTTCGGCGGCCAGGTCGTCAAGGCCGGCGAGATCATCGTCCGCCAGCGCGGCACCCACTTCCACCCCGGCGCCAACGTCGGCCGCGGCGGTGACGACACGCTCTTCGCGCTGTCGGCCGGCGCCGTCGAGTTCGGGCGCAAGGGCGGCCGCAAGGTCGTCAACATCGTCGCCAACGCCTGAGCATTCAGGTCTCGGTCTCACGACCGCAACGTCAGCGAATGGGCGGGCTTCGGCCCGTCCATTCGTCGTTCAGGGGCCTTCCGTCCAGCGGGCGGATGCTCCGCTCATGATCCACAGGAGGGAACAGCCATGGCGACCTTCGTCGACCGCGTGACCCTCCACGTCCGCGCCGGCCACGGCGGGCACGGGTGCGTCTCGGTGCGCCGCGAGAAGTTCAAGCCGCTCGCGGGCCCCGACGGCGGCAACGGAGGCGACGGCGGCGACATCGTCCTCGTCGCCGACGCCCAGGAGACCACTCTGCTGCCGTACCACCGGCGGCCGCACCGCACGAGCGACAACGGCGGGCCCGGCATGGGCGACAACCGCTCCGGCTTCTCGGGCGGCGACCTGATCCTCCCCGTGCCGATCGGCACCGTCGTGCGCGACGAGAACGGCGAGGAGCTCGCCGACCTCGCCGAGCCCGGCATGAGCATCGTCATCGCCCCGGGCGGCCAGGGCGGGCTCGGCAACGCCGCGCTCGCCACGACGAAGCGCAAGGCCCCCGGTTTCGCGCTGCTCGGCACGCTCGGCTGGGAGGGAGACATCCTCCTCGAGCTCAAGACTGTCGCCGACGTCGCGCTCGTGGGCTTCCCGAGCGCGGGCAAGTCGAGCCTCATCGCCGCGATCTCGGCCGCGAAGCCGAAGATCGCCGATTACCCCTTCACGACCCTGCACCCCAACCTCGGCGTCGTCGAGTCGGGCGAGAGCCGCTTCACCGTCGCCGACGTGCCCGGCCTCATCGAGGGCGCGAGCGAGGGCAAGGGCCTGGGGCTCGAGTTCCTCCGTCACGTCGAGCGCTGCAGTGCGCTGCTGCACGTACTCGACTGCGCGACGCTCGAGCCGGGCCGCGACCCGTTGAGCGACCTCGACGTCATCCTCGGCGAGCTCGCCCAGTACCCCGTGCCGGAGGGCCAGACGCCCCTGCTCGAGCGCCCCCAGCTCGTCGCGCTCAACAAGGTCGACGTGCCCGAGGGCCGCGACCTCGCCGACCTGGTGCGCCCCGAGCTCGAGGCGCGCGGCTACCGCGTGTTCGAGATCAGCGCCGTGAGCCGCGAGGGCCTCCGCCAGCTGACCTTCGCCCTCGCCGAGCTCGTCGAGCGCGACCGCGCCGCCCGCCTCGCCGAGAACGCATCGCGCGAGCGCATCGTCATCCGCCCGCGCGCCGTCGACGCCGTCGACTTCACCGTCACCGCTGAGGGCACGCACGAGGGCACGATCTACCGCGTCCGCGGCGCGAAGCCCGAGCGCTGGGTGCAGCAGACCGACTTCACGAACGACGAGGCCGTCGGCTACCTCGCCGACCGGCTCGCGAAGCTCGGCGTCGAGCGCGAGCTCTTTGCCAAGGGCGCCGTGGCCGGTGCGACCGTCGTCATCGGCGGCCGCGACGGCATGGTCTTCGACTGGGAGCCCACCCTCACGAGCGCCGCCGAGCTCATGACGGCCCCGCGCGGCACGGATGCGCGCCTGGACGCGCTCAACCGGCCGACGACGATGCAGCGCCGCCAGAGCTACAAGGAGCGCATGGACGCGAAGACCGAGGCGCGCGCCGAGCTCGAGCGCGAGCGCGCGGCCGGCATCTACTCGGGGGAGGACGAGTGACGTCAGGCCTGCGACCGGAGGTCGTGAGCGCCCACCGGGTCGTCGTCAAGGTCGGTTCCTCGTCGATCAGCGGCGAGAACGCCGCGCAGATCGGCCCGCTCGTCGACGCCCTCGCGGCGCTGCACGCGCGCGGCGCGGAGGTCGTGCTCGTGTCGTCGGGGGCGATCGCCACGGGCATCCCCTTCTTGGCGCTGGATGCCCGTCCCACCGATCTGGCGACGCAGCAGGCCGCGGCCGCCGTCGGGCAGAACGTGCTCATGGTGCGCTACCAGGAGAGCCTGTCGCGCTACGACCTCGTCGCCGGGCAGATCCTGCTCACCGCGACCGACCTCGAGCACTCCACGCCGCGCTCGAACGCGCAGCGCGCGATGGAGCGGCTGCTCGGACTGCGCGTGCTGCCGATCGTCAACGAGAACGACACCGTCGCGACGCAGGAGATCCGCTTCGGCGACAACGACCGGCTCGCCGCGCTCGTGAGCGAGCTCGTGCACGCCGACCTGCTCGTGCTGCTGAGCGACGTCGACGCGCTCTACACGCGCCCGCCGCACGAGCCGGGCGCCGCGCGCATCGAGCGCGTCGAGCACGACGACGACCTCGGCGACGTCGAGCTCGGCGACATCGGCGCGGCCGGCGTCGGGACCGGGGGAGCGGGCACGAAGATCGCGGCCGCGCGGCACGCCGTCGGGCACGGGATCCCCGTCGTGCTGACCTCGACCGGCAACGTCGGCGCGGCCCTCCGCGGCGAGGCCGTCGGGACGTGGTTCGAGGCCGCCCCGCGCGACTGATCGGCTCGGGAGCCCCCGCTTACACTGGGGGAATGACCGCTCCCGCCGGCGTATCCACGACCGCTGCACCCGCCCTGATCGACGTCCTCGGCGCCGCGAAGGACGCCTCGCGCGCCCTCGCGACCCTCACCGCGAACGTCAAGAACGCCGCGCTCGAGGCCATCGCGCGCGAGCTCGAGGGCGGTGTCGACCGGGTCCTCGCCGCGAACGAGCTCGACCTCGCCAACGGTCGCGAGAACGGCCTCTCGGCGGGTCTGCTCGACCGACTCCGCCTCGACGAGGCGCGCATCGCCGGCCTCGCGCGCGCCGTGCGCGACGTCATCGCACTGCCCGACCCCGTCGGCGCCGTCGTGCGCGGCTCGACGCTGCCCAACGGCGTGCGGCTGAGCCAGGTCCGCGTGCCCTTCGGCGTCGTCGGCGCGATCTACGAGGCCCGCCCCAACGTCACGATCGACATCGCCGCGCTCGCGCTCAAGAGCGGCAACGCCGCCGTCCTCCGCGGCGGGAGCGCGGCCGAGAGCACCAATCGCGAGCTCGTCGCGCTCATCCGCGCGGCGCTCGAGTCGGTCGGTCTGCCCGCCGCGGCCGTCCAGACGATCGACCCCTTCGGCCGCACCGGCGCGACCGAGCTCATGCGCGCCCGCGGGTACGTCGACGTGCTCATCCCGCGCGGGAGCGCCGACCTCATCCAGACCGTCGTGCGCGAGTCGACCGTCCCCGTCATCGAGACGGGCGCCGGCGTCGTCCACATCGTCCTCGACGCGAGCGCCGACGAGTCCATGGCCGTCGAGATCGTGCACAACGCCAAGGTGCAGCGACCGAGCGTCTGCAACGCGGTCGAGACGGTGCTCGTGCACCGCGACGCGGCCGCCCGCCTGCTGCCGCCGGTGCTGGGAGCCCTCCGGGCATCCGGCGTCATCGTGCGCGGCGACGAGCGCGCCCGCGCGATCGACGCGAGCCTCGAGCCCGCGACCGACGATGACTTCGCGACTGAGCACATGGCCCTCGAGCTCTCGGTCGCCGTCGTCGACGACCTGGATGCCGCGCTCGCGCACATCCGCCGATTCTCTACCCAGCACACCGAGTCGATCATCACGGCCGACATGGCGAACGCCGAGCGCTTCCTCGCCGAGGTCGATTCCGCCGTCGTCATGGTCAACGCCTCGACGCGCTTCAGCGACGGCGGCGAGTTCGGCTTCGGGGCCGAGGTCGGCATCTCGACGCAGAAGCTCCACGCCCGCGGGCCCATGGGCCTGCCGGAGCTCACGAGCACCAAGTGGATCGTGCGCGGCGACGGGCAGGTTCGCGCCTAGCCCGCGATAGACTCGACCCGCCGCATCGACCTCGTCAGGAGAACCCGCATGTCGTTCACCAGCCTCCTCATCGCCTCGGAGGAGCTCGCCCCGCTCATCGCTCCGCCGCTCGTGATCGCCGGCGTCGCCGCTCTCGCGTTCCTGATGATGGGCCTCGTGACCTTCGCGTACCGCGACGTCGCCAACCGGCACTCGGGCAAGGGCCCCGCCCGCGGCGGCCACGACGCCGGCCACGACGGCGGCCACCACTAGACCGGCCGGCGCGATCTCCGCCCCCGCCGCCACCCCGTCGTCCGCCCCCGCGCGGGCGCGGATCGGCATCATGGGCGGGACGTTCGACCCGATCCACCACGGCCACCTCGTCGCCGCGAGCGAGGTCGCCGATCACTTCCACCTCGACGAGGTCGTGTTCGTCCCGACCGGGCAGCCGTACCTCAAGCCCGAGGCGACCGGGAGCGAGCACCGCTACCTCATGACGGTCATCGCGACCGCCTCGAACCCCTCGTTCAGCGTCAGTCGCGTCGACATCGACCGCGGCGGGCCGACCTACACCATCGACACGCTGCGCGACCTGCGCGAGCGCTTCCCGGACGCCGAGCTGTTCTTCATCTCGGGCGCCGACGCGATCGCGCAGATCCTCGACTGGAAGGACGTCGCCGAGCTCTGGGAGCTCGCGCACTTCGTCGCCGTGAGCCGCCCCGGCCACCCCCTGAGTGCGCGCGGACTGCCCGAGGGCGACGTAAGCTTGGTCGAGATTCCGGCCCTGGCGATCTCGTCGACCGACTGCCGCGAGCGCGTGGAGCGGGGATCGCCCGTGTGGTACTTGGTTCCTGATGGCGTCGTCCAGTACATCGCCAAGCACCGCCTGTACCGGAGAAGCTCGTCATGACCACCTCGAACGAACCGCCGCTCAGCCGCCGGGCCGCCCGTCGCGCGCAGCAGGACGCGCAGAGCACCGCCGGCTATGCGGACGCCGCGGCGATCGGCGAGCCCGCGCCGGTCCACGACGCGCCCGGTTCGGCCGCAGGCAGCGCCGCCGAGCGCCCGATGACCTTCGCCCCCGCCCACTCGGCGCCCGTCGACTCGATCGAGTACCGCACCGAGGTGCGCCCCCGGGTGCCGAGATACGAGCCCGTCACGCCGCTCACGCCCGCGTCGGGCGACGGGTCGCCCGCGCTGCCGCCGTCGGCCCCGC
>NZ_JAUSMI010000043.1 GCF_030645145.1 Microcella sp. | reverse complement strand
GACGTGTCGGTGTCGTACGGCGACCGCGAGATCCTGCACGACATCGAGTGGCGCATCGCACCCGGCGAGCGCACGGGCATCCTCGGCATCAACGGCGCCGGCAAGTCGACGCTGCTCAAGCTCATCGACGGGTCGCTCGCGCCGACGACCGGTCGCGTGAAGCGCGGCAAGACGGTCGTCGTCGCGACGCTCGACCAGCAGCTCGGCGACCTCAGCGCCGTCGAGCACGAGCGCGTCTCGGCCGTCATCGCGACGAAGCGCACGAGCTACGTCGCCGGCGACAAGGAGCTCACGCCCGGCCAGCTGCTCGAGCGCCTCGGCTTCACGTCGGCGCAGCTCTCGACGCCGATCAAGGACCTCAGCGGTGGCCAGAAGCGCCGCCTGCAGCTGCTGCTGATCCTGCTCGACGAGCCGAACGTGCTCATCATGGACGAGCCCACGAACGACATGGACACCGACATGCTCGCCGCCATCGAGGACCTCCTCGACTCATGGCCGGGCACGCTCATCGTCGTCTCGCACGACCGCTACCTGCTCGAGCGCGTGACCGACCAGCAGTTCGCGGTGCTGCCGGGCGCCGACGGCGTCGGCCGCCTGCGGCACCTGCCGGGCGGCGTCGACGAGTACCTGCGGTTCGCCGCGGCGTCGGCCGGGTCGGTGTCGGATGCCGGGCGCGCGACGGTCGCGTCCGTCACGAGCGCGAGCGGGACATCCGCCGTCTCATCGTCGGGTGGCGGAGGCTCGACGTCGGCGGCCCCTGCGACCGCTACTGCTGCGAGACCTGCGCTCTCGCTCGGAGGAGCCGAGCGCCGCACCGCCGAGAAGGAGCTCGCCTCGATCGAGCGCCGCATCGCGAAGCTGCAGGGCGAGATCGACCGCCTGCACGTCGCCCTCGCGGAGCACGACACGAGCGACTACTCAGGGATCGGCGCGCTGCACGACCAGGTGCGCGGGTTCGAGGAGCAGCGCGACGCGCTCGAGACGCGCTGGCTGGAGCTCGGCGAGCTGCTCGGCTGAGCCGGCCGGCGCTGCGCGGCACCGGCAGGCCCCTCGTGCGCACCCCGGCGCGGCGCCGGCAGGCCGCTCGAGCGCACCCCGACTGCGCCGGCGGTCGAGGAGCGCCGCCTGACGATGCGCGGGTTTGATGACAGTGCGCCGCATTGATGTGGCGCACTGTCACCAAACCGGCGCACTGTTGCGAGAGTGGGCCGCCGGGCCCCGAAAACGCCCCGTGTAGGGTGGAGAGCGACGCCGCAGTCTGCGTCGACCTTCCTCACCCCGTTCGTTTTCGGACGCCGCTTGTGCCCGTGCGCCGCGGCCGCCGTCGAACGCGCAGGACTGCCTGCACCGCGCGATGACGCGCTCTGCCCCTGTTCGACGCGTCCGCTGACGCTCACCATTCCCGGAGTCACCATGACCCAGACCACCCCGCCGCCGTCCACCCCGCCCGTCGCGCGGCCCCTGACCCGCCCCTCGTGGAGCGAGTCGCGCACCCTCACCGCCCTGCGCTCGCCCCGCATCCTCACCCGCGAGCTCCTCGCCGGCCTCGTCGTCGCGATCGCGCTCATCCCCGAGGCCATCGCGTTCTCGATCATCGCGGGCGTCGACCCTCGCCTCGGCCTCTTCTCGTCGTTCGTCATGGCCGTCGCGATCGCCTTCCTCGGCGGTCGCGCCGCGATGATCACCGCCGCGACCGGAGCCATCGCGCTCGTCATCGCGCCCGTCGCCCGCGAGTACGGCACCGACTACCTCATCGCCACGGTGATCCTCGGCGGGCTCATCCAGCTCGTCATGGCCGCCGCGGGCGTCGCGAAGCTCATGCGCTTCATCCCGCGCGCGGTCATGGTCGGCTTCGTCAACTCGCTCGCGATCCTGATCTTCACCGCGCAGCTGCCGTACCTGTTCGGCGTTCCGTGGG
>NZ_JAUSMI010000033.1 GCF_030645145.1 Microcella sp. | reverse complement strand
CGTGAGTTCCCGCACCTGCTCGCGGGCCTCGGTACCGATGACGGCGTGGAAGTCGCGCACCATGGTCGGGAACGGGTGCGGGCCCGCGACGGTGCCGAGCAGGTAGTGCGTCGTGTCGACGTTCGCCACCCAGTCGCGCATGGCGTCGTTGATGGCGTCCTTCAGCGTGCGCGACCCGGTCTGGACGGCCACCACCTCGGCACCGAGCAGCTTCATGCGGGCCACGTTCAACGCCTGCCGCTCGGTGTCGACGGCGCCCATGTACACGACGCACTCCATGCCGAACAGGGCGGCGGCGGTCGCACTCGCGACGCCGTGCTGCCCGGCACCCGTCTCGGCGATGAGTCGCGTCTTGCCGAGGCGCTTTGCCAGCAGAGCCTGGCCGAGCACGTTGTTGATCTTGTGGCTGCCCGTGTGGTTCAGGTCTTCGCGCTTCAACAGGATGCGTGCGCCGCCCGCGTGCTCGGCGAAGCGGGGCGCCTCGGTGATGATCGACGGCCGGCCCGTGTACGTGCGGTGCAGCTCGGCGAGCTCGTCCGCGAAGGAGGGGTCGTTCTTGGCCGCGGTGTACGCGGCGTCGAGCTCGTCGAGGGCGGCGATGAGGGACTCGGGCACGAAGCGGCCGCCGAAGCTGCCGAAGTAGGGCCCGGTCATGCTGCGCAGGCTCATGAGACCTCCCGGAATCGTTCGAGTGCGGCGCGGGGGTTCCCGCCCGTCACGAGTGCTTCGCCGACGAGCACGGCGTCGGCTCCGGATCGGCGGTAGTGGATGACGTCGTCGACGCCGAGGACGGCCGACTCCGCGACCGTCACGGTGCCCGCGGGGATGAGGGGCGCGAGGCGGCCGAACAGGTCGCGGTCGAGCTCGAAGGTCGACAGGTTGCGGGCGTTGACGCCGATGAGCGAGGCGCCCAGGTCGACCGCGCGGCGGACCTCGTCGGCGTCGTGCGTCTCGACGAGCGGCGTCATGCCGAGCTCGAGGATGAGCGCGTGGAGGCTCGCGAGCGTCGCGTCGTCGAGGGCGGAGACGATGAGGAGCACGAGGTCGGCGCCCGCGGCGCGCGCCTCGAGCACCTGGTAGGGCTCGGCGATGAAGTCCTTGCGCAGCAGCGGGGTCGCGACCGCGGCGCGCACCGCGACGAGGTCGTCGAGGCTGCCGCCGAACCGGCGCTCCTCGGTGAGGACGCTGATCGCGCTCGCGCCGCCCGCTGCGTACTCCGCGGCGAGGGCGGCGGGGTCGGGGATGGCCGCGAGCGCGCCGCGGGAGGGGCTCGCGCGCTTGACCTCGGCGATGACCTTGATGCGGTCGGCCGGGGCGAGCGCCGCGAGGGCGTCGAGCGCCGCGGGAGCCGCGAGGGCATCCGCCTCGACGGCCGCGAGGGGACGCTGCTCGCGCCGGCGAGCGGCGTCGGCGAGGGCCCCGGCGACGAGGTCGCCGAGCACGCTAGTGGTGCGCCTTCGGCGAGTAGCGCGGGCCCTTGGCGCCGTAGCCCGCGCGGGCCATGAGGGCGCCCACGACGAGACCGACGACGACGAGACCGGCGCTCGCCCACACGACGGCGGGGACGTCGAACCAGAAGGCCAGCGTGCCGATCGTGAATGCGACGAGGATGATCGTGACGGCCGTCCAGGCGGCGGGCGAGTGTCCGTGGCCGGGGTCGGACTGCGCGTTCATTGTTCTCCTCGAGCGTCGAGTTCTGGCGGGGGTGCTCCGCCGGGATCAGGCTACGGGGAGCCCCCTGAGTCTACCCTGCCGTCGGATCGCGGCCGTCGCTCAGGGCGTCCCACGCGTCGAGCCGATCGGCGCGGCCCTCGGTCGCCGGGTCGTCGGTCGGTGCGGTGCGGACGGCGTCGTACTTGCGCACGCGCTCGGGCCAGCGGCGCGCCGTGAGGGCGATTCCGATGCCCGCGAGAGCGCCGAGGATGCCCGCGACGAGAGCGACGGACGGCCAGGCCGTGAGCGCCGCCGACTGCACGATCTGCCGCACCGACTCGTCGCCGTCGACGCCGCTCAGCGCGGTCACCGCGGCGGAGGCGGCCCCGACGGGGTCGCCGAGCGCGAGGGCGGCGGATGTCACGATCGCGGAGGACAGCAGCGCGAGGAGGATGCCGAGGACGACGCGGAACACGCGGCCCGCGAGCGCGAGCGCGGCGACGAGAGCGAGCGCGGCGAGAGCGAGGGCGGGCAGCGCCGGCGCCGCGACATCCCCCGCCGCCGTGACCGGCCGGCCGTCGTCGAGCGCGGCGTCGACCCATGGCTGCGTCCAGGAGAGCAGGGCGAGTGCCGCGACGACGAGCGGCGCGAGCAGGGCGAGCGCGCGGACGCGGCGAGGCGTCACGTCGTCGCCGCCCGCAGCGCGTTCGCGATCGCGACGGCCCGCAGGGGCGCCGCGGCCTTGTTGACGGCCTCCTGGTGCTCGGAGGCGGGGTCGGAGTCGGCGACGAGGCCCGCACCGGCCTGCACGCGCGCGACGCCGTCGCGCAGGAACGCCGTCCGGATCGCGATCGCGAGATCGACGTCGCCGGAGAACGAGAAGTAGCCGACCACTCCCCCGTAGACGCCGCGGCGGGCGGGCTCGAGCTCGTCGATGATCTCGAGCGCGCGCGGCTTCGGTGCGCCGCTCAGCGTGCCGGCGGGGAACGTCGCGCGGAACACATCGATGGGTGACGCGGTCGGGCGGATGTCGCCCTCGACGCTCGAGACGAGGTGCATGATGTGGCTGAACCGCTCGACCTGCATGAACTCGGTGACCTCGATCGTGCCCGCGCGGCACACCTTCGAGAGGTCGTTGCGGGCGAGGTCGACGAGCATGAGGTGCTCGGCCTGCTCCTTGGCGTCGGCGAGCAGCTCCTCCGCGAGCTCCTGGTCGGCCTCGGGCGTCTCGCCGCGGGGGCGCGAGCCCGCGATCGGGTGCGAGTAGACGCGGCCGTCGGTGACCTTTACGAGCGCCTCGGGCGAGGAGCCGACGATCGCGTAGGGCTCGCCGTCGGCGGTCGTGAGCGTGAGCGCGTACATGTACGGCGAGGGGTTGAGGGCGCGCAGCACGCGGTAGACGTCGAGGGCGGATGCCGTGAGCGGGTGATCGAAGCGCTGCGCGATGACGACCTGGAACACGTCGCCATCGCGGATGAAGCGCTTCGAGGCCTCGACCGAGGCCTGGAACTCCTCCGGCGTCGAGCGCGGCTGGGGCTCGGGCTCGGCCCGGAGGTCGATGTGCGCGGGCTCCGTGCGGGCCGGGCGGCCGAGCTCGGCCTCGAGCGCGTCCAGACGCTGCTGGGCGTGCGCCCACATCGCGTCGGGCTCGTCGACGCCGTCGGCGAGCACCGACACCACGAGCGACACGGTGCCCTGGCGGTGGTCCATGACGAGGAGCTCGCTCACGAAGGCGAAGGCCAGCTCGGGGCAGGGGAAATCGCTCGGCGGGGCATCCGGCAGATTCTCGACCTGCCGCACGGCGTCCCACCCGATGAAGCCGACGAGGCCGCCCGTGAGCGGCGGGTGGCTCGCGTCGTGAGGCGAGGCCCAGCGCGCGTAGAGCGCGTCGAGGGCGTCGAGGGTGCGCTCGGAGACGTCGCCGCCGAACGCGCGCTCGGCGGGGATTCCGTAGTCGAGCCACGCGGTGCGCCCATCGTGCTCGGTGAGGACGCCGAACGAGCGCACGCCGATGAACGAGTACCGCGACCAGATGCCGCCCTGCTCGGCGGACTCGAGGAGGAAGCCGCCCGGACGGTCCTCCGCGAGGGCGCGGTAGAGGCCGACGGGCGTGAGCGCGTCGGCGAACAGTTCGCGGACGACGGGCACGACGCGGGCGCCGCCCAGCTGGCGGTCGAAGTCGGCGCGCGTCGTCGTGGTCATCGGGCGTCCTCCTCCGGGCGCGGGTCGGTGCGGGATGCCGCGTCGAGCGGCAGGAAGGAATCGACGTCGAAGCAGCGGCGCGCGCCCGTGTGGCACGCGGGGCCGATCTGCTCGACCTGGAGCAGCAGCGTGTCGGCGTCGCAGTCGAGCTCGGCGCCGCGCAGGAGCTGGACGTTGCCGCTCGTGTCGCCCTTGCGCCAGTACTCCTGGCGGGAGCGGCTCCAGTAGGTGACGCGACCCGTCGTGAGCGTGCGGCGCAGGGCCTCGGCGTCCATGTAGCCGAGCATGAGGACCTCGCGCGAATCCCACTGCTGCATTACCGCGGGCAGGAGGCCCCGGTCGTCGAAGTGCGCGCGGGCCACGACGGAGGCCGCGGCATCCTCGTCGATCGTCACGGGGGCGTCGTGATCGTGGGCGGGGCTCTCGTGGTCGGGACGGATCGCGTCGCTCATCGGATCTTCACTCCCTCGGCGCGCAGGGCGTCCTTCACCTGGCCGACCGTGAGCTCGGCGTTGTGGAACACGCTCGCGGCGAGCACCGCGTCGGCCCCCGCGGCGATCGCGGGGGCGAAGTGCTCGAGCGCGCCCGCTCCGCCCGAGGCGATCACGGGGACGACGGCGAGCTCGTGCATCGCGGCGATGAGCTCGGTGTCGAAGCCCGCCTTCGTGCCGTCGGCGTCGATCGAGTTGACGAGGAGCTCGCCCGCGCCGCGCTCCATCGCCTCGCGGGCCCAGGCGAGCGCGTCGATGCTCGTTCGGGTGCGGCCGCCGTGGGTCGTGACGACGAAGCCGCTCTCGGCGGAGGCGTCGCGCGTGACGTCGAGCGACAGCACGCACACCTGCGCGCCGAACCGGTCGGCGATCTCGTCGATGAGCGCGGGGCGCGCGATCGCGGCGCTGTTGACGCCGATCTTGTCGGCGCCGTGCGCGAGGAGCTTCGCGACGTCCTCGGTCGAGCGGACTCCCCCGCCGACGGTGAGCGGGATGAAGACCTGCTCGGCCGTCGCCTGCACGACGTCGTACATCGTGTCGCGGTTGTCGACGGTCGCCTTGACGTCGAGGAAGGTGATCTCGTCGGCTCCCTGCTCGTAGTACTTCCGCGCGAGCTCGATGGGGTCGCCCGCGTCGCGGAGGTTGAGGAAGTTCACGCCCTTGACGACGCGGCCGGCCGCCACGTCGAGGCACGGGATGACCCGGACGGCGACGCTCATCAGATGCGGGCGGCGTGGATCGGGGTGACGAGGATGGCGCGGGCGCCGATGTCGTACAGCGCGTCCATGACGTGGTTGGTCTCGTGGCGCGGCACCATCGCGCGGACGGCGACCCAGTCGGGGTCGGCGAGCGGGCTCACGGTCGGCGATTCGAGGCCCGGCGTGACGGCCTGCGCCTGCGGCAGGAGCTCGCGCGGCAGGTCGTAGTCGATGAGCACGTACTGGCGGGCGACGAGCACGCCCTGCAGGCGCCGCTGGAGGGTCGCGATGCCGGGGAGCTCGGGCTTGGCGGAGATGAGGACCGCGGTCGACTCGAGGATGACCGGGCCGACGATCTCGAGGCCCTGCGCGCGGAGGGTCGAACCCGTCGAGACGACGTCGGCGACGGCGTCGGCGACGCCGAGCCGGACGGCCGACTCGACCGCGCCGTCGAGGCGGATGAGCTGCGCCGTCACGCCGTGGTCGGCGAGGAACGCGCCGACGAGCCCGGGGTAGCTCGTCGCGATGCGGCGGCCCTCGAGGTCGGCGAGCTCGTGCACGGTGCCCGGCACCGCGGCGAAGCGGAAGGTCGAGTCGCCGAAGTCGAGGGACTGGATCTCGACGGCCTCGGAGCCGGAGTCGAGCAGCAGGTCGCGGCCCGTGATGCCGACGTCGAGGGCGCCCGAGCCGACGTAGGTCGCGATGTCGCGCGGGCGCAGGTAGAAGAACTCGACGCCGTTGCGCGGGTCGGCGACGGTGAGGGCGCGCGGGTCGCGGCGGCCGGTGTAGCCGGCCTCGACGAGCATCTCGACGGCGGTCTCGGAGAGGGAGCCCTTGTTGGGCACCGCGATTCTCAGCATGGGGGTCTCTTCGTCGGCCGCGGGACGCGCGGCGGGCTGCGGGGTGGTGGCGGGCTGCGGGGTGGCGGGCATCGGCCTAGAGGTGCTTGTAGACGTCGTCGAGACTCAGGCCCTTCGCGAGCATGAGCACCTGCAAGTGGTAGAGCAGCTGCGAGATCTCCTCCGCCGTCGCGTCGTCGCTCTCGTACTCGGCCGCCATCCAGACCTCGGCTGCCTCCTCGACGATCTTCTTGCCGATCGCATGCACGCCCGCGTCCAGTCGCTCCACGGTGCCGCTCCCGGCGGGTCGCGTGCGGGCGGTCTCGCCGAGCTCGGCGAAGAGGGCGTCGAAGGTCTTCACGATCGACCAGGCTACCGGGCGGCGCTGGGCATCCCGCGCCGCCCGGTGCGGCTCAGCTGACGCCGAGCAGGTCGATCACGAAGACGAGGGTCTTGCCCGAGAGCCGGTGGCCGCCGCCGGCGGGGCCGTAGGCGAGGTGCGGCGGGCAGACGAGCTGGCGTCGGCCGCCGACCTTCATGCCGGGGATGCCCTGCTGCCAGCCGGCGATGAGGCTGCCGAGGGGGAAGTTGATCGACGAGCCGCGGTTCCACGACGCGTCGAACTCCTCGCCCGAGTCGAACTCGACGCCCACGTAGTGCACGTCGACGGTCGAGCCGGGCGCGGCCTCCTGGCCGTCGCCGACGACGAGGTCGGTGATGACGAGCTCCTGCGGTGCAGGGCCCTCGAAGAAGTCGATTTCGGGCTTGGTGAGTTCGCTCATGCCTCCATCCAACCAGACGGGCAGGGGGCGGATGCCCGGGGCGGGGTCAGTGCGCGTGCGCGGCCGCGGCGACCCGCAGCTCGGCGATCGCGCGCTCGACGTCATCCGCGCCGTACACGCTCGACCCGGCGACGAAGGTGTCGGCGCCCGCCTCGGCCGCGATGCCGATCGTGTCGACCGTGATGCCGCCGTCGACCTGGAGCCAGACGTCGAGACCGTCCGCCTCGACGACCTGCCGCAGCGCGCGGAGCTTCGGCATCGTGTCGGCCATGAACGACTGCCCGCCGAAGCCGGGCTCGACCGTCATGACGAGCACCTGGTCGAACTCGGGGAGCAGGTCGAGGTAGCCCTCGACGGGCGTGCCCGGCTTGACGGCGAGGCCGGCGCGCGCCCCGCGGTCGCGGATCGCGCGCGCGGTGGCCACGGCATCCGTCGCCGCCTCGGCGTGGAAGGTGACCGAGAACGCGCCGAGCTCGGCGTAGCCGGGGGCCCAGCGGTCGGCGTCGCTGATCATGAGGTGCACGTCGAGCGGGATGGGCGAGACCTCCTGGATGCGCCGCACCATCTGCGGGCCGAAGGTGAGGTTCGGCACGAAGTGGTTGTCCATAACGTCGACGTGCACGAGGTCGGCGGAGCCGATGCGCTCGAGGTCGCGCTGCATGTTGACGAAGTCGGCGGAGAGGATGCTCGGGTTGATGCGCACGGTCACGCTCGAAGCGTATCGAGGGCGGGGCCCGCCTCGGGTGCGGGGCGCTCGAGGAGCTGGATGAACATCGCGTCGCCGCCGTGCCGGTGCGGCCAGAGCTGCACGGCGCCGTCGAGGTCGCCGAGGTCGAGCGGCTCGCGCACGACGCCGGCGAGCACCGCCCCGGTGTCGACGCGCCGAATGCCGGCCGTGGCCACGGTGTCGCTCGCGAGCACGCGATCGACGACCTCGCGCGTCTCGGCGGGATGCGGCGAGCACGTCACGTAGGCGAGCAGGCCACCGGGGCGCAGGGCTCCGATCGCAGACTCGAGCAGCTCGGTCTGCAGAGCCGCGAGCTCCGGCACGTCGGCCGCGGTCTTGCGCCAGCGGGCCTCGGGTCGGCGCCGGAGAGCGCCGAGACCCGTGCACGGGGCGTCGAGCAGGATGCGGTCGAAGCCCTCGGCGTCGGTGGCGTCGATCGTGCGCCCGTCGCCCGTGCGCACCTCGATGCCGTCGCCGAGCGGGGCGAGGGCCTTCCGGACGAGCTCGGCGCGCGCCGGGACGACCTCGTTGGCGACGAGGGTCGCTCCCCCGGCGATCGCCTCGGCCGCGAGGAGCGCGGCCTTGCCGCCGGGGCCGGCGCAGAGGTCGAGCCAGCGCTCGCCCGCCGTGACGGGGCGGGCGCGGCTGAGCGCGAGCGCGGCGAGCTGGCTGCCCTCGTCCTGGACGCGGACGCGCCCCGCGGCGACCTCGGGGTCCGCGGCCGGATCGCCGCTCGGCGAGACGTACCCGAGCGGCGAGTGGTGCGTGCGCGACCCCTCGAGCTCGGGCGGGACGACCGCGAGGCCGGGCAGGGCGACGAGCGTCACGCGCGGCGAGGCGTTGTCGGCCGCCAGGAGGACGGGGAGCTCGGCACCGCGCCCCTCGCGCTCGAGCGCGGATCGCAGGGCGGCCACGACCCAGAGGGGATGCGCCGTAGCGATCGCGAGGCGGGCATCCGGGTCGGTCTCGTCGGCGAGGAGCAGGTCGGTCCATTCCTGCTCGGAGCGCTCGGCGATGCGGCGCAGCACGGCGTTGATGAACCCCGTCGCGCGGTGGGCGCCGATCGCGCGGCTGAGCTCGACGGTCTCGCCGACGGCCGCGTGGGCGGGGACGCGCATCGCGAGGAGCTGATGAGCGCCGAGGCGGACGACGTCGAGCGCGTCAGCGTCGATGCGGTCGACTCCGCGCCCGGAGGCCTCGACGATGATCGCGTCGTAGAGACCGCGCCGGCGCAGCGTGCCGTAGGCGAGCTCGGTCGCGAGCCCGGAGTCGGCGGTGCTGAGGCGGGCGCGGCGGATCGCGACGGGCAGCAGGAGGTTCGCGTAGGCGTCGTCGCGGGCGACGGCGCGGACGACCTCGAGGGCGACGCCGCGCGCGGTCGCGGGGAGCCGGGAACGACGAGCGGGGCGCTCGACGGGGGCGCCGGCGGGCCCGGGCGTCGCCTTCGGAGCTTTGGTGCGGCCGGAGCCGGAGCCGCGAGCAGCGCCGCCGCGGGGGCCGCCCCCTCCGCGCACGTTCCTCACGACAGCACCGCGCTCACGACAGCACCGGCAGCGCGTCGGCGCCGAGGCCGCGCGCCCAGTCGCCCGCGCTCATCGCCGAGCGGCCGGCGGGTTGCACACGCACGAGCTCAAGCGGCGCCGTCGCGGTGCCGACGAGCACGCGGCGGCCGTCGAGCGCGCACGCGCCGGGCGGGAGCGAACGGGCGTCGCGAGCGGGGGTCGCCTCGAGGACCTTGAGGACCGCGCCGTCACCGGCCGTGGAGAATGCGCCGGGCTCAGGAGTGACGCCGCGGATGCGCGCGTGCACGGCCTCGACGGGTTCGCCCCAGCGGATCCGGGCGTCGTCGCGCACGAGCTTCGGCGCGAAGGTCGGCTCGCCCTCCTGGGGGCGCGCGGTGAGGGCTCCCGCGGCGAGGCCGTCGACGACGCCCCGGGTGAGCGCGGAGCCCGAGACGCTCAGCGCGTCGAGAAGCGCTCCGGCGGTGCGGTGCGCGCCGATCGTCTCGCGCTCCTGGGCGAACCAGTCGCCCTCGTCGAGCCCCGGGGTGAGCTGGAAGACCGTCGCGCCCGTCACCTCGTCGCCCGCGATGATCGCGTGCTGCACCGGCGCGGCACCGCGCCAGCGCGGGAGCAGCGAGAAGTGCAGGTTGATCCAGCCGAGGCGCGGCCAGCTCAGGAGCGGTTCGCGCACGAGCCCGCCGTACGCGACGATGACGCCGAGGTCGACGTCGAGCGGCAGGAGCTCGGGCTCGAGCTCGGCGAGGCGCGTCGTCTCGAGCACGGGAAGGCCGAGCTCGGTCGCGCGCGCGGCGACGGGCGTCGGTGTGAGCACGCGCTTCCGGCCGAGCGGCGCGGGCGGCCGCGTGATGACGCGGACGATCTCGTGCTCGCTCGCGGCGAGGGCGTCGAGGGTGGGAACGGCGGCCGAGGGGCTGCCGGCGACGACGAGGCGCAGGGCGGTCATCCCTCCATCCTCCCGGACGCGGCGGCGGTGCGGGCGCCGGGCGGCGCTCCCCCGGGGTCGTCGAAGGGCTCCTGGTCGTCGAAGCGCACGCGGAGAGGGACGGTGCGCCGGCGCGGGGGCGTGCCGGGGATGCGCGGCGCGCGGCTCGTGGCCGCCTTCACGAGTGCGGCCTTGAGCAGTCGCGCGACCTCGTCACCGCGGGCGTAGTCGAAGCGCACGATGGCCCGCACGCGGTCGTCGCCGAGCTCGACCGGACCGAGGACATCGACGCCGTCGAGAGCCGCGACCTCGGCCGAGGCGCGGGCGACCGCCGCCGGCTCCCCCGCGATCGCCGCGACGCGCACGGCGGGCGGGAAGCGGTCGTGCGCCGGTCGGCGAGCTCGGCG
>NZ_JAUSMI010000025.1 GCF_030645145.1 Microcella sp. | reverse complement strand
TCAAGGTCGTCTCGGAGGGCGTCAACCGCGTCAAGCAGAGCACGGGGCTCGGCGTCCTCCTCATCACCCACTACACGCGCATCCTCCGCTACATCCACCCCGACTTCGTGCACGTCTTCGTCGACGGACGCGTGGCCGAGGAGGGCGGCGCCGAGCTGGCCGACCGCTTGGAGAACGAGGGCTACGATCGCTACCTGACCGGGTCGACCGTAGGCTGAGCCCATGCCCACCGCACTGGAACCGAAGCTCTTCGACCAGGTCGAAGAGGGCCTGAAGGATGTCGTCGACCCCGAGCTCGGGGTCAACATCGTCGACCTCGGCCTCGTCTACGACCTCGCCTGGGATGAGGAGACCGACGCCCTCATCGTCTCCATGACCCTGACCTCCGCCGGCTGCCCGCTCACCGACGTGATCGAGGAGTCGGTCGCGACCTCCCTCGACGGCATCGTCGAGCGGTTCCGCATCAACTGGGTGTGGATGCCGCCGTGGGGTCCCGAGCGCATCACCGACGACGGTCGCGACATGATGCGCGCATTGGGCTTCAGCATCTGAACCCACCAAGCCCACGCGAAAGGCCCCCTCCCGCTCGGGAGGGGGCCTTCGTCGTGCGAGAGGCGACTACGCGTCGGCGCGGTCGCTGCGCTCGACGGCCTTCCAGATCACGGGCAGCAGGGCCGCGGCGATGCCGGCCTTGATGAGACCGCCGATGATGAAGGGGTAGAAGCCGGCGACGAGCGTGGCGTTCAGGTCGTTCGGCAGTCCGAAGCCGCCGAGCGAGTACGACAGCCACGGCAGGCCGACCGCGAAGACGACGAGGGAGCCGCCGACGAAGGTGACGGCGGCCTTGAGCCAGCCGCGATCCCAGCGGCGCTCGGCCGCCCAGCCGACGATCGCGGCCGAGAGCACGAAGCCGATGATGTAGCCGCCGGTCGGACCGACGAGCACGCTCCAGCCGGACGCGGCGTCGCTGTAGATGGGCAGACCGATCGCGCCGAGCAGCGCGTAGAGCGAGAGAGAGGCGGCACCGCGCGCGGCGCCGAGCGAGGCGCCGACGAGCAGCACGGCGAGCGTCTGTCCGGTGACCGGCACGGGCCACAGCGGGATGGCGACCTGCGCCAGCGCGGCGACGAGCGCCGTGCCGGCGACGACGAGCGCCATGTCGGTCACGAGGGTGCGGGGGATGACGCGATCGACGATCGTCGAGCGCGCGGGGAGTGCGGTGGCAAGGGTCACGGGGATGCGTTCCTCACGGGAATCGGGGACCAGGGGACTGCGGTTAGACTATCGGGCTGGCCCCCCGGGGCCCTCCCTGACGAAACCCACGAAAGAAACGGACGTTCGCTGTGCTCGCTGTGCAGGATCTCGAGATCCGAGTCGGAGCGCGCCTGCTCATGGAGAACGTCTCCTTCCGGGTCGACAAAGGCGACAAGGTCGGTCTCGTCGGCCGCAACGGCGCCGGCAAGACGACCCTCACGAAGGTCCTCGCGGGCGACGAGCTCCCCGCCGCCGGGCACGTGCAACGCACGGGCGAACTCGGTTACCTGCCGCAGGACCCGCGCTCCGGCGACCCGGAGCAGCTCGCGCGCACCCGCATCCTCGACGCCCGCGGTCTCGGCCAGATCGTCATCGACATGCAGCAGGCGACGCTCGACATGGCCAGCTCCGACCCGGCCGTGAGCGAGAAGGCGATGAACCGCTACGGGCGGCTCACCGACCGGTTCCTCGCGCTCGGCGGCTACGCCGCCGAGGCCGAGGCCGCGTCGATCGCGAGCAACCTCAACCTGCCCGATCGCATCCTCAGCCAGCCGCTCAAGACGCTCTCGGGCGGTCAGCGGCGCCGCATCGAGCTCGCCCGCATCCTCTTCAGCGACGCCGAGTCGATGATCCTCGACGAGCCGACGAACCACCTCGATGCCGACTCGGTGGTGTGGCTGCGCGAGTTCCTGAGCTCGTACCAGGGCGGCTTCATCGTCATCAGTCACGACATCCACCTCGTGGAGGAGACGGTCAACAAGGTCTTCTACCTGGACGCCAACCGCCAGGTCATCGACGTCTACAACATGGGCTGGAAGAACTACCTGCGTCAGCGCGAGTCGGACGAGGAGCGCCGCAAGAAGGAGCGCGCCAACGTCGAGAAGAAGGCCACGGCCCTCCAGCTGCAGGCCGCCCGATTCGGAGCGAAGGCCTCGAAGGCGGCCGCCGCCCATCAGATGGTCGCGCGCGCGGAGAAGATGCTCGCCGGCCTCGACGAGGTGCGCGCGGTCGATCGCGTCGCGAAGCTGCGATTCCCCGAGCCCGCGCCCGTCGGCAAGACCCCCTTGCAGGCCCGCAACCTGTCGAAGAGCTACGGCTCGCTCGAGATCTTCACGGCCGTGGACCTCGCCGTCGACCGCGGCTCGAAGGTCGTCATCCTCGGCCTCAACGGTGCGGGGAAGACGACCCTCCTGCGGATCCTCGCGGGCGTCGACGAGCCCGACACCGGCCAGCTCGAGCCCGGACACGGCCTCAAGGTCGGCTACTACGCGCAGGAGCACGAGACGCTCGACGTCAAGCGCAGCGTGCTGCAGAACATGATGTCGGCCTCGCCCGCGATCACCGAGCTCGAGGCGCGCAAGGTGCTCGGCTCGTTCCTGTTCACGGGCGACGACACCGCGAAGCCCGCCGGCGTGCTCTCCGGCGGCGAGAAGACCCGCCTCTCGCTCGCGATGCTCGTCGTGTCGAAGGCGAACCTGCTGCTCCTCGACGAGCCGACGAACAACCTCGACCCGGCGAGCCGCGAGGAGATCCTCGGGGCTCTCGCGAACTACTCGGGCGCGGTCATCCTCGTGAGCCACGACGAGGGCGCGGTCGAGGCGCTCAACCCCGAGCGCGTGCTCATCATGCCCGACGGCGTCGAGGACCTCTGGACGAAGGACTACGCCGAGCTCATCTCGCTCGCCTGATCGCGTCTAGCGACGCTCGAGCAGGGCATCCTCTTCATCGGCGTCGCTCGCCCGCTTGCGCACCCGCTGCGGAGTCGGCACCCCGGTCTGCTCCGCGACGATGCGCTGGCGCTCCTTGCGCAGCGCCCAGCCGTAGCCGATGAAGCCCATGAGCGCAAAGACGTACCACTGGAAGGTGTAGCTCAGGTGCGGCCCCTCGTCCGGCACGGGGCGCGTCGCCGCGACGGGACGAGTGTCGGGGGCGGGGGACTCGGAGTCGAGAAGGCCGTACGCACCCGCGACGACATCGCCGGCCTCGACCCGCTCGGCGACGTCGGGCAGGTGGATGGTCGCGATCTGCCCCTCGGGGGCGCCGCGGCCGCGCAACTCGGGCTCGCCGGGCTTGAGACGCACGAGCACCTCCACGCGCCCGCTCGGAGGAGCGGGCACGACGTCGGGGGAATCCTGCGCCGAGCCGACGGGCAGCCAGCCGCGGTCGACGACGAAGACGGTGCCGTCGTCGAGCATCAGCGGCGTGAGCACCTCGAACCCGGGCCGGCCGTTGAGCGGGCGCGCGCGCACGAGCAGCTGCTCGTCGACGAGGTACTCGCCCTCAAGGGCGACGGGCTGCCACTCGAGGTCCGGATCGAGCGCGTCGGAGTCGGGCAGGGCCTCGGAGAGGGCGACGGGGGCCGCATCCCAGTTCGCCGCGACGATGCGGATCTCGGCGACCGTCTCGACGCGCCGCTGCCACTGCCACTGCGCGAGACCGACGCAGACGACCGCGAAGAGGGTCGTGAGGCCGAGCCAGCCGAGCCAGCGGCGCTGCAGGGCCAGGCTCAGGATGCTCACGCCGTCGATTCTCCCGGATCCGGCAGCGAGTCGACGACCACGCCCGCAGGCGTGATCGTCACGGGGAAGGAGCGCTGGTCGACGAAGTCGTAGAGGAAGTCGCGGTGCTCGTCGCACGCGAGCCACACCTTGACGCGATCGGGACCGTGGATGCGGGGGTTGCGCCAGTTGACCGCCCACGTCGCCTCAGCGCGGCAGCCGGCGCGCGAGCACCGGGTCCCGGAGATCTCGCCGGGGAGGGAGATCACGCGGCCGGGCCGGGCGGCGTGTAGGGGAGGAGCTGGCCGGGGCGCTCGACCGCGCGCCCATCGTTCGGAGCGACCTGGTTGGCGACGACGACCGCGAAGTACGGCAGGATGACCGCCCCCAGAGCGGGGATGAGGAGCCACCAGCCGGGTGCGACGAAGCAGGCGCCGATGCAGACGAGGCGCACGCCCATCGCGACCGAGTACCTGA
This sequence comes from Microcella sp., assembly GCF_030645145.1. GTDB lineage: Bacteria > Actinomycetota > Actinomycetes > Actinomycetales > Microbacteriaceae > Microcella. The sequence goes on along the minus strand of NZ_JAUSMI010000025.1, from coordinate 963 downwards.
TCATGCGCGAACGCCGCTCGTCCGTCGGAGAGGACGGGAGGCTGGTGATGGCGGCGCCGGTCGGCTGCTTCATGAGAGCTCGAGTGTACGTTCGCCGCCTGCGAGATCACTGGTTCGAAGCCTGCCAATAGGCTTGATGCCATGACCACTCAGCGCACCGTTCTCGTCACCGGAGGCAACCGCGGCATCGGCTTCGCGATCGCCGAGGAGTTCCTCGCCCAGGGCCACCGCGTCGCGGTCACGGCCCGCTCCGGCACCGGCCCCGAGGGCGCGCTGACGGTCACCGCCGACGTCACCGACGCCGCGTCCCTCGACGCCGCGTACAGCGAGGTCGAGGCGGCCTACGGCCCCATCGAGGTCGTCGTGGCGAACGCGGGCATCACGCGCGACACGCTCCTGCTGCGCATGTCGGACGAGGACTTCCAGTCGGTCGTCGACACGAACCTCACGGGCGCGTTCCGCTCGGTCAAGAGGGCCATGAAGGGGATGCTCAAGGCGCGCTTCGGCCGGATCATCCTCATCTCGTCCGTCGTCGGGCTGTACGGCTCGCCCGGGCAGGTCAACTACTCGTCGTCGAAGGCCGCCCTCGTCGGCATGGCCCGCTCGATCACGCGCGAGCTCGGCGGCCGCGGCATCACCGCGAACGTCGTCGCTCCGGGCTTCATCGAGACCGACATGACGGCCGAGCTGCCCGAGGAGCAGCAGAAGGCGTACAAGGACTCCATCCCCGCCGGCCGCTTCGCGAGCCCGCAGGAGGTCGCACGCGTCGTGACGTGGATCGCGAGCGACGACGCCGCCTACATCTCCGGCGCGGTCATCCCCGTCGACGGCGGCCTCGGCATGGGGCACTAGCTGTACTCGGCAGTCACCTTGGTGACACTCGGCTGATGGGTGGGAGCCCGTCGAGGGCTGAGTGGCGTCGTCGATTGTTGTAGTAGTCCAGCCAGGGTGCAAGTGCGTTCT
>NZ_JAUSMI010000062.1 GCF_030645145.1 Microcella sp. | reverse complement strand
AGCGCCACCGCCAGCCCCACCGCCCCTGCCACGTTCTCGGTGCCCGAGCGGCGGTCGCGCTCCTGACCTCCGCCGTGGATGAGCGGCTCGATCGGCGCTCCCGTCGGCAGGATGAGCGCCCCGACCCCCTTGGGCGCCCCGAGCTTGTGCCCGCTGATCGCGACGCCGTCGGGGCGGGCGTCGAGGCTCGCCGCCCCCGAGGCGGCGCCCGGCGCGGCCGGCAGCACGGGCATCCACCCCGCCGCCTGCACCGCGTCGACGTGGATTCGCGCGCCCACCGACCGCGCCGCGCGCGCAAGCTCCTCGACGGGCTGAAGAGTTCCGACCTCGTTGTTGGCGTGCTGCACGGCGACAAGCGCTGTTCCGGGTCGCAGCAGCCCCTCGAGCTCCCCCGTCGAGTACCGCCCGAGCGCGTCGACACCGAGCCGCGTCACCTCGACTCCGTGCCAGCGTGCGAGGTGGTCGGCCGCGGCGAGGACCGCCTCGTGCTCGACGGCCCCCACGACGACGTGCCGGTCGCGTCCGGCTGCGATCGCCGAGAGCGTCAGCCCGATGACTCCGAGGTTGTCGGCCTCGGTGCCTCCGGACGTGAACACGATCTGCGCCGCCCGCACGCCGAGCAGGCGCGCGATGCGGGCCCGGGCATCCTCGAGGGCGTCGGCGGCGCGCCGCCCCAGCGCGTGCGTGCTCGACGGGTTGCCGTACTCGCCCGTCAGGTGCGGCCACATCGCCTCGAGCACGGGGCGGCGCACGGATGCCGTAGCCGCCTGATCGAGGTCGATGATCGTCATGCGCGCCTACAGCTCGATGTCGAGGCCGAGGTCGAGGGAGGGCGCCGAGTGCGTGAGGGCCCCGACCGAGATGACGTCGACGCCCGTCTCGGCGATCGCGCGGACGGTGTCGAGGGTGACGCCCCCGCTCGCCTCGGTGATCGCGCGGCCGCCGATGAGCGCGACGGCCTCGCGCAGTTCGGCGAGCGGGAAGTTGTCGAGCATGATCGTGTCGGGCTCGGCGGCGAGGACGGCGGCGAGCTGGTCGAGCCGGTCGATCTCGACCTCGAGGTGCGTCGTGTGCGGGATGCGCGCGCGCACCGTGCGGATCGCCTCGGTGACGTCGAGCCCCTGCGCCGTCAGGACGGCGAGGTGGTTGTCCTTGAGCATGACCGCGTCGGAGAGCGAGAAGCGGTGATTGCGGGCGCCGCCGGCGCGGACGGCGGCCTTCTCGAGCATCCGCAGCCCTGGCGTGGTCTTGCGGGTGTCGACGATGCGGGCGCTCGTGCCCGCGACCGCGTCGACGTACGCGCGGGTGAGGGTCGCGACGCCGGAGAGGCGCTGCGCGAGGTTGAGGGCGACGCGCTCGCCGAGGAGGATGCCGCGGGCCGGGCCGTCGATCTCGGCGACGACGGTTCCGGGCTCGAGGGGGGTGCCATCGGGGTGCGCTCGCACGACGCGGAGGGTCGGGTCGGCGTGCCGGAAGGCGATCTCGAGGGCGAGGCCGCCGGCGAGGATGCCCGTGCTGCGACTGACGACGCGGGCTGTCGCGGTCGCATCGGCCGGGATCGCGGCCTCGGAGCTGATATCGCCCCAGGGGGCGTCCTCGGCGAGGGCGCGGTCGACGACGGACTCGACGGCGGAGGCGGGCGGGTCGACGGCGGTCATGCGGCTCCTCGGGTGCGGGTGCGGGCGGTGCGGGTCTCGGCGGCGCCGACTCCGGGTTGCGTGGAGTGCGCGGCCCTCCACAATTCAGGAATCGCCGCATCAGCCGGTGCCCAGACACGCCGGACGCGCTGAGACTCGACCGCGGTCGGGACGTCGCTCCGCCAGTGCGCGCCGCGAGACTCGGTGCGCGCGAGAGCAGCGGCCGCCATGAGACGCGCGAGCGGCAGCAGGGTCTCAGCGATGGGGTCGGTGGGCCGAGCATCCGCAAGATCTCGGGCCAGAGCAGCCAGCTGGGTGCCGTCGCGCTCGAGGCCGAGCGACTCCCACGCGCGGGCCCGCAGGGTCGCTGCGTCGATCCGCGTGGCGTCGGGCATCCGTCGAGAGAGCGGCGGAGCCTGCTCGACGGCGACGCCTCGCGGAATCAGCGGTTCCTGAATTGTGGAGGCGGTAGCGGCGACCATGCGGGACGTCAGGCGCCGCGCCATCACCGCCGCCTCGAGGAGCGAGTTCGAGGCGAGGCGGTTCGCGCCGTGCACCCCCGTCGCCGCGGTTTCGCCCACAGCGAACAGGCCCGGAACCGTCGTGCGGCCGTCGAGGTCGGCGAGGACGCCGCCCATCGCGTAGTGCGCCGCGGGCGTCACCGGCACGAGCTCCCGCGACCAGTCGATGCCCGACCGGCGCACGAGCGCGTCGATCGTCGGGAAGCGGCGCGCGAGGGCGGGGGCTCCCCCGAGCCGAGCGGCGACGGCGCGAGCGTCGAGCAGCACCGGGTCTCCGCCCTGAGCGCGCATCGTGCGGGCGATCGCGCGGGCGACGACGTCGCGGGGGGCGAGCTCGGCGCGAGCATCCACCGCGGTCATGAAGCGGCGGCCGCTCGCGTCGAGCAGCGTCGCTCCCTCGCCGCGCACCGCCTCGGAGACGAGCCCGCCGCCCGCGAGCACCGTCGGATGGAACTGCACGAGCTCGAGGTCGGCGACCATCGCCCCGGCCGCGTGCGCGAGGACGACCCCCGAGCCGATCGCGCCGGCAGGGTTGGTCGTGCGGGGGTAGAGGGCGCTGTATCCGCCGGTCGCGAGCACGATGGCCTCGGCATCGAGCACGCGGCGCTCACCGCACGCGTCGACGGTGACGAGCCCCGACACCGCGCCGTTGCGGGTGCGGATGCTCTCCGCGCGCACGCCCTCGAGCACGGTGACCCGGCTCGACCTGACCACCCGCGCGAGGGCGTCGACGATGCGGGCTCCCGTCGCGTCGCCGCCCGCGTGCAGCACGCGCGCCCGCGAGTGCGCGGCTTCGAGGCCCGGGGCGAGGTCTCCGGTGGCGTCGCGGTCGAACTCGACCCCGAGCTCGAGGAGCTCGGCGATGACGGCCGGTGCCTCCCTGCAGAGGGCGAGCGCGGCATCCGCGTCGACGAGACCGGCGCCGGCCGCCACGGTGTCGGCCGCATGCAATTCAGGAGAATCGTCGTCGCTCACCGCCGCCGACACGCCGCCCTGCGCCGAGGGGCTGGCCCCCGCGCCCAGTGATCCCGCGGTCAGGAGCGTGATCTCCTGAATTGTGGAGGCGCGCGCAGCGGCGCCGGATTCCTGAATTGTGGAGGCGCGGGCGAGGCGCAGGGCCGTGAGCAGCCCGGCGAGGCCCGACCCGACGACGACGACGTGCACGCGCGGCCCCGGTCAGCCGCGCGGCTTCGCGGCGAGCATCCGCTCGAGGGCGACGCGCGCGTCGGACTGCACCGCGGCGTCGACGACGATCTCGTTGACCACGCGGCCGGCGACGAGCTCCTCGAGCACCCAGGCGAGGTACCCGGGGTGGATGCGGTACATCGTCGAGCACGGGCAGATGACCGGGTCGAGGCAGAAGATCTCGTGCTGCGGGTGCTCGGCCGCGAGCCGGTTGACCATGTTGATCTCGGTGCCGATCGCGAAGGTCGTCGGCTCGCTCGCCCCGGCCACCGCGCGCCGGATGTAGTCGGTCGACCCCGCCTCGTCGGCCGCGTCGACGACCTCCATCGGGCACTCGGGGTGCACGATCACGCGAACCCCCGGGTGGGATGCCCGGGCAGCCTCGATCTGCTGCGGCGTGAACCGCTTGTGGACGCTGCAGAATCCGTGCCACAGGATCACCTGCGCGTCGAGCAGCTCGTCGGCGGTCGACCCGCCGAGCGCCTTGCGGGGGTTCCACATCGGCATGCGCGAGACGGGCACGCCCATCGCCTTCGCGGTGTTGCGCCCGAGGTGCTGGTCGGGGAAGAACAGCACGCGCTGGCCGCGCTCGAAGGCCCACTCGAGCACCGTCGCGGCGTTGGACGACGTGCAGACGATGCCGCCGTGCCGCCCGCAGAACGCCTTGAGCGCGGCGGAGGAGTTCATGTAGGTGACGGGGATGACCGGGGCCCGGCCGTCGGCGTCGGGCGTCGACCCGTAGAGGGCGGTCAGCTCCTCCCACGCCGCTTCGACCGAGTCGATGTCGGCCATGTCCGCCATCGAGCATCCGGCCGCCAGATTCGGCAGGATGACCCGCTGCGATTCGCGAGCCAGGATGTCGGCCGTCTCGGCCATGAAGTGCACGCCGCAGAAGACGATGAACTCGGCGTCGGGCTTGGTGAGCGCGGCGTTCGCGAGCTGGAACGAGTCGCCGAGGAAGTCGGCGTGCTCGACGACCTCGTCGCGCTGGTAGAAGTGCCCGAGGATCACGAGGCGGTCGCCGAGCGCGGCCTTCGCGGCGCGGATGCGGTCGTGCAGCTCGGCGTCGAGCGCGTCGCGGTACTCGGCCGGCAGCGCGCCCTGCCGCGGCGACCCCGTCGGGATCACATCGAGCATCGACGAGCCGGGGCCGTAGCCGGGCATCGTGTCGAACTCCCACGGGCCCTTCGCGAGGTCGGGCGTGCAGACCTCGCCGGCAGCGCCGTTGGTGATCCCGCGGATCACGGTGTCGAGAGCGGTCATCGGTGATCCTCCTGGGCGTGGGCGGCGGGGTCGGGTGAAGGGTCGGCGGGGTCGGGTGCGGTGACGGTGACGGGGGTGGGCGGATGCTGCGCCGTCGCCGCGACCACGCGCGCGGTGAGCGGGCCGGCGTCGGCGAGCTCGACTCCCCCGGCGTAGCGGTAGAGCTTGGGCGGGCGGTGCCGACCGCCGACGACGACGTCGCCCGTGGGCTCGATCGCCCCGGACGACTCCATCTGGCGGCGGAAGTTCGCCGGGTCGAGGGGCTTCCGCAGCACCGCCTCGTGCACGCTCCGCAGCTCGGCGAGCGTGAACTGCGCTCCGAGGAAGGCGTGGGCGATGCGCGAGTACTCCATCTTGGTGCGCAGGCGCCAGAGGGCGTACTCGACGATGAGGTTGTGGTCGAAGGCGAGATCGGGCAGCTCGTCGGCCGGGAACCAGCGCACGTTCTCGCCGAGGCTCACGCGCTCGGCCTCCTCCGGCCGCACGAGCGCCCAGTAGACGATCGATACGAGGCGGCTGTCGGGCGAGCGGTCGACGTCGCCGAACGCGTACAGCTGCTCGAGGTAGGTCGGCTCGAGGCTCGTCGTCTCGAGCAGGTTCCGGCGGGCGGAGGCCCCGAGGCTCTCGGACAGCGCGACGGGGCCGCCGGGCAGCGCCCACCGGTCGAGATACGGGTCTCGGATGCGCCGGACGAGGGGCAGCCAGACGCTGGGTTCTCCCGCGTCATTGGGCCGGAGCGCGAAGATGACGGTCGACACGGCGAGGCCGATGCCGGATGCGGCGGCGGGCATCCGCGCCCCCTCTCGTCGCTGCGTGCGGACCGCGATCGCGGTTAGAGTCACTCTGACCTGAACGGAGTCTAGCACTTCGTGTCAGGGCGACACGAACCGGCGGATGCGTCGCCGTCGCCTGTGCGCGCTCCCGCATGCGCCCGCGACCGCCAGAATGGGCGCATGGCCGAGGCGTTCGTGATCCCGCTCTGGGCCGACCTGCTCGCGGTCGGCATCGGAGCCCTGCAGGGCGCGCTCTTCGCGGCGCAGTTCCGCGACCGGCGGCTCGACTGGCTGGGCGTCGCGATCATCGGCATCGTCGTCGGGTTCGGCGGCGGACTCCTGCGCGACCTGCTGCTCGACGTGCCGCTCGCTCCCCTGCAGACGAACTGGTACGTCGTCGTCGCGACGGGCGCGGCGCTGCTCGGGATGCTGCTCGAGCGCGTGTTCTCGCGGCTCAACCGCCTCATCACGGCGCTCGACGCGCTCACGATCGGACTCTTCGGCGCGATCGGCACGACGAAGGCGCTCGCGCTCGGCATCCCGGAGGTCGCGGCGGTCTTCGTCGGCGTGCTCGCGGCGGTCGGCGGATCGATCCTGCGCGACATGCTGCTCAATCTGCCGATCGCCCTCATGCACGTCGGGTCGCTCTACGCGGTCGCCGCGGCGGCCGGGTCGGGGGCCATCGCGGTGCTGCTGTCGCTCGACGTGCCCGTGCTCGCCGCTGCGGCCATCGGGGTCGTCGTGACCTTCGGGGTCCGCATCGCGTCGGTGCTCTTCGGCTGGAGCCTGCCCGAGCAGCGCTCGATCGGGCGGCTGCCGAAGCTCCCGCTGCCGCCGTTCGCGCGTCGCGGTCGCGGGCGCACCGTGACGACCGCGACCGGCGTCATCCACCTGCGCCCGACGACGGCCTCGGTGCCGGTCGTGTCGAACGGGGATGCTCCGCCGCACCCGCGGCGCCGCTCCCCCATCCCCGGCGCAAGCCGACACCGCGGGTAGCCCGGCCGGGGCCGCGCGCCCTCCCGCCCCGCGCTCGTCTCCACAACTCAGGAATCGTCGACGCGGGCGGGGTGCGACACGCCGACAAGAGCGCTCGCAGCGCCGGCCGCCGTTCGCGAGTCCTGAATTGTGGAGGTGCCGCGCTCAGAGTGGCGGGCGTCGGTGCGCGCGTCCGCTCGCCGGCTGCGGCAGGATGCGAGCGTGACCCTTCTCATCACTGGCGGCACCGGCACGGTCGGCCGCCCCACGGTCGAAGCCTGTCGCGCGGCGGGGCTCGCGCCGAGCATCCTCAGCAGACGAACCGGCCCCGATCACGTCGTCGGCGATCTGCGCGACCCGGCCGCGCTCGCCACCGCCCTCGCGGGCGTGACGACGGTGCTGCACCTCGCGACGAACCGGCGGTCGGATGCTCGAGCCACGTCGCACCTCGTCGAGGCCGCGCGATCCGCGGGAGTGGAGCACCTCGTGTACCTGTCGATCGTCGGCGTCGACGCCGTGCCGCTCGGGTACTACCGATCGAAGGTCGCGTGCGAGCGGATCATCGCGGCATCGGGCGTGCCGTTCACGGTGCTGCGGGCGACGCAGTTCCACGACTTCGTGGCGGGCGCGTTCGTGGCGCAGCGTCGGCTGCCGCGGGTCGTCACGGTCGATGTGCCGTTCCAGCCGATCGACACGCGGGCCGTCGCCGCGCGGCTCGTGTCGCTCGTGGGCGTAGCGCCGGCGAACGGGCGCGTCGACGATCTCGGCGGGCCGGACGTGCTGCCGATGCGCGAGCTCGCCGAGCAGTGGCTCGTCGCGCGCGGCGTCTCCGGGGCGGATGCGCGGCGCCGGGTCATCGAGTGGCGCGCGCCCGGCAAGCTCGTCGCGGCCTACCGCGCCGGGCTGCACACGACCGGGCAGCCCGGGCCGGGCATCCGCTTCGCCGACTGGGCGGCGACGGCGGCGCGCTGACCCTCAGGGCGCTCTGAGTCGTGCCGCGCGCCTCCACAACTCAGGAGATCTCGCCGCGAAGCGGCCCGACACGCCGATGCGAGGCGCATCAGGGGCCCCCAGCGCGCAGAGTTCCTGAATTGTGGAGACGGCCGCCCGTGGAGGTCGTCGGCCCGGAACGCGCGGGAGGGCGCAGCTCAGGCCGAGACGAGCTCGCGGTCGGGCGACTCGAGGCGGATCGCCCGGTTGACCGCCGAGACGACCGCCTTGAGCGAAGCCGTCGAGATGTCGGCGTCGATGCCCACGCCCCAGAGCGTGCGCCCGTTCACCTCGAGCTCGACGTACGCCGCGGCGAGGGCATCTCCGCCGGCCGAGAGCGCGTGCTCGACGTAGTCGAAGAGGCGGATCGCGATGCCCTCCGACTCCATGATCGACAGGAACGCCGCGATCGGCCCGTTGCCCGTCGCCGAGACGCCGTCGATCGACTCGCCGTCGCGCAGCGTCGCGTCGAGGCGCACCTCGCCCGTCATGTCCGAGGCCGTCCGGGTCGAGAGCAGCTCGAAGCGACCCCACTTCTCGTCGGCGGAGGCGGCGGGCAGGTACTCGTCCTGGAAGATCTCCCAGATCTGCTCCGACGTGACCTCGCCGCCCTCGGCGTCGGTCTTCGCCTGCACGACCCCGCTGAACTCGATCTGCAGCTTGCGCGGCAGGTCGAGCTTGTGGTCGGCCTTGAGCAGGTAGGCGACTCCGCCCTTGCCCGACTGCGAGTTGACGCGGATGACGGCCTCGTAGGTGCGGCCGAGATCCTTCGGGTCGACGGGCAGGTAGGGCACACCCCAGACGAGGTCGTCGACGCTCACGCCCGACTCCGCGGCACGGGCATCCATCGCCTCGAAGCCCTTCTTGATGGCGTCCTGGTGCGATCCGCTGAAGGCCGTGTAGACGAGGTCGCCCGCCCAGGGGCTGCGCTCGTGCACCTTGAGCTGGTTGCAGTACTCGGCGGTGCGCTTGATCTCGTCGAGGTCGCTGAAGTCGAGCTGCGGGTCGATGCCCTGCGTGAACAGGTTGATGCCGAGCGCGACGAGGTCGACGTTGCCGGTGCGCTCGCCGTTGCCGAAGAGGCACCCCTCGATGCGGTCGGCTCCGGCCATGTACCCGAGCTCGGCGGCGGCGACGGCCGTGCCGCGGTCGTTGTGCGGGTGCAGGCTCAGGATGATCGAGTCGCGCCGCGCGAGGCGCCGGTGCATCCACTCGATGGAGTCGGCGTAGATGTTCGGCGTCGCCATCTCGACCGTGGCCGGCAGGTTGATGATGAGCTGACGCTCGGGCGTCGGCTGCAGCTGCTCGATCACGGCGTTGCAGATCTCCAGCGCGGTCTCGAGCTCGGTGCCCGTGTAGCTCTCGGGGCTGTACTCGTAGAAGACCTCGGTGCCGGGCACGGTCGACTCGTACTGCTGGCACCAGCGGGCGCCCTGCAGCGCGATCTCCTTGACGCCCTCGACGTCGGTGCGGAAGACGACCTCGCGCTGCAGCGCCGAGGTCGAGTTGTAGAAGTGCACGATCGCGCGCTTGGCGCCCCGGATCGACTCGTAGGTGCGGGCGATGAGGTGCTCGCGCGACTGCGTCAGCACCTGGATGGTCACGTCGTCGGGGATCAGGTCGTCCTCGATGAGGTGGCGCACGAAGTCGAAGTCGGTCTGCGACGCCGACGGGAAGCCGACCTCGATCTCCTTGAAGCCCATCCGCACGAGGAGGTCGAACATGATGCGCTTGCGCTCGGGGCTCATCGGGTCGATGAGGGCCTGGTTGCCATCGCGCAGGTCGACGGCGCACCAGCGCGGGGCCTGCGTGATCGTCGCGCTCGGCCACGTGCGATCGGGCAGCGAGACGGGGAGGGCCGACTGGTACGGCTCGTACTTGTGGATCGGCATGCCCGAGGGCCGCTGACGGTTCTGCATGAGGTGCTCCTGCTGTCTGGTTCGAAGGGTTTCAGCCGACGACGAACTCCGCGACGAGGGAGGCTAAGGGTCTAAGCCTCGTCGCGGCAGCGAAGAAGGAGCTGGCCGAACACGCCTTCAGGGTACACCCGGGCCGCGCGGGTGCGCGAACGAGCAGGGGCGCGGATGCTCGAGCCCCGATCGGCGCGCGCCGAGCATCCGCCGCCGACCGCGACGGGTCTCAGAACCCGAGCCGGCCGAGCTGCTTGGGGTCGCGCTGCCACTCCTTGGCGACCTTGACGTGCAGCTTGAGGAACACGCGCCGGCCGAGCAGCTTCTCGATCTCGAGCCGCGCGCGCGTGCCGACCTCCGTCAAGCGAGCACCACGATGCCCGATGATGATGCCCTTCTGGCTGTCGCGCTCGACCCAGACGTTGGCGTAGATGTCGATGACTCCCCCGGGCGCGCGCTCGGCCATCTCGTCGATCGTGACGGCGAGCGAGTGGGGCAGCTCGTCGCTCACGCCTTCGAGCGCGGCCTCGCGGATGAGCTCGGCGACGCGGTCGTCCTCGGTCTCGTCGGTCACGGCCTCCTCGCCGTAGAGCGGCGGCGAGACAGGCATGAGGCCGATGAGCTCGTCGGCGAGGAGCTCGACCTGGTCGCCCGTGAGCGCCGAGAGCGGGATGATCTCGTCCCACTCGCGCAGCTCCGACACGGCGAGCAGCTGCTCGGCCACCTTCGTCGGGCCGGCCACGTCGGTCTTCGTGACGATCGCGACCTTCCGCGTGCGCGGGAACGAGTCGAGCTGCTCGTTGATGTACCGGTCGCCGGGGCCGATGGGCTCGTTCGCGGGCACGCAGAAGCCGATGACGTCGACGTCGCCGAGTGTGTCCTGCACGACCGCGTTGAGGCGCTCGCCGAGCAGCGTGCGCGGGCGGTGCATGCCGGGCGTGTCCACGACGATCAACTGACCGGATGCCCGGTGCACGATCCCCCGGATCGCCCGCCGGGTGGTCTGCGGCTTCGAGCTCGTGATCGCGACCTTCTCGCCGACGAGCGCGTTCGTGAGGGTCGACTTGCCCACGTTGGGGCGGCCGACGAAGGTCACGAAGCCCGCGCGGTGCTCGGGCGTCGCGTCGGGCTCGCCGGACTCTGCGCCGCCGGAGCGGGGCTTGCGGGGGCGGTCGCTCATGGTCGGGCCTCGCTCAGCTGTGGTCGGGGTGGGGGGCGGATGCGGGCGACGCCGGGGAGGCGGCGGAGAAGGCGCGACGGGCATCCTTGAGCGCCTCATCGGCCTCGACGAGAACGGTGACGACGCGCTTGCGGCGACCCTCCGTGCGCTCGGCCGTGAGGATGATCCCGTCGACGATGGCGGTCGACCCGGCGACGGGCAGGCGGCCGAGGTGCTTGGTGAGCAGGCCGCCGACGGAGTCGACGTCGTCGTCGTCGAGCTCGATGCCGAACAGGTCGCCGAGCTCGTCGACGGGCATGCGCGCGCTCACGCGGAAGCGGTCGTCGTCGAGCTGCTCGGAGGTCGAGATCTCGCGATCGTACTCGTCGCTGATCTCGCCGATGAGCTCCTCGATGAGGTCCTCCATCGTCACGAGGCCGGCGATGCCGCCGTACTCGTCGACGACGAGCGCGAGGTGGTTCGACTCGACCTGCATCTGGCGGAGCGCGTCGTCGGCCTTCTTCGACTCGGGGAGGAAGAGGGCGGGCTTCGCGAGCTCCTCGACGGTCGTCGTCGCGCACGCCTCGGGCGTCTCGTAGGCCATGCGGGCCGCGTCGCGCAGGTAGACGACGCCGAGCACGTCGTCGGAGTCGTCGCCGACGACGGGGATGCGCGAGACGCCGCGGGCGAGGAAGAGGCTCATGGCGTCGGTGATGGTGAGCTCGCGGTCGAGCGTCACCATGTCGGTGCGCGGCACCATGACCTCGCGCACGATCGTGTCGTTGAACTCGAAGATCGAGTGGATGAGCTCGCGGTCCTCGACCTCGAGCACGTCGAGGTCGGTCGCCTCGTCGACCATGCTGAGCAGCTGCTCCTCGCTCGAGAAGGTCGCGCTGCGCGGCCGGCCGGGCGTGACGCGGTTTCCGAGGAAGACGAGCAGGTCGGCGAGCGGGCCGAGCATGAGCCGCACTCCGCGGATGAGCCCGCCGGTGAGGCGCAGCAGCTCGCGCGGGTGGGCGCGGCCGACGCTGCGCGGGCTCGATCCGACGAGCACGAACGAGACGCCGATCATGATGAGCGCGCTCACTGTGAGCACGAGCCACCACTCGTCGAGGATCGCCGCGAACGCGAGCGTGATGAGCACCGCCGCGATCGTCTCGGCGACGATGCGGAGGAAGTTGACGGCGTTGACGTGCGCGCCGACGTCGGCCGACACCGCGAGGAGCGTGCGGGGGCTCTTCTTGCGCGAGGCGAGGTCGATGAGGTCGGTGCGGCTGACGACGCCGAGCGCCGCGTCGATCGCGGCGAGGAGGCCGCCGAAGGCGACGAGGACGCCCGCGACGACGAAGAAGAGGACGGTGATCATGTCGCGCGTTTGCGTTCGGCGAGCGCGAAGCCCACGAGGACATCGCGCTGCACGCCGAACATCTCCTTCTCGTCCTCCGGCTCGGCGTGGTCGAAGCCGAGGAGGTGCAGCAGGCCGTGCGTGGTCAGCAGCAGCAGCTCGTCGAGCGTCGAGTGGCCCGCGGCCTCGGCCTGCGCGATCGCCACTTGCGGGCACAGCACGATGTCGCCGAGGAGGCCCGGCGGAGTGGGCTCCTCGTCGGAGCCGGGGCGCAGCTCGTCCATCGGGAAGCTCAGCACGTCGGTGGGGCCGGGCTCGTCCATCCACTGCAGGTGCAGCTGCTCCATCGCGCCCTCGTCGACGAGCACGATCGCGAGCTCGGCGTCGCGGTGCACGTTGAGGAAGTCGAAGGCGTGCAGCGCGAGCCGCTGCAGCGCCTCGTCATCGACCTCGACGCCCGACTCGTTGTTGATCTCCACGGCCATGACTACCAGCTCCCGCGTCGGGGGCTGCGACGGATGCCCGTGCTGCGATCGCGCTGCAGCCCCGATCGGCGCGCGGCCCGGTTCTCGCCCTCGGCACCGCGATCGCCGTCGCGCGCGCTGTCGCGCTCGTGCTTCTGCGCCATCCGCTGGGCGTCGTAGGTCGTGTAGGCGTCGACGATGCGGCCGACGAGGGTGTGCCGCACGACGTCGTCGCTCGTGAGGCGCGCGAAGTGGATGTCGTCGATGTCGTCGAGCACGCGCGTGACGAGCTGGAGCCCGCTGGCGCCCACGGGCAGGTCGACCTGGGTGATGTCGCCCGTGACGACCATCTTGGAGCCGAACCCGAGTCGCGTGAGGAACATCTTCATCTGCTCGGGCGTCGTGTTCTGCGCCTCGTCGAGCACGATGAACGAGCTGTTGAGCGTGCGCCCGCGCATGTAGGCGAGCGGCGCGACCTCGACGACCCCGGTCGCGAGGAGCTTGGGCACGAGCTCCGGGTCCATCATCTCGTTGAGCGCGTCGTAGAGCGGCCGCAGGTACGGGTCGATCTTGTCGGTGAGAGTGCCGGGGAGGAAGCCCAGGCGCTCGCCCGCCTCGACGGCCGGCCGCGTCAGGATGATGCGGTCGACTTCCTTGCGCTGCAGCGCCTGCACGGCCTTCGCCATCGCGAGGTAGGTCTTGCCCGTTCCGGCGGGCCCGATGCCGAAGACGATCGTGTTGAGGTCGATCGCGTCGACGTAGGCCTTCTGCCCGAGCGTCTTGGGGCGGATGCTCTTGCCGCGGCTCGTGAGGATCGCCTGGCTGAGCACGTCGGCGGGGCTGCCGGCGCCCTGCTCGAGGATCTTGGCCGAGCTGGCCACCTCGACTTCGCCGAGGTCGTGTCCATTGCGGATCATGGTGATGAGCTCCCCGACCAGCGCGCTGGCCGCTTGTACCTCGGCGGGGTCGCCGTGGAGGGTGATCTGATTGCCGCGCACGTGGACGTCCACCTGGCGGTACTGCTGCTCGAGGGTGCGGAGCAGGCGGTCCTGCGGGCCGAGGAGCCGCACCATGGCGACCCCGTCGACCTCGATGGCGACGTGCCCGGGCGCGGCCGGGGCGGAATCGTCAGTGGGCAAGTGACCCCTCGGCGAGCGAGCCCGCGAGGACGTGCGCGTGCACGTGGAACACGGTCTGCCCGGCGCCGGCGCCGGAGTTGAAGACGAGGCGGAAGTCGCCGTCGGCGTGCTCGTCGGCGAGCGACTGGGCGGTCGCGACGACCTCGGCGAGGAGGGCCGGGTCGGCGGCGGCGAGCTCGGCGACCGTGCGGTGCTCGGCGGTCTTCGGGATCACGAGCAGGTGCACGGGCGCCTGCGGCGCGATGTCGCGGATCGCGATGAGCTGATCGGTCTCGAGCACGATGTCGGCCGGGATCTCGCGCGCGATGATGCGCTCGAAGATCGTGGGCTCGGCGGTCGGCTCGGTCGTGGTCATGCGGTCCATTCTAGAGCGCCGCTCGGCGACGGCACGGGGCTTGCGCCCGGGTTGCGGCCGGGCTTCGCTCTGGGCGTGCGGGCCGGGGTGAATCGTGGTTCCACCGCCGGCGCCAGGAGGCCATGCGCTCGTCGTCGAGCTCGACGCCGTACGAGGCGAAGTACGTGCCCCCCCAGCCCGGCCCGTAGTTCCACGCGAGCGACTGGGCGCCGGCCGCGAGGTCGAGCCAGCGATCGCCGACGCCGAGCGAGCCGAGGTCGACGTGCGCGGCGAAGCGGCCCCGGGCATCCAGGAGGGTGTTGGGCGCGCAGGCGTCGCCGTGGGCGACGACGCGATCGGCGTCGCGCGGCTCGGGGTCGCCCGGCAGCCGCGGGCCGAGGGGCGCCGCGCAGGCGAAGGGGCACTCCGTGACGCTGAGCGAATCGTGGAGCAGGCGCAGCGATTCGCCCAGCACGCGCACCGCCGTTTCGGGCTCGGCGCGCCAGCGCTCCGCGACCGCGGACTCCGCCGGCAGCGCGCGCGTGAGCAGGTGCTCGTCACCGTCGTCGCTCGTGCCGACCCCGACGAGCTCGGGCGCGGGATGGCGACCGGCGATCCAGGCCAGGCGCTCCGCCTCGTCGGCGGGGCTCGGCTCGTCGGGCCACGCCGCGAGCGTCGCGCCGGGCACCCACTTGAGCACGAGCGCCTCGCCGCGGTCGGGCTCGAGTCGGACCGTCCAGCCGCCGAGGTCGTTGCGCCACAGCGGGCGCACGGCGGCGCCGGGCAGCAGGCGGTCCGCGAGCGCGCGCAGCGGTGCGGGCGGCTCGGCGCCGTCGAGCACGAGCTGCCTCGCGAGGTCCGGGGCCTCGTCGTCGTGCGCCTCGCGCTCCGCTGTCACCAGCGACCGAGCATCCCGCTCAGCACGGCGATCGCCGCGGGGCCCGCGGTGGAGGTGCGCAGCACGGTTCCGCCCAGGCGCACTCCGCGCCCGCCCGCGGCGGTGAGCGCCGCGAGCTCCTCGGGTGCGACGCCGCCCTCCGGCCCGACGACGAGCACGACGTCGCGATCGCCGAGCACGGCCGCATCGAGAGCGGTGAGCGGATGCTCGGCGAGCGGATCGAGGACGAGCACGGTCGCCGAGGCGGCGAGCCCCGCGATCGCGGCCGTCGTCGCGAGCGGCGCGACCTCCGGCACCCGTGGCCGGATCGCCTGCTTGCTCGCCTCGCGCACGATCGTCGCCCAGCGCGCGCGGCCCTTCTCGGCCTTGGCCGCATCCCACCGCGAGATGCTCCGCGCGGCCTGCCAGGGCACGATCGCGTCGACGCCGAGCTCGGTCGCGGCCTGGATCGCGAGCTCGTCGCGGTCGCCCTTCGCGAGGGCCTGCACGAGCACGATGCGCGGCCGCGGCTCGGGCGCGCGCTCGACGTGCTCGACGCGCAGGGCGACCTCCTGCGGGCTCGCCTCGACGACCTCGCCCTCGACGATGAGCCCCGCCCCGTCGCCGAGGCGGAGGCGCTCGGTCGGACGGACCCGTGAGACCGTGACCGCGTGGCGGGCGTCGGGGCCCGTCAGCCGCACGATCGCGCCGAGCGGGGCCTCCGCCCCCGCGAGCTGCGCCGCGAGCGAGTCGTCGAGGTAGAAGTGCGCCACGCGCGGGCCTAGAGGTTCAGGAACCGGTCGCGGAGCTTGGAGAAGATGCCCTGCTGGAACGTCGAGAACTCCGGGGGGACGGGGCGGCGGGAGCCCGCGAACTCCTGGATGAGCTTGGTCTCCTTGCTGTTGAGGCGCACCGGGGTGACGACCTGGATGCCGATCTTGAGGTCGCCGCGGCCGGCGCCGCGGAGGCGCGTGATGCCGCGCTCCTTGATCGTCAGGACCTCGGCGCTCTGCGTGCCCGGCTTGATCTCGACGCGGACGTCGCCGTCGAGCGAGCGCAGCGTCGCCGTCGTGCCGAGGATCGCGTCGGTCATCTGCAGCTCGAGGGTCGCGAGGAGGTCGTCGCCCGAGCGGCTGAAGGTCTCGTGCGTCTTGACCTTGATCTCGAGGTAGAGGTCGCCGTTGGGGCCGCCGGCGGGGCCGACCTCGCCCTGGCCGGGGAGCTGGATGCGCACACCGGTGTCGACGCCTGAGGGGATGTCGACGGGGATGGTGCGGCGGGCGCGCACGCGGCCCTGGCCGGCGCACGTCGGGCACGGGCTCGGGATGACCGTGCCGTAGCCGCGGCACGAGCCGCACGGGCTCGAGGTCATGACGTTGCCGAGGAGGCTGCGGACGGTGCGCTGGATCTGCCCGGAGCCGCGGCAGATGTCGCACGTCTGCGGGCTCGTGCCCGGCGAGCAGCAGGAGCCCTCGCAGGTCTCGCAGAGCACGGCCGTGTCGACCTCGAGCTGGCGCGTCGTCCCGAAGACGATCTCCTCGAGCTCGACCTCGACGCGCAGGAGGGCGTCCTGGCCGCGCTCGCGGCGCGATCGGGGGCCGCGCTGCTGCTGCGCCCCGCCGAAGAAGGTCTCGAAGATGTCGCCGAAGCCGTTGAAGCCGGCGCCGCCCCCGAACCCGCCGCTGCCGCCGAGGTCGTACTGCTGGCGCTGGTTCGGGTCGCTCAGCACGTCGTAGGCGTGGGTCACGAGCTTGAAGCGCTCGGCCGCCTCCCCGCTCGGGTTGACGTCGGGGTGGAGCTCGCGCGCGAGCCTCCGGTAGGCCTTCTTGATGTCGTCGGCGCTCGCGTCGCGGGCGATGCCGAGAACGTCGTAATGGTCTGCCACTTATTCCTCACCGAGCAGCCGGGACACGTAGCGCGCGACGGCGCGGACGGCTGCCATGTTGTTCGAGTAGTCCATGCGGGTGGGGCCGAGGACCCCGAGTTTGGCCGAGAGGTCTGCGCCGACCCTGTACGCGCTCGTGACGACGGCCGTCTCGCGCAGCACCTCGTCGTTCTCGCGGCCGATGCGGGCGGAGACGCCGTGCTGATCGAGCTCCATCTCGCGGAAGAGCTTCAGGAGCGTCACCTGCTCCTCGATCGCCTCGAGCACCGGGTAGACGCTGCCGGCGAAGTCGGATTCGGTGCGGACGAGGTTCGCCGCACCCGCCATGACGAGCCGGTCGCTGCGATGCGCATCCACATGGCCCAGGAGGGCCTCGGTGACGACCGACACCGCCGGGCGGCGATCGGGAGCGAACTGCTCGTCGAGCTTCGGAGCGAGATCGGTGACGTCGCTGAGCGAGCGACCGGCGATGGCCGAGTTGATCTTCGCGCGCAGCTCGCCCAGGAAGACCTCGTCGGCCTCGGCGGGCAGCTCGATGATGCGCTGGTCGACGCGGCCGCCGTCGGTGATGAAGACGGTCATGACGCGCGTCGCCGAGAGCGGAACGAGCTCGACGTGGCGCACGCGCGCGTGTCCGAGGGTCGGGTACTGCACGAGCGCGACCTGGTTGGTGAGGCTCGCGAGCAGGCGCACGGTGCGGGCGAAGACGTCGTCGAGGTCGACCGACTGATCGAGGAAGGCGGCGATCGCCTGGCGCTGGCCCGCGCTCAGGGGCCGGAGATCCTGCAGCTGGTCGACGAAGAGGCGATAGCCCTTGTCGGTCGGCACGCGGCCCGAGGAGGTGTGCGGGGCCGCGATGAGCTCCTCCTCCTCCAGCTGCGCCATGTCGTTCCGGATCGTCGCGGCGCTCACGCCGAACTGGTGGCGCTCGACGATGGCCTTCGAGCCGACGGGCTCGCGCGAGGCGACGTAGTCCTGCACGATCGCCCGCAGGACGTGGAGGGCGCGCTCCGAGACCATGGCGCTCTCCTTTCCGACGTGCGATTCGATCCGGGGCGGCGAGTGCTGGCACTCGCCTCGGCTGACTGCCAATTCTACCCCGGTGCACCGAGCGATGATGATTGCCCGCGCGGCGGCCGAGCGCTAGTTTGTGCCTGAGTTCCACCCCACTCGATCGGACGCATCGAAAGGCAGCACGCTCATGACCGACTCCACCCCTCCCCCGGCCGCGGCATCCGCGGCTCCGCTCAGCGAGGCCGAGGACCGCCAGTGGGCCTCCTTCGCCCACCTCGGCGGCATCTTCTGGATCCTGCCGTCGCTCATCATCTACCTCGTCTTCAAGGACCGCGGAAGCTTCACGCGCGTGGAGTCGAAGGAGGCCCTCAACTTCCAGATCACCGTCGGCATCGCGTACATCGCGCTGCAGATCGTCGCCGCGATCCTCGCGGCGGTGACCTTCGGTCTCGGCGGGCTGCTCGGCTTCCTCGCCCCGCTCATCTGGATCGCCTCGGTGATCTTCTCCATCCTCGGCTTCGTCCAGGCCAAGGACGGCAACCACTACCGCTACCCCGTCTCGGTGCGCTTCATCAAGTAGGCGCGCCTCGATCGCGAACGGGGTCCGGCCGGAGGTCGGGCCCCGTTCGTCGTCGCAGGGCGGGCACGGCGCCGCGTCGCGGACGTCGCGGGTCGCAGACGCAGCGGTCATAATGTCGAGCATGACCCAGCAGCCGCCCGCCAACCCGTACGCTTCGACGCCGAACGCGATGCGCCCCGAGGACGAGAAGACCTGGGCGATCCTGACCCACGTCGGCGGACTGTTCATCCCGGTCGTCGCGCCGCTCGTCATCTACCTCGTGCTGCGCGACCGCGGACCGTTCATCCGCCACCACAGCGCGACGGCGCTCAACTTCCACCTCACGATCGCGATCGCCTACCTCGTGGGGCTCGCGACGTCGTGGCTCATCATCGGCATCTTCGTGATGATCGCCGCCGCGATCGTCTTCTACGTCCTGGGCATCATCGCGGCGATCTCCGCGGGACGCGGCGAGTTCTACACGTACCCGATGACGATCGCGTTCCTGCGCTAGTTGTACCCGGTCAGGACGTTGGTGACACTCGGCTGATCGGGGGTTGGCCTCCGCAGGCGGTGTGGGCTCGAGCGTAGTTGTAATGCTCAAGCCAGGGCGCGAGGGCATCGTGACGGGCCTGGTTCGTCAGAAACGGCTGCCGATAGGCCCAGTTCTCCTGCAGGGTCCGGTTGAACCGTTCGGCCTTCCCGTTCTGCCAGGGGCAG
>NZ_JAUSMI010000012.1 GCF_030645145.1 Microcella sp. | reverse complement strand
GGCTCGGGCACGGGCGCCGGGCCGCACGCGGCGAGCGCCGTGGCCCCGGAGAGCAGCAGCGCGAGCGCGGCGATGCGGCGGCGGATGCCCGGGCCCGCGTCGGGCGGGCGCCCTGCGGTGAGCGTCGTCGGGGGTCGGCGCATCCCTCCAGGGTAGACCGCGCCTAGCATGACCCCATGCCCCGTCGCCTCCGCGCCCTCGCCGCGGCGGCGCACGGCGGGCCGACGTTCGTCGTGACGCTCGTGACCCTCGCGCTCGGCCTCGCGTCGGGGCTCGAGCTCGGGCGGGCGGCGCTCGTCGCGGGCATGATCCTCCTGCAGCAGCTCTCGATCGGCTGGTCGAACGACGCGCTCGACGCGGCGCGCGACACCGCCGACGGCCGGGCCGACAAGCCGATCGCCCGCGGCGACCTGGATGCGCGCCTCGTGCTCGGCCTCGCGGTCGGCGCCGCCCTCGCGGCGGTCGCGCTGTCGCTCCTCCTGGGCGCCGCGGCGGCGATCGCGCACGCGGTGTTCCTGCTCGCCGGCTGGGCGTACAACGCGGGGCTCAAGCGAGGCGCGCTCGCGACCGCCTGCTACGCCGTCGGTTTCGGCGCGGTTCCGCTCATCGTGACGCTCGCCGCCCCCGAGCCTCGCGGCGCGCAGTGGTGGGCGATCGCGATGGGCGCCCTGCTGGGCGTCGCGGCGCACTTCGCGAACGTGCTGCCCGACCTCGAGGACGACGCGCGGCACGGCATCCGGGCGATCCCGCACCGGGTCGGCGCGCGAGCCTCGGGGCTCGTGGCCCTCGCGAGCCTCGCGCTCGCGGCGGCGCTCGGGGTGATCGGCCCCGGGGTGCTCAGTCCGCTCAGCGTGGTCGGCGCGGCGGCGGGCCTCGCGCTCCTCGTGCTCGGCGCGATGGTCGTGGCGCGCGCTCCGCGGTCGCGGTCGCTGTTCCGGATCATCATGGGCGCGGCCCTCGCCGCCGTCGTGAGCCTGGCCGGGGCGGGGGCCCTCATCGCGCTGCCGTAGGCGGTCGTCGCGGAGTCGGCGGCGCGCGCATCCGCTGATACCGTGAGCGGCGTGGGAGTGCGCATCGAGAAAGTGGATCTTCCCGGCATCGGGACCCGGCACGACATCGTGACGGAGGACGGCCGGCGCATCGGCATCGTCTCGCACCGCACGGGCGAGCGCGAGCTCGCCGTCTTCGACGACGTCGACCCCGACGCGTGCCGCGAGCGCGTGAGCCTGTCGGAGGACGAGGCGCTCGCCCTCGCCGACGTCCTGGGCGCCTCGGTCATGCTCGGCCAGCTCGCCGGGATCCGCGAGCAGGCCGCCGGCCTCTTCACCGAGCAGCTGCTCCTGCCCGCCTCGTCGCCCTTCGTCGGCGGCTGCCTCGGCGACACGAAGGCGCGCACCCTGACGGGCACGTCGATCGTCGCGATCGTCCGCGACAGCGAGGTCATCCCCTCCCCCACCCCGCAGACCGAGCTCCGCGCGGGCGACACCCTCATCGTCGTGGGCACGCGCCCGGCGCTCGAGTCGCTCGCGCGCCTGCTCGCCGACGGCACGCTGCCGAGCTGACGATGCACGGGACGACGCTCCTCCTCATCGAGGTCGGCGCCCTCCTGCTCGCCCTCGGCCTGCTCTCGCGGGTCGCCGATCGCTTCGGGTTCTCGCCCATCCCGCTCTTCCTCATCATCGGCCTGATGATCGGCGAGGGCGGCATCGTCCCGATCGAGGAGAGCGAGGAGTTCTTCGCGATCGGCAGCGAGATCGGCGTCATCCTCCTGCTGCTCATGCTCGGCCTCGAGTACACGGCGACCGAGCTCGTCGACAGCCTCAAGCGAAGCCGCCGCGCCGGGCTCATCGACGCGCTCCTGAACGCCGTGCCGGGTGCGGCGATGGCGCTCATCCTCGGCTGGGGGCCTGTCGCGGCCGTCGCGCTCGCGGGCATCACGTGGATCTCCTCCTCGGGCGTCATCGCGAAGGTGCTGCGCGACCTCGGTCGTCTCTCGAACCGCGAGACGCCGACGATCCTGTCGATCCTCGTGATCGAGGATCTCGCGATGGCCTTCTACCTCCCGGTGCTCTCGGCGCTCGTGATCGGGGCCGGACTCCTCGCCGGCGCGACGGCCCTCGTGATCGCCGTGCTCGTCGCGCTGCTCATCCTGTACCTGGCGCTGCGGCACGGGCGCATCGTCTCGGCCCTGTTCTCGCCGCACCACGCCGAGTCGCTCGTGCTCGGGGTGCTCGGGCTGACGATGCTCGTCGCGGGCATCGCGCAGCAGGTCAACGTGTCCGCCGCGGTCGGAGCCTTCCTCGTCGGCATCGCGATCTCGGGCCAGGTCGCGCGCTCGGCCGAGACGGTGCTGTCGCCGCTGCGCGACCTCTTCGCCGCGGTGTTCTTCGTGTTCTTCGGCATCGCGACCGACCCCGCCGACATCGTTCCCGTGCTCGTGCCCGCGATCATCCTCGCGGTCGTGACGATGGCGACGAAGGTCGCGACGGGCTGGCTCGCGGCGCGCGGCGCGGGAATCGCCCTCCCCGGCCGCTGGCGCGCCGGGCTCACGCTCACGCCGCGCGGCGAGTTCTCGATCGTCATCGCGGGTCTCGCGGTCGCGGCGGGCCTCGAGCCGCAGCTCGCCCCGCTCGCGACGGCCTACGTGCTCATCACGATCATCGCGGGCTCCGTCCTCGCGCGCGTCCCCGACACCGACTGGTTCAAGCAGCGGATGCTCGCCCGCCGGCTCCCCGCCCGCCCCACGACCGCCGCCGCCGCGGGGTGAGCCGGCGCCGCGACAGGGCGGACGCAAATACCCCCGGGGGTATCTGATAGCATCGAGCATCCCACCGCTCGGAAGGAGCACCGCGATGCGCCGCATCCTCGCCAGTCTCGCCCTCGCCCTCGGCCTCTCGTTCGCGCTCGCCGCGTGCGCGCCCGCGAGCGGGCCCATCGCCCTCGACGAGGGCACCGTCGTGATCGACGTGCGCACTCCCTCCGAGTTCGCGAGCGGCCACCTCGAGGGCGCCGTCAACATCGATGTGCAGTCCCCCGACTTCGACGCGCTCGTCGGGCAGCTCGACCCCGAGGGCGACTACGTCGTCTACTGCCGCAGCGGCAACCGCTCGGCCCAGGCGATCGACCGCATGGAGGGCCTCGGATTCACCGACCTCGTGAACGCCGGCTCGGTGCAGTCCGCTGCGGACGCGACGGGTCTGCCCGTCGTCACCGACTGAGCCGCCGAACGACAGAAGGACCGAACGACGGCGCCCGCCGCGGTGATCGCGGCGGGCGCCGTCTCGCACTGCTCGGGCGGGGGTCGGCGGGCCGTCAGCCGACGGGCACGGCCTCGGTGACGAGCTCGCGCACCATCGGGATCACCTGCGTGCCGTAGAGCTCGATCGCGCGCATGTTCGCGGCGTGCGGCACCGGCCCCGTCGTGTACTTGAGGTCGAAGCGCTCGATCCCGAGCCCGGCGACGGTCGCGGCGATCTTGCGCGCGACGGTCTCGGCGCCGCCGACGTAGAGCGAGCCGTGCTCGATCTCGGCGTCGTAGTGCTCGCGCGTCGTCGGGCCCCAGCCGCGCTCGCGGCCGATGCGGCCGAAGGCGGTCTGGTAGTGCGGCCAGAACAGCTCCCGCGCCTCCTCGTCGGTGTCGGCGATGAAGCCGGGCGAGTGCACGCCGACGGGCAGGCGATCCTTGCCCATCTGGTCGAGCGCGCGGTGGTAGAGGTCGACGTACGGCGCGAAGCGCTGCGGATCGCCGCCGATGATCGCGAGCATCATGGGCATGCCGTAGTGGGCCGTGCGGACGACCGACTCGGGGCTGCCGCCGACGCCGACCCACGTGGGGATGCTCCCGCTCGCCGTCTTCGGGTAGACCTCGATGCCCGTGAGCGGAGCGCGCGTGCTGCCGCTCCACGTCACGGGGCCCTCCTTGAGCACCTCGGCGAGCAGGTTGAGCTTCTCGTCGAAGAGCACCTGGTAGTCGGAGAGCTCGAATCCGAACAGCGGGAACGACTCGGTGAACGAGCCGCGCCCGACGACGATCTCGGCGCGCCCGTTCGAGATCGCGTCGATCGTCGCGAAGCGCTGGAACACGCGGATCGGGTCGTCCGAGCTCAGGACGGTGACGGCCGAGGAGAGCCGGATGCGCTCGGTGCGCGCGGCGATGCCGGCGAGCACGATGTCGGGAGCCGAGACCGCGTAGTCGTCGCGGTGGTGCTCGCCGATCGCGAAGGCGTCGATGCCGACCTGGTCGGCGAGGACGCCCTCCGCGACGACGTCGCGGATCACCTGGGGGTACGGGACGGGCTCGCCGGCGGCGTCGTGGCTCACGTCGCCGAAGGTGTTGAGGCCGAACTGCAGGCGGGCCGGGTCGATGGTCGCGGTCATGGTCTTCCGTCTCTCTCGCGGGACTGGCGGTGCCAGCGTATCGAACTATGCAAACGCATGGATACCCGCGGCCATTCCCGCAGGCGACTCACGGCTGGATGCGCTCGAGCTCCCATCCCCCGCCCACGGCCGCGCGGAACACGAGCCGATCGTGCAGGCGCGAAGTCCGCCCCTGCCAGAACTCGATGCGGTGCGGGGCGATCCGGAAGCCGCCCCAGCGCTCGGGGCGCGGCACGGTCTCGTCGCCCCGGAAGCGCTCCTCGGTGTCGCGCACCTTCTCCTCGAGCGCCTCGCGGGAGGCGATCGGCTGCGACTGATCGCTCGACCACGCGGCGATCTGCGCCCCGCGCGGGCGCCGCGCGAAGTAGTCCTCGCTCGCCTCGCGCTCGACGGGGTGGGCCTCGCCGAAGATGATCACCTGGCGGTGGAGCGTGTACCAGGGGAAGACGACCGAGACCGCGGGGTTCGCGAGCAGCGCCCGCCCCTTGCGCGAGGTGTAGTCGGTGTAGAACTCGAACCCGCGCTCGTCGACCCCGCGGAGGAGCACGGTGCGGATCGAGGGCTGGCCGTCGGGGTCGATCGTGCCGAGCACCATCGCGTTCGGCTCGTACACCCCGCGCTCGGCCGCCTCGGCCATCCACGCGGTGAACTGGGCGATCGGGTCGCTCGCGACGTCCTCCTCCTCGAGCCTCTCGGCACCGTAGTCGGTGTGCCGCCGGAGGGCGTCGTCGAGGGGGTCGGGAACGGCGTCGTGGCTCATGGCCACAGCGTACGACCGGCGCGCCGGGAGTGCGCCGAGCGATCGGGGAGCGATCGCTCGGGCTCAGTCCATCGTGTCGAGGATGGCGACGAGCTGCTCGAACGTCGTCGTCGGGTTCACGATCGCGAAGCGGGTGTTGGGGCGCCCCGCGTGCGAGCTCGCGACGACGAACGCGTGCTGGTCGTCGAGAAGCCGATCGCTCCAGACCGCGTAGTCACGGGCATCCCACCCGTCGCGCTCGAAGACGACGACGGAGAGCTGCGGCTCGCGCACGAGCCGCAGGTGCGGACGACGGGTGATCTCGTCGGCGATGCGGCGGGCGAGATCGATCGAGATCTCGATCGCCTCGCGGTAGACCTCGGCGCCGAAGGTCGCGAGCGAGAACCACAGGGGAAGCCCGCGCGCCCGGCGCGTGAGCTGGATGGCGTAGTCGGAGGGGTTGTAGTCGGCGGCCTCGGTGAGGGTGTCGAGGTACTCCGCGTGCTGCGTGTGGGCGAGCCGGCCGTGGTCGGGGTCGCGGTAGAGGAGCGCGCACGCGTCGAACGGCGCGAAGAGCCACTTGTGCGGGTCGACGATGAGCGAGTCGGCCCGCTCGACGCCTGCGAAGCGGTGACGTGAGCCGGGCGCGAGCATCGCTGCGAGGCCGTACGCGCCGTCGACGTGGAGCCAGAAGTCGTGCGCGTCCTTGAGGGCGGCGATCGAGGCGATGTCATCGACGATGCCGAAGTTGGTCGAGCCTGCGGTGGTGACGACGGCGATGACGGCGTCGCCGTGCTCGACGAGCGCAGGCTCGACGTCGGCGCCGCGCAGGGAGCCCGACTCGTCCATGGGGACGATCGCGACGTCGATGTCCATGACGTGCGCCGCGGAGACGATCGAGGAGTGCGCCTCGGCGCCGCACACGACGACCCAGCGCTCGGGGCGCGCGCGGCCGGCGGCGCTCAGCTCGCGGGCGCGGTGATCGCGCGCGGCGACGAGCGCCGAGAGGTTGCCGACCGTCCCGCCCTGCACGAACACGCCGCCGGCGCCGGCGGGCAGGCCGAACTCGCTCGCGAGGAAGCTCAGGACCTCGTTCTCGGCGAAGACGGCGCCCGAGCCCTCGAGCCACGAGCCGCCGTAGACGGCGGTCGCCGAGACGACGAGGTCGAAGGCGGTCGCGGCCTTCGTCGGCGCCGAGGGGATGAACGAGAGGTACTGGGGGTGGTCGGTCGTGATGCACGAGGGGGCGAGCACGTTCTCGAAGAGGGCGAGCGCCCGGCGCGCGCCGATGCCGCTCTCGCCGATGCTGCCGGAGGCGAGGCGCTTGAGCTCGGCCGGCGAGAAGGGCTTGTCGAGCGGGGTGTCGGTGCCGAGCAGCCGCCGGCGCGCGTAGTCGAGCACCATGTCGGCGATCTGCGTCGTCTCGTCGCTCACGACGTGCATGCGCTGAGCGGAGGACCCGGGGGTCGCGGAGACGGGTGCGGCGGGGAACGAGGAGCTCACGGGGTGGTCCTTTCGGGCCGGGCCGGCGCTCACCGCGCACGGCCTCCGGCGCGCCGCCCCGCCGATCGGGTCAGCAGGCGCCGGATACGACGAAACCCGGCCGAAACCGGGTTCGTGTCGTGGACCTGAGGGGATTCGAACCCCTGACCCCCTGCATGCCATGCAGGTGCGCTACCAGCTGCGCCACAGGCCCGCAGCCACCGGACCGAGCCGGTGACAACTCGATCACTGTAGTACACGGGGCGCGCCTCGGCCAATTCGAGCGGGCCCGTCGGGAGCGTCGCGCGAAGCGGGGGCCGAGGCGGCCCCGGCGATCAGTCGAAGAGCTCGCCGAGCCAGTTCTTGCGCTTGCGCGGGTACCCGCCCTGGCCGTACCGGGGAGCCGACGACGGCGAGTTCGAGCCCCAGCGCTGGCGGCCGTACGCGGGGTCGCCGTAGGGGGCGGCGTAGCCGGGCTGCGCGTACCCCGGGGCGGGGAAGCCGCCGGGCTGCGCGGGCGGGACATCGCGCGGCAGGTCGACGCGAGGAGCCGCGGGGGCGGCAGGCGCCGTCGGTGCGGCGCTCGCGGCCTCGAAGCTCGCGGCGCGCTCGATGATCTTGTCGAGCTCGCCGCGGTCGAGCCAGACGCCGCGGCACTGGGGGCAGTAGTCGATCTCGATGCCGTTGCGCTCGCTCATGACGAGGACGGCGTCGTCTGCAGGACACTTCATGCGTCGACCCTCGCAAGCTCGACTATGCGCGCGCTGAGCGCGGCCGGCGCTCAGGCCGGGTCGGAGGCCGCGGCGTGCTCGGGGAGGTCGAGCGGGATGACGGGGCAGTCCTTCCAGAGGCGCTCGAGCGAGTAGAAGAGCCGCTCCTCCTCGTGGAAGACGTGGACGATGACGTCGCCGAAGTCGAGGAGGATCCATCGACCCTCGGCGCGGCCCTCGCGGCGCAGCGGCTTGGCGCCCGCCTCGATCATCTTCTCCTCGACCTCGGCGGCGATCGCCTGGACGTTGCGCTCGTTGCGCCCCGTCACGAGGACGAAGGCGTCGGCGAGGGGCAGCGGCCCCGAGACGTCGAGGGCGACGATGTCGTCGCCCTGCTTGGCGTCGGCGGCGCGGGCGGCGACGCGAACGAGGTCGATGGCACGATCGGTGGCGGTCACAGCATCCTTCGTCAGGGGTTCGGAGGACTCAGAATAGACCGTTCGCGGCGGCGACCACGAAGATCGTCACCGCGGCGATCGCCATGACGACGGTCGAGACGATGAGCACGGTCGTGAGCATGGCACCGCGGGGCTGGGGACCGGAGATCACGTTGCGGGTCGCCGTGTGGCTGCTCACGGCGTTGATCGCGCTCACGGGAGCGGAATCGGAGCTCACGAACTCGCGATCGCCCGGGTCGATCAGGTCGTCGAGGTCGGGGCTGTCGTGGACGGACGGGACGGCGCCGGTCGAGGCGATGCTCGAGGGCACGTCGACCATGCCGGTGATGATGATCTCGCCCGTGCCGGGCACGGGGCCCGCGAGGCTGCCGACGGGCATCTCCGGGAGCACGAGGGCGTTCGTCGACACGGAGGCCGAGCCGACCTGACGACTGAAGGTGTTCTCGAAGGGGTCGTCCGCGGGCTCGTGGAAGCCGGCCGACCAGTGCGAGCCGGTCGCGGTCGAGACGACGGGAGCCGCGACCTCGCTCGACGCGGGCGGCCCCGGCTCGATGAGCGGGGCGGGAGCGGACGCGCCCGTCGACGTCGGCTGCCAGAGGTGGAGCGGTGCGGCCTCAGGGGCGTCGAGCTCGGCGGGCGCCTCCGACTCGGACTCGTGATCGCCGTCGAGCGCGGGCTCCGGCTCGACCGCCGAGGACTGCTGGGCGTGAGCCTCGCGGAGCGCTCGGAGCTCCCGGCGGGTCATCGTGTACTCGGGCATGACGAACGGCTCGGCGTCCGTCGGGGGCTCGGGCTCCGCAGCGGTCTCGGGCGCGGGCGGCTCGATCGGCGACGGCTGCTCGACGGCGGGCGACTCGACCGACGGCGCGGACTCGCTCGCCGGCTCGAGGGAGGCGAAGGCCGGGTCCACCGCGGGGGCGGAGGCCACGGGCGCCGACCCCGCCGGGGCGGAGAGGGACGGTGCCGCGTGCGCGCTCGCGGGCCCCTGCTGGGTGCGGTAGTCGAGCGCGGCGTCCTCCGGCTGCGGGGCGGGCGTGAAGGATGCGCCTCCGCGCTCCGCGGGCGGGCGGAAGTCGCGCGTGCGGGTCTCGCGGCGCAGGCCGGGAGCGGTCGGCGGGGCGAAGGGCGGCGCGAGCGGGGCCGACGGCGGCAGC
>NZ_JAUSMI010000167.1 GCF_030645145.1 Microcella sp. | reverse complement strand
CTCGACGCGGCGGTGCTCGACGGAGTCGACGAGCGCCTGGATCATCGGGATTCCGCGACCGTGCTCGGCCATCGGCTCGGGCATGCCTCGGTCGTGGAGGCCGACGTCGTCGACCTCTCCCCCGTCGCTCAGCGTCGCCTCGATGCGATCGTCGTAGACGACGATCGTGAGGGCGAACGAGACCGGGTTGCCGCGATTGGCGTACTGGATGACGTTCGCCGTGAGCTCGATGACGGCGGTCTCCACGGACATCCGGTCAGTGGGGTGGACGTCGGGGACGACCGCCCAGACGGATTCGAGGGCGGAGTGGACGGTGTCGACGGTGTCGGGCGGGGAGGTGATGCGCAGAGTGCGCGCCACCATGTCAGCCATGCGGGTAGGCCTCGGCGACGCTCGAGAAGGACCGCAGGGTCGCGTTCATGTTGGTCAGATCGAGGACGAGCACGACCTGCTCGGTCGGGTTGACGAGGACGAGGTCTCCGCCGGCCTCGCGCGCGGCCTTCAGCCCCCACACGAGAGCGCCGAGCCCCGAGGAGTCGAGGAAAGACGTCTTCGACAGGTCGACGGCGATCGACGGGCTGTTGGCGACGATCGCCTCGTGGATGGCCTCGCGCACGCGCGCCGCGGTGACCATGTTCAGGCGCCCGTCGAGGGTGAGCTCGGTGATGCCGCCGGGGTGCTGGATGGACACGAGATCCATGGTCGTCTCCTTCATCGGATGATCGTCGTCACCCATTCTGGTGCGTGCGGGCGGGCGACGGCCGCAACGCGCGCGGGCCGGGGCGTACGGAACGACCCGCAGGCGCTACAGCTTCTCGATCGGAGCGATCTTGATGAGCAGGCGCTTGCGACCCGCCGACTCGAACTGCACCTCGGCGATGCTCTTCGGCCCGATGCCCGTGACGGCCGTCACGCGCCCCTCGCCGAAGTCGACGTGGCGGATGCGGTCGCCGGCCACGAGGGTCAGGTCGCCGTTGTCGCGCACGGTCGCCGTCACGCGATTGGCCCACTCGGTCTTGGGCTTCCCCGGCGGGAGCGAGGTGCCGTAGCTGAACTGCTCGCGCCCGCTGCGGGTCGTCCCGAGCGCGCGCTGGCTCGATGTCGATCGGTTGCCCATGCCCGGGGCGTCGCGCCAGTCGATGAGCTCGGCGGGGATCTCCTGGAGGTAGCGGCTCGGCGCGGCGACCTGGGTGTCGCCGAAGGTCGAGCGCGTCATCGCGAGCGAGAGGTGCAGCCTCTTGCGGGCGCGCGTGATGCCGACGTAGAACAGGCGGCGCTCCTCCGCCGGACCGCCGGGCTCGTGCGCGCTCATCTGGTGGGGCAGGAGGTTCTCCTCCACCCCCGTGATGAACACCGCGTCGTACTCGAGGCCCTTCGCGGTGTGGAGCGTCATGAGCGAGACGGTGCCGCTCGAGTCGTCGAGGTCGTCAGCGGCGGCGACGAGCGCGACCTCGGTGAGGAAGTCGATGAGCCGCCCCTCGGGGTTGTTGCGCTGGAACTCGCGCGTGACCGCCACGAGCTCCTCGACGTTCTCGGCGCGCGCCTCGTCCTGCGGGTCGCGGCTCGCGCGCAGGAGCTCGACGTACTTCGTCCGCTCGAGGATCGCCGTGAGGATGTCCGGGACGAGCGCCGTGTCGATCGTCGCGGTCGCGTCATCGAGGATGCCGGCGAGGTCGAGCATGGCCGCGGTGACCTTCGGGCCGAGACCGAGAGCCGCGGCATCCCCCAGCGCGTCGCGCATCGTGCCGCCGAGCTGGTCGGCGTGGAGGGCGAGGGCTGTCTCCGTCGCCGGCCCGATGCCGCGCTTGGGGGTGTTGAGGATGCGCCTCAGCGCGAGCGCGTCGGCGGGGTTGGCGACCGCGATGAGGTACGCCATGACGTCCTTGATTTCCGCGCGCTCGTAGAACTTCGTGCCGCCGAGCACCCGGTACGGCAGGGCGGAGCGGATGAAGATCTCCTCCAGGGCGCGGGTCTGCGCGTTGGTGCGGTAGAACACGGCGATCTGGTTGTACGGGACCCCGGCCTCGTGCAGCTTCTGGATCTCGTCCGCGACGAACTGCGCCTCGTCGTGCTGGCTGTAGCCGGTGAAGCCGATGATCCGGTCGCCCGCGCCCACCTCGGTGAAGAGGTTCTTGGCGATGCGGTCGAAGTTGTTGCCGATGACGGCGTTCGCGGCATCGAGGATCGTCTGCGTCGAGCGGTAGTTCTGCTCGAGGAGGATCACCTCGGCGCCCGGGAAGTCGCGCTCGAACTCGACGATGTTGCGGATGTCGGCGCCGCGGAACGCGTAGATCGACTGGTCCGAGTCGCCGACGACCGTGAGCGCCGCGGCGGGGATGCCCCCGGTCGCGTCGGTCTCGATGCGGGTGTCGGCGGGCACGTGCTGCGGCTCGACCGCCCGCGTCAGCTCGCGGATGAGCGCGTACTGGGCGTGATTCGTGTCCTGGTACTCATCGACGAGGATGTGCCGGAACCGCCGCTGGTAGAGCGCCGCGACCTGCGGGAAGGCGCGGAACAGGTACACGGTCTGGGCGATCAGGTCATCGAAGTCGAAGGCGTTCGCGCGCGCGAGCTCGGCCGAGTAGCGCCGGAAGACCTCGAGGAACATGACCTCGGTCGGGTCGTTCGGGTTCAGCTGGCGGCTGTAGCCCTCGGCGTCGATGAGCTCGTTCTTCAGGCGCGAGATCTTGCCGGATGCCGCGCTCACCGTGAGGCCGAGGGTGTCGGCCTGGAGGTCCTTGACGATGCGCTTGATGAGCGCGCGCGAGTCGGCGGAGTCGTAGATCGTGAACGCCTGCGTGAACCCGAACTGCTGCGCCTCGCGGCGGAGGATGCGCACGCACGCCGAGTGGAAGGTGGAGATCCACATGCCGTTCGCGGCCTCGTGGCCGATGAGCTGCCCGACGCGCTCGCGCATCTCGCCCGCGGCCTTGTTCGTGAACGTGATGGCGAGGATCTGGCTCGGCCAGAGCTCGCGGTCGCGCAGCAGCCGCGCGATGCGGCGGGTGAGGACGCTCGTCTTGCCCGAGCCCGCGCCCGCGACGATGAGCAGGGCCTCGGCGCGCGAAAGCACGGCGGCGCGCTGCTGCGGGTTGAGCCCGGCGAGCAGGGGGTCGTCGGTCGCGGCGGAGGCGGGCTGCGCGCGCGGCGGAGGCGTGAGGCCGGGGATGTCGAGGGACTCGTCGGGCAGGAAGGACATGACCGCCCAAGTCTAGGTCGCACCCCCGACGCCGCCCGCCGGGGTCGGCCGCAGGCGCGGGCCGCGCGCTCAGCCGGCGGCGAGCGCCGCCCGCGCCTCGATCGCGAGGTCGGGGTGGTCGGCGAACACCCCGTCGAGACCCGCGCCCATGAGCGTGCGGAACCACGTCATCCAGTCGCCGTGCGCCGCCCCGCCCGAGCCGATGCGCAGCGAGCCGGGCAGGAAGCGGTTCTCGGGGCGGAGCGTCCACGCGAAGACCGAGAGCCCGGCGGCGTGGGCGCGACCGACGAGGTCGCTCACCACGACCGGGCCGCCGCGCGTGGCCGGTCGCGCGACGAGCGACGTGTCGACGCTGATCCCGTCGACCTCGCGCGCGAGTCGCGCGAGCCCCTCGTCGGTCAGGTGGCCCGCGTACGAGAGCGCCGCGGCCCCGAACCGCGCGGCGAGGTCGGCGGGCGCTCCGCTCTTCTCGAGCAGGAACACGTACCGCGCCTCGACCCCGCGATCGCGCAGCTGCCGCAGCACCGATTGCTCGAACGCCTCGACGACGAGGGGGGCCGCCGGGCTCCAGCCCGCGACCTCGGCGGCGAACAGCTCGTCGAGCGGAAGGCCTCGCGCCGCGAAGTGCGTCGCGTGCTTGATCTCGGCGACCATGCCCACGGGGCGGGGCGCCGCATCCAGGATCGCCATGAGGTCGCGAAGCCGCAGGATCGGGTACCGCCCGTCGAAGCGCGTCGACGCCTGCCGCGTGCCGGGAAGCCGCTCGCGCGCCCGCAGCGTCGTCAGCTCGCCCCACGTGAAGTCCTCAGTGAACCAGCCGGTGAGCCGCTCGCCGTCGATGACCCGTGTCGTGCGCCGGTGGGCGAACTCGGGGCGGTCGGCGACGTCGGTCGTCCCGCTGATCTCGTTCTCGTGCCGCAGCACGAGCACGCCGTCGCGCGTCGCGACGATGTCGGGCTCGATCGCGTCGGCGCCGAGCGCGATCGCGAGCTCGTACGCCGCCCGCGTGTGCTCGGGCCGGTATCCGCTCGCTCCGCGGTGGGCGACGACGAGCGGGTGCGCGCGCGTGGGCTCGATCACGGCGACCACCCTACGGGGTAGCCTGCCGACCATGATCGACGGGATGCCCGGCCTGAGCCCCGCCCCGACCGACGCCGCACCGCCCGCGCCGCCCGCTCGAGCCGCGCGCGTGAACCCGCTCGCCGTCCTCGCCCTGATCCTGGGAGTCCTCCTCAGCCCGCTCGCGGCCCTCTTCGGACACCTCGCCGCCGGCCAGATCGCCCGCTCGTACGGCGCCGAGCGCGGGGCCGTCATGGCGTGGGTCGCCGTCGGGCTCGGGTGGCTGTGGTTCCTGCTGCTCGTGATCGTCGTCGCCGCCGTCTGGATCGCCCTCAGCTCATGAGCGAGAGCGCAGCCCCGTCGCCCGCCCCGGCCGCGACCCCCGCCCCGTGGGTCGAGCCCGCCGCGCGCCTCCCCCTGCGCTGGGGCCGCTACGACGACCGACGCGCGATCGGCCTCCTCCTCATCGCCGGAGGCCTCCTCCATCTGCAGTCCTCCGACACCGGCAACCTGATCCCGCTCATCACGGGCTCGGCCGCCCACGTCGCCGGCTGGCTCATCATGCCTGCGGCCGGCTGGCGCCGCGTCCTCCCTCTCGCCCCGTCGACGCTCGTCGTCTGGCTCCTGCTCACGGGCCCGTCCTCCATGTGGACCCTCACCGTCCCCTTCCTCTTCTGGCTCCTCGTGCGGCACCGTCCGTGGCGCAGCGCGCTCGCCGTCGGTCCGGTCCTGCTGAACGGCGTGGTCTGCGCGACCCTCTTCACCGAATATCGCTGGATGCCCGTGGCCGTCGCCCTCTCGGCCGTCGTCCTCGTCGCGTCGGCCTGGGGCGCTCGGGCCCTCGCCCGGCCCGTGGCGAGCATCCGCCGCCCCGCACGCGGCGCGGATGCCGCGACCGCGACCGATACGCCCACAGCGAGCGCATAGCCTTCCGCGTTCCTTCGCCGAGCATCCCTCTCTACACTGGTGTCAGTGCCGACCGGGGAGCCTCCCCGCGGCCGACACGTCGAAGAGGAAACCATGGCAACGTCCAATCCCGCTTTCTCGAACTCCCCCGCCTTCACGCAGAACGCGACCAAGGCGATCCAGTTCTCGCAGACGCCGAGCGCCGAGCAGCTCGACGAGCTCTACGGCCGGCCCGCCGCCACGGCGGAGCAGACCGACCGGATGACGTACGAGAACACGATCCAGAAGATCGTCGGCTCGTTCGCCGTCCTTCTGGTCGCCGCCGCCGTCGGCTGGTTCGTGCCGCTGCTCGCGATCCCCGCCGCCATCGCCGGCTTCGTGGTCTCGCTCGTCCTGATCTTCAAGAAGAAGCCGAGCGCTCCGCTCACGCTCGCGTACGCCGGCCTCGAGGGACTGTTCGTCGGTGGCATCTCGGCGATCTTCGAGCAGATCGCTCCCGGAGTCGCCACGCAGGCTGTCATCGCGACCTTCGTCATCATCGGCGTCGTTCTCGCACTGTTCCGCAGCGGCAAGATCCGCGCCTCCAAGCGCGCGACCAAGGTCTTCATGATCGCGATCATCGGCTACGCGCTGTTCTCGCTCATCAACCTCGGCCTCATCGTCTTCGGCGTCAACAGCGACCCGTGGGGCCTGCGCGGCGGCGAGATCTTCGGCATCCCCGTGGCTCTGCTGCTCGGCGTCCTGGTGATCCTGCTCGCGTCGTACTCGCTCGTGCTCGACTTCGACTCGATCCAGCAGGGCGTCCGCCGCGGCGCCCCCGCGGCCTTCGGCTGGACCGCCGCGTTTGGCATCATGGTCACGGTCGTCTGGCTCTACGTCGAGATCCTGCGCATGCTCGCGATCCTGCGCGGCGGCGAGTAGTCGCTTCACTCAGCACGAACGGGCGCCCCTCGGGGCGGCCCGTTCTGCGTTC
Organism: Microcella sp.; assembly: GCF_030645145.1. Taxonomy (GTDB): domain Bacteria; phylum Actinomycetota; class Actinomycetes; order Actinomycetales; family Microbacteriaceae; genus Microcella. The sequence goes on along the minus strand of NZ_JAUSMI010000167.1, from coordinate 30,182 downwards.
TGGGTGTGGGGCAGCGGGGCTCAGCGCCCGCGGATCGTCGCGACCTCCCGCACCGCAGCCGCGTAGGCGGCGTTGCCGGCGGCGTTTGGGTGGAAGCTCTCGACCGGCGGGCCGTAGGCGATCCACGGGTCTGCCGAGCCGATCCCGTGCGCGGCGAACCGGTCGGTGACGTTGATCAGTGAGACGCGGGGGTTCCCGGTTAAGGAGACTGCCTGCCCGATCGCTCCGTTGAGCGCGTCGGTCGCGCCATTGACCGTCGCCGCTGTGACGGGGTCCGGAAACATCGGGTCGAAGAGCCGCGGATACGTGAGCACGTAGATCTGCGCCTTGGGGAAGGCGGCGGCGACGGCGGTGTAAGTGCCGACGAGGCTCTGAGTGACGTTAGGCAGGTTCTGCAGCGCCGTTCCGAACGCCGCCTGGCACGCGAGCGATTGCGAATCCTGCCCGCACGCCGCGACGATCGCCGCGACCCCGGCGTCTATGCCGCCGACCGTGATGGTTACGAGCGAGGCGTTCGCCGCGACCCCCGTCCCAAGTGAGGCGATCTGACCGGGGACGAGCGTTGTGCTGGCCGCCGAGCACGCGACGTTGACCGTCCTGTCGCGATAGCTGCTCGAGTTCGCGAGGATCGCCGGGTAGCTCTCGGTCGGGCTCCGGAAGCAGACGCCGTCGAGCGTCGGCGAGGCGCCCTGCCCGGCGGTGAACGAGTCACCGAGCGCGACGTACGAGCCTCCGACCGATTTGCCGATCGAGGCGCCGGGCGCTGCAGAGGTGGGGGCGATCCCTGCGGCGACGACGAGGCCGAGCGTGAGTATCGAGACGGCGCTGAGCCGTGGCATGAAGCGCATTCGGGTTTGCGGGTGGGGGGACATGCGCGCAGAGTACGCCCGCCTGACTCCCGCGCACAGTAGACGGGGCGGTTCGTGCACGTACTCGCGTCACCCGCGGGTGCGACCTCTCCCTGTGGGCCTCCCAGAACGCTTGACTACTCCCACTCAATAGTGCCCGGCGGCTTCGACGTGACGTCGAGCACGACGCGGTTCACGTCGGGCACCTCGTTCGTGATGCGGTTCGAGATGCGCGCGAGCACGTCGTACGGCAGGCGCGTCCAGTCGGCGGTCATCGCGTCCTCGCTCGACACGGGGCGCAGCACGATCGGATGCCCGTAGGTTCGTCCGTCGCCCTGCACGCCGACCGAGCGCACGTCGGCGAGCAGCACGACCGGGCACTGCCAGATCTCGCCGTCCAGGCCCGCCGCGGTGAGCTCCTCGCGCGCGATCGCGTCGGCCTGGCGGAGGATCTCCAGGCGCTCCTCCGTGACCTCGCCGATGATGCGGATGCCCAGGCCCGGGCCCGGGAACGGCTGACGGCTCACGATCGCCTCGGGCAGCCCGAGCTCGCGACCGATCGCCCGAACCTCGTCCTTGAAGAGCGTGCGCAGCGGCTCGACGAGCTCGAACTCGAGATCCTCCGGGAGGCCGCCGACGTTGTGGTGGCTCTTGATGTTCGCGGTGCCCGTTCCGCCGCCCGACTCGACGACGTCGGGGTAGAGCGTGCCCTGCACGAGGAACTTCACCGCCTCGCCCTCGCCCTGCGCCTCGAGCACGAGCGCCTCCGCTGCGTTCTCGAAGGTGCGGATGAACTCGCGCCCGATGATCTTGCGCTTCGTCTCGGGGTCGGTGACGCCCGCGAGGGCGTCCATGAACTGCTGCCGGGCATCCACCGTCACGAGACGGATGCCCGTCGCCGCAACGTAGTCCTCCTCGACCTGGCGGCGCTCGTCGGCGCGCAGCAGGCCGTGGTCGACGAAGACGCACACGAGCTGGTCGCCCACGGCCTCGTGCACGATGGCCGCGGCGACCGCGCTGTCGACGCCGCCCGACAGTCCGCAGATCACCCGGGCATCCCCCACCTGCTCGCGGATGCGCTCGACCTGCTCGGCGATGACGCTGCCGCTGTTCCAGTCGGGGGCGATGCCGGCGGCGCGGTGCAGGAAGTTCTCGAGCACGCGCTGGCCGAACTCCGAGTGCTTGACCTCCGGGTGCCACTGCACCCCGTACATCCGCTTCTCGTCGCTCGCGAACGCGGCGACGGGGGTGTCGGTGGTCGAGGCGAGCACCTGGAATCCTTCGGGGGCCTTCGCGACCGAGTCGCCGTGGCTCATCCACGTCGTCTGGGTCTCGGGCTGCTCGGTGAGGAGCGCGCCGCCGTCGCCGTGGATCGTCGTCGTCGTCGCGCCGTACTCGCGGCGGCCGGTCCTCGCGACCTCGCCGCCGAGCTGCTGCGCCATGACCTGGAAGCCGTAGCAGATGCCCATGACGGGCACGCCGAGCTGCAGGATCCCCGGGTCGAGGGTCGGCGAGCCGGGCTCGTAGACGCTCGACGGGCCGCCGCTCAGCACGATGCCGACGGGGTTCTTCGCCGCGACCTCCTCGGCCGTGATCGTGTGGGGCACGATCTCGCTGTAGACGCTCGCCTCGCGCACGCGGCGGGCGATGAGCTGCGCGTACTGGGCGCCGAAGTCGACGACGAGAACGGGGCGGTGGTCGGTCTCGCTCACGCGGCGGCCTCCTGGGTCGTGGTCTGCTGGTCGAGCTCGGCGACGATCGCCTCGACCTCGCGCGGCACCTGCCGCTCGAAGTAGAAGGAGAGGAAGGGCACGATGCCGCCCATCGCGATCCAGAGGAAGCGGAGGAACGCGTACGAGCGCGCCCCCTGGTAGGCGACGCGCCACAGGACGAAGTCGCACGCGAGGTAGACGACGTACAGCCAGCCGTGGACGGTGAGCAGCACGATCGACAGATTGACGCCCGTGAGCTCGTCCTTCGGCGTGAGGGCGAGGAAGCCGTCGGCGCCCATCAGCTCGATGTCGCGGCTGAAGCCGTAGCGCGTCACCATCATCACGACGAGGCCGAGCAGGAAGATGCCGGTGACGATCGACGAGACCTTGAAGACGGCGAGCGTGCGACGGATGAGCGGGATGTCCGAGGGCTGGGGGCCGAGCGCCATGCTCCCAGTCTAGGCGGGCTCGCTGGGGGTGCTCGCCTCGGCGAGCGCCGCCTGCTCCTTCTCGAACTCGTCCTTCACGAGTCGCCACCAGAGGTACACCGCGAAGCCGCCGAAGAGCGCCCACTCGATCGCGTAGAAGAGGTTCAGCAGGTTGAGCTCGACGTCGGCCTCGGGCGGCGGGGCCGCGATCTCCTCGAGCCCCGGCGGAGCATCCGCCACCGCCAGATAGCCCGAGTAGACGAGGTCGACGTCCCGCCACAGGTTGATGAGCTCGGCCACCGCGATCGCGCGCCGCTCGCCCGCCTCGAAGTCTGACTGCTGCGGCGACTCGCTCGGAACGTAGCGGCCGACGAGGCTCGCCTCGCCGAGCGGCAGGTCGGGGATGCCCGCTCCGGGAGCGACGAACCCCACGACGACCGCGAGGCTCGCCCCATCGCTCGTCACGAGGTGGCGGATGACCCAGTCGCCCGGCTCTCCCCCGCTCTCGCGGCCCGTGACGACGACCTCATCGCCCTCCACCCACGTGCCCTCGACCGTCACGGTGCGGCCGCTCGCGTCGGAGGTCATGACCTCCTGCGGCTCAGCGACCGACTCCAGAGGGACGGGCGTCTCGGTGTCGCGCTCGACGACCGTCGCGGCCTCGATCGACCGCTCGAGCTGCCACTGGCCGAGCGCCGCGAAGGCCGCGGCGACGCCGAGGGCGAGGAGGAGCGCGGCGATCCACTTCGGGCGGCGGGCGATGCGCCACACGGTCGGCTAGTGCCCCTGGTAGGGCGCGACCACGACGTCGACCCGCTGGAACTCCTTGAGGTCGGAGTAGCCCGTCGTCGCCATCGAGCGCCGCAGGGCGCCCATGAGGTTGACCCGGCCGTCGGCGTGCGCGCTCGGCCCGAACAGCAGCTGCTCGAGCGGCGCGAGCTGGCCGACGTGAACTCGGTTGCCGCGCGGGAGCTCGGGGTGGTGCGCCTCGGCACCCCAGTGCCAGCCGCCGCCGGGAGCCTCGTCGGCGCGTGCGAGGGTCGAGCCGAGCATGACCGCGTCGGCGCCCATCGCGACGGCCTTGACGATGTCGCCGCTCGTGCCGAGGCCGCCGTCGGCGATCACGTGCACGTACCGCCCGCCCGACTCGTCGAGGTAGTCGCGACGGGCGGCGGCGACGTCGCTCACGGCGGTCGCCATCGGGGCGTGGATGCCCAGGCTCAAGCGGGTCGTCGATGCGGCCCCACCGCCGAAGCCGACGAGCACACCGGCCGCACCCGTGCGCATGAGGTGCAGCGCCGCGGTGTAGGTCGCGGCGCCGCCGACGATGACGGGGACGTCGAGCTCGTAGATGAACTTCTTGAGGTTGAGGGGCTCGCTCGACTTCGAGACGTGCTCGGCGCTCACGGTCGTGCCGCGGATGACGAAGAGGTCGACGCCGGCGTCGACGACGGCCTCGTGGTGCTCCTGCGTGCGCTGCGGGCTCAGCGCGGCGGCCACGGGCACGCCGGCCGCGCGGATCTCGGCCAGTCGCGCGCTGATGAGCTCGGGCTTGATCGGCTCGGCGTAGATGCGCTGCATCTCGGCAGTGGCGTCGGCCTCGTCGAGCTCGCGGATGCGCTCGAGCTGCGCCGCGGCATCCTCGTAGCGGGTCCAGAGGCCCTCGAGGTCGAGGACTCCGAGGCCGCCGAGCCGCCCGATGGCGATCGCCGTCTCGGGGCTCACGACCGAGTCCATCGGCGCCGCGATGACCGGGATGTCGAACTTGAGGGCGTCGATGCTCCATCCGAGCGACACGACCTCGGGGTCGCGCGTGCGCCGGCTGGGCACCACCGCGATGTCGTCGAAGGAGTAGGCCCTCCGGGCGCGCTTGGCCCGCCCGATCTCGATGTCCGTCACGGCTCCAGCCTACCGGCGCGCCGCCGGGCGCCCGCCGAGCGGTCGCCGGCCTCCGAGCACGCAGGCGCCGTCCGGCCCGCGTACCCAGGCTTATCCGCCACTCGCGGCATCAGCCCTCCCCGCCGGCGCGCCGAGTCGTGCCGCTGGTGGAGTGCTTCTGCGCTCACCGGCGAGGCACGCCAGCTGCCAGCATGAGCGACGCGAAGGGCGCAGGGCGCAGGTCTCGCCAGATGCACCGCACCATGCCGACCCCACCGCCGCGGATGTCATCCTCGCGCACCTTCTCCGCGACGATCGCGTCGCGCGCTCCGCGGGCGTCCGACCTCGTCGCGCCGTACTTGACCATGCCGTCGAACTCGCCAACGAGAGCGGACCCCGCCCACCCGAAGTCGCAGCGGTAGCGACGACCCGAGCGACCGACCGTCTCGACCTGCAGCTCGGGGGCGATGAAGCCGAGCCGGTGCAGGAGTGCGCGGCTGACCGACTCGCCGGGCGACTCGGATCGACCGTCGGCGAATGCGAGAGCGCGCTCGAGTCGAGCACGTCCGCGAACGATGCGCAGCGCATCCGCCGCCTCGCGAACCTCATCGAGAGTCGTGACCGGCTCGCCATCGCGGGCCCACGCCCTGATGGCCCAGTCGAGGGCGACGAGGGCCGCGTCGAACGTCTCGGCGGCGCAGAGCTCGGCGAGCGTGCGCGGCAGCGAGGTCAGAGCAATGCCATCGCGCTGGTCGATCATGGCGTCCGGGTGCTGGGTGCCCCAATAACGACGGTGGCGCCCGCGCCGGGTGGCGCCGACGTTCCAGCCCAGCAGATCGACCGCCTCATCGGCCGGGCCGAGAAGAGGGATGCCCCACACCCGTGCGGCGGAGCGTCGGGCGAGCGGGCGCAGGCTCGCTCCCTCGAGCGCGCTCGCCCGATCGCGCACTTCTGCGACGTCGCGCGGGGCGAGGGACCCGGCCGCCGAGGAAGGGAGGTAGACCCTGGGCGCGAGCGGGATGAGCTCCCCGGCGCGGACCGCGCGGGTGATCCCCCCGCTCGAGCCGCTGTGCGCTCGGGTCGCGCTCGCGAACACGACGTGGTCGAGTGCGCGCCTGATCTCCGGTCTCATCCCACGATGGTGCGGGGTGTGGGCGCCCAACCGACCGTCACAACGGTCGAGGAGGAGACTGCTCGCGCCTGACGGCCCTGGGGAGGAGCCGCGAACCGCCCTCAGCGGCACGAATCCTTGAGCCGCAGAGGACAGCTGGCGCCCCGCGTGGAGAGATGCTCACCCGGAGCGTGCCCCAGGCCGAGCGGCTAGCGGCGGTAGTTGGGCGCCTCGACGACCATCTGGATGTCGTGGGGGTGCGACTCCTTGAGCCCTGCGGCCGTGATGCGCACGAACTTGCCGCGCACCTTGAGGTCGTCGATCGTGCGCGCGCCCGTGTAGAACATCGACTGCCGCAGGCCGCCGAGGAGCTGGTACACGACCGAGCCCACCGGGCCGCGATAGGGCACCTGGCCCTCGATGCCCTCGGCGATGAGCTGCTCGTCGCTCGGAACGTCGGCCTGGAAGTACCGGTCGCGCGAGTACGAGGTCTTCTTGCCGCGGGTCTGGAGCGCGCCGAGCGAGCCCATGCCGCGGTAGGACTTGAACTGCTTGCCGTTGACGAAGATGAGGTCGCCGGGGCTCTCGTCGGTGCCCGCGAGGAGCGAGCCGAGCATGACCGTGTCGGCACCCGCGACGATCGCCTTCGCGATGTCGCCCGAGTACTGCAGTCCGCCGTCGGCGATCACGGGGACGCCCGCGGGGCGCGCGGCGAGCGACGCCTCGTAGACGGCGGTCACCTGGGGGACGCCGACTCCCGCGACGACGCGCGTGGTGCAGATCGATCCGGGACCGACGCCCACCTTGACGGCGTCGGCGCCGGCATCCACGAGCGCCTGGGCCCCCGATCGCGTCGCGACGTTGCCGCCGATGACGTCGATGTGGGCGAAGGCGGGGTCGGCCTTGAGGCGCGCGATGACCTCGAGCACGCCGCGGCTGTCGCCGTTCGCGGTGTCGACGACGATGACGTCGACACCGGCGTCGCGGAGGCTGCCCGCGCGATCCCACGCGTCGCCGAAGAAGCCGATCGCGGCGCCGACCCGCAGGCGACCCTCCTCGTCCTTCGTGGCGTTGGGGTACTGCTCGCTCTTGTCGAAGTCCTTGACGGTGATGAGCCCGTGCAGGCGTCCGGCGTCGTCGACGAGCGGGAGCTTCTCGATCTTGTGCTGAGCGAACAGCGCGAGCACCTCGCCCTGCGAGATGCCGACCGGCCCGGTGATGAGCGGCGCGGGGGTCATGACGTCGCGCACGAGAGTCGTCGCGGCCTCGAACGGCGAGACGAAGCGCATGTCGCGATTGGTGATGATGCCCACGAGGCGCCCGTCGCCCTCGACCACGGGCAGACCCGACACGCGGAACTGCCCGCACAGGGCATCCACCTCGGCGACCGTCGCATCGGGCGTGGTCGTGACCGGATTCGAAATCATGCCCGATTCCGAGCGCTTGACCTTATCGACCTGCTCGGCCTGCTCGTCGATCGACAGGTTGCGGTGCAGGATGCCCATTCCGCCCTGCCGCGCCATCGCGATGGCCATGCGGCCCTCGGTCACGGTGTCCATCGCGGCGGAGAGCAGCGGAGCGTGCACGCGGATGCGGCGCGAGAGCCGCGAGCTCGTGTCCGCCTCCGAGGGGATGACGTCGGTGTGCGCCGGGAGGAGCATCACGTCGTCGTAGGTGAGTCCAATGAAGCCGAACGGGTCGGGCTGGTCCATGAGTCCCCTTGGTCGAGAGAGGTCGAGAGCCGAAGATTCCCGGATGCCGCGATGAATACCGGTGATCCATCTTAACGAGTTAGGCCGGCGAGTATTCCGCAGTCATAATGGGGGACGGTCGGGAGGCTGGGCGCGGAAACACGCGTGCAACATCCCGTCCGTATCGTCACCGTGGACGAACTCGGGCTACCCGCCCGCGGGGCAGAGCGCCTCACCCGAAACGACCTGGAGGTTTCGTGGCTCACGCTGCTAGCAGACCACGCGCGCGAAAGGCCCCGCGATTCCTCGCCGGCCTCTTCGCCGCGGGATTGGCTGCACTCTCACTCTCGATGGCATCCCCCGCGATGGCCGATGAAGTCGGCCTCGACGAGTACGACTTCCGGATCTTCGGGATCGTCGAGCTCGCCGACGAGCCGCTCGAGGACGTCCGCCTCGTCATCACCGGCGGCGGGTTCGAGGTCGAGGTCGAGACGGATGCCGAAGGCCGCTGGGCGGTCGGCGTCCCGGAGAAGACGGATTACAACGTCACCCTCGACGAGGAGAGCCTGCCCGAGGGCATCGCCGTCATCGACGAGGAGGACGAGACCCCGAACGTCCGCGAGGTGACCGTCGGGCAGAGCGGCAGCACGGTCGCGAACTTCTTCATCGGGCAGGGCGAGCGCAACACCACGAGCTACATCGACCAGGTGCTCGACCGCATCTTCAACGGTCTGAACTTCGGCCTCCTGCTCGCGCTCGCGGCGATCGGTCTCTCGCTCATCTTCGGCACGACGGGGCTGAGCAACTTCGCGCACGCCGAGCTCATCACCTTCGGCGCCCTCATGACGCTGCTGTTCAGCGTCTTCCTCGACGTGCCGATCTGGCTCGCCATCCCGATCGCCCTCGTGCTGAGCGGCGCCTTCGGCTGGCTCAACGATGCCGCGCTGTGGAAGCCGCTCAGGCGCAAGGGCGTCGGCCTCGTCCCGATGATGATCGTGAGCATCGGCCTCTCGCTCGCCGTGCGGTACGTCTACCAGTACTTCATCGGCGGCGGCACGTCGCAGCTCCCGGGCGCGACCGACACCACCGGCTCCATCGGCCTCTTCGGCCTCACCTGGGTCGACGTCGCGAGCATGGCGCTCTCGGTCGTCGTGCTGCTGGGCGTCGCGTTCTTCCTGCTCCGCACGCGCATCGGCAAGGCGACCCGCGCGGTCTCCGACAATCCGGCCCTCGCGGCGGCGAGCGGCATCGACGTTGACCGCGTGATCCGGATCGTCTGGGTGCTGGCCTCGGTGCTCGCCGGCCTCTCCGGAATCCTCTGGGCCTACTTCCGACCGGGAGTGAGCTGGGACATGGGCTTCCAGATCCTGCTCCTGACCTTCGCGGCCGTCACCCTCGGAGGCCTCGGCACCGCGTTCGGCGCCCTCGTCGGCGCTCTCGTCGTCGGCATGTTCGTCGAGATCTCGACGCTGTGGATCCCGTCCGACATGAAGTACGTCGGCGCCCTCGTCATCCTCATCATCGTCCTGCTCATCCGGCCCCAGGGAATCCTCGGCCGCAAAGAGCGGATCGGCTAGGAGCGCATCATGATCGACTGGCTTCTTCTCTTCTCCAACGCCGCGCAGGAGATCATCTCTCCCACGACGGCCGCCTACGCGCTCGCCGCTCTCGGCCTCGCGATCCACTTCGGGTTCACCGGGCTGCTCAACTTCGGGCAGGCGGGCTTCATGGCGCTCGGCGCCTACGGCTACGCGATCGCGACGCTCACGTTCGGGTTCCCGGTCTGGGGTGCGATCCTCTTCGGAATCGCCGCCTCGATCGTCTTCGCCCTGATACTCGGCGTCCCGACGCTGCGACTGCGCGCCGACTACCTCGCGATCGTGACGATCGCGGCCGCCGAGATCCTGCGCCTGCTGTTCACGACGAACACGTTCGAGCCCGTCACGGGCTCGGCGAACGGCCTCCAGGGCTACAAGGGCGGCTTCGAGGATCTCAACCCCATCCCCGACGGTGTCTACGGCTTCGGCCCGTGGGTCTACAACGAGTACGACTGGTGGGTCCGCATCTTCGGCTGGGGTCTCGTCGCCCTCGCCGCCCTCATCACGTGGCGCCTCATGAAGAGCCCCTGGGGCCGAGTGATCAAGGGCATCCGCGAGGACGAGGATGCCGTGCGCGCCCTCGGCAAGAACGTCTACTTCTACAAGATGCAGTCGCTCATCATCGGCGGCGTCTTCGGCTCCCTCGCCGGCATGATCTTCATCCTGCCGCGCGCCGTGGTGCCGTCGAACTACCAGACCTCGCTGACGTTCTTCATCTACGCGATCCTGCTGCTCGGCGGCGCCGCGACGGTCCTCGGTCCCATCCTCGGCTCGGTCATCTTCTGGGTGCTGCTGTCGTTCTTCTCGGGCTTCATCGCCCGGGCCGTCGAGGCCGGCTGGCTGCCTTTCATGTCGAGCGTCCAGGCAGGTCAGCTTCGATTCATCCTGGTAGGAGTCGCGATCATGGTCATAGTCATCTATCGACCACAGGGCATCCTCGGCAACAAGAAGGAGCTGGCCTTTGTCAAGTAGCGCCGGCGCCAACGGCGCCCCCGTCAAGTCCACCGGCCTGCACGTCGGCGAGCCCGCTCCCGGCGTCAAGAAGGTCGATCCGATCATCGTCGCCGACCACATCAAGCGTCAGTTCGGCGGCCTCACGGCGGTCGACGTCGAGCACCTGGAGATCCCGCGCGGCGCCATCACGGCGCTCATCGGGCCCAACGGAGCCGGCAAGACGACGCTGTTCAACCTGCTCACCGGCTTCGACAAGCCCAACGAGGGCACGTGGACGTTCGACGGCCAGTCGATCTCGGGCGTCCCGGCCTTCCGAGTCGCGCGGCGAGGGCAGGTCCGCACCTTCCAGCTGACGAAGGCCCTCGGCCTCCTCACGGTGCTCGACAACATGAAGCTCGGGGCGAAGGGGCAGTCGGGAGAGAGCCTCCTCCGCGCCATCTTCCCGTGGTTCTGGCGCAAGGAGGAGGAGGCGATCGAGGCGCGCGCGCTCGACCTGCTCGCGCGGTTCAAGCTCGACGCCAAGAAGGACGACTACGCCGCGAGCCTCTCGGGCGGCCAGCGGAAGCTCCTCGAGATGGCGCGGGCGCTCATGAGCGAGCCGACGCTCGTCATGCTCGACGAGCCGATGGCCGGCGTGAACCCCGCGCTCACGCAGTCGCTGCTCGACCACATCCTCAACCTGAAGAAGGAGGGCATGACCGTGCTCTTCGTCGAGCACGACATGCACATGGTCCGGCACATCGCCGACTGGGTCGTCGTCATGGCGGAGGGTCGCGTCGTCGCCGAGGGAGACCCCCACGAGGTCATGGCGAACCCCGCCGTGATCGACGCCTACCTGGGCTCGCACCACGACCAGGACCTCGGCGACCCCGACACCGGCGTGGTGACCGCGATCAAGGAGCTGGCAGATGACGATGCCGACGAGTCCAAGCACTGAGGCCGGCGCGGCCGGTTCGCCGGCGGCGGAGACCCGCGACGTCGTCGTCCACGTCGACACCGTGACCGCCGGCTACCTGCCCGGCATCAACATCCTCAACGCGTGCTCGCTGACCGCCCACGCCGGCGAGCTCATCGGCATCATCGGCCCGAACGGCGCCGGCAAGTCGACGCTCCTGAAGGCGATCTTCGGCCTCGTGAAGGTGCGCGAGGGGAGGATCACCCTCTACGGCGAGGACATCACGAACCTCAAGGCGAACAAGCTCGTCGCCAAGGGGGTCGGATTCGTCCCGCAGACGAACAACGTCTTCCCGACGCTCACCATCCGCGAGAACCTCGAGATGGGCATGTTCCTCAAGCCCAAGGAGTTCGAGCACCGCCTCGACTTCGTCACGAGCATCTTCCCGGAGCTCGGCAAGCGGCTCCCGCAGCGCGCCGGATCGCTCTCGGGCGGCGAGCGCCAGATGGTGGCCATGAGCCGCGCGCTCATGATGAGCCCCGAGGTCATCCTGCTCGACGAGCCGAGCGCCGGGCTGTCGCCCGTGCGTCAGGACGAGGCGTTCATCCGCGTCCGCGAGATCAACAAGGCCGGCGTGACGACGATCATGGTCGAGCAGAACGCGCGCCGCTGCCTGCAGATCTGCGACCGCGGCTACGTGCTCGACCAGGGCACCGACGCCTACGAGGGCACGGGCCGCGACCTCCTCAACGACCCCAAGGTCATCGGGCTCTACCTGGGCACTCTCGGCCAGGAGTAGGCCTCCAGCACCTCAGAACGGCCCCCGTGCGCTCCGGCGCTCGGGGGCCGTTCTGCGTCTGCGCAGCGCGCGGTGAGGGGCGAGAGGCGAGCCCGCGATCGGCAGGGGCCGAGGGCACGGCGCGCCACGGGCATCCGGCGCACGGGAAAGGGCCCCGGCGCGAAGCCGGGGCCCTTCCTCACCGCACTAGCGAAAGCTAGTTGACGCGGCTGTAGGTGTTGTCGGCACCGTACTGGTAGATGCCGATGGTCGCCTCGGTCGGGTCGCCGTTCTCATCGAACGTGATCGGACCGGACGCACCGTCGAAGTCGACCGTGCCGCCGTCGAGGATGATCTGCGCGGCCGACGCGAAGTCGGTCGCCTTCTCGCCCTCGCCCGAACCACCGGAGACCTCCTGGAGGAACGACGCGATGTCGGCACCCTCGGTCGAGTTCGCCGCGAGAGCGGCGAGCGCGAGGAGGATGACGGTGTCGTACGACTCCGCTGCGTAGGAGAAGTCGGTCAGCGCGGAGTCGACCTCGAGCAGGCGCTCGCGGAAGTCGTCCTCGATGGCCGGGCCGGGGAGGGTGCCCTTGGCGCCCTCGATGAGGCCCGCCTCGAAGTCGGCGCTGTAGTCGGCGAGGTTTCCATCGACGAAGTACAGGTTCTCACCCGGGTAGCCCGCGCCCACGAGGGCGGGGACGACGACCTTGGCCTGGTCGAACGTGATGACCGCGATCGCGTCGGGAGCGGCGGCCGTCAGCGCGGAGATCTGAGCATCGAAGCTCGTGTCGCCCTCGTTGAACAGCTGCTCCTCGACGACCTCGCCGCCGGCGGCCTCGAACGACTCGGTCAGCGCGGCCGCGAGGCCGGTGCCGTAGGCGTCGTTGAGGACGAGGAGGCCGAGGGTCGACTTCCCGTCACCGGCGATGACGTTGCCGAGGACCTCGCCCTGAAGCAGGTCGGAGGGGGCGGTGCGCCAGTAGAGCCCGTCGTCCTCGTAGGTCGTGAAGTCGGGCGAGGTGTTCGCCGGCGAGAAGTGCACGACGCCGGCGCCCGTGATCTGGTCGATGACCGTGAACGAGACGCCCGACGAGGCGGCGCCGACGATCGCCGAGACGTCCTGCGAGAGGAGGTCGGTGACCGAGACGGTCGCGGTGTCGGTCGTGGTGTCGCCGGAGTCGCGGTGGATGACCTCGACCTGGATGCCGAGATCAGCCTCGTTGATCTCCTGCGCGGCGAGGTCGACGCCCGCGATCTCGGGCGGGCCGAGGAAGGCGAGAGCGCCGGACTGGGGAAGGATGGTGCCGATCGTGAGAGTGAGGTCCTCGCGGGGACCCTCCGACTCCGCGGGCTCCTCTGCGGCGGGGGCTGCGCAGCCGCTCAGGATGAGCGCGCTGGCGCCGAGCAGCGAGAGGCCGCCCAGCGTCGCCGAGAAGGACCGCGAGCGGCCGGCCGAGGCCGTGGTGAATACGCCCATGTTGCTCCTTGCGTAGTTCGAATGTGTTCAGGATGACGACAGCGCGCATGCGCCTTCGCCCGTCCTGCCACGGTAGGTGACTCAGCGGGCGCGCACAATACATTGGGGTTACAGCCCTGTAACGCCCCGAAACGAATTCACGGTGGATGCTCGACGGCGGTTTTCGCAGACGGCGCGCTTTCCGACGACGGATTCCGCAGGTCCGGCGAACCCGAGCGCGGCTCAGTCGCCGAGCACGCCGTCGCGCTCGGGCGAGCCCGTGGCCGAGTACCGGAAGAGCGCGAGCCGGGCATCCGCCACATCGCCCGCCTCATCGATCGTCAGGAGGCCGCTGAGTCCGTCGTAATCGGGCTCGCGATCCTGCGCGATGACGTCGAGGCACGCGCCGAAGCTCGTGCACGGCACGCCGTCGGCCGAGGCCGCGCGCAGGGAGCCGGCGATCGACGGGCCTCCGTCGTCGCCCGCGAGCTCGGCGGCGAGCGCCGCGAGCATGACGGCGTCGTACACCTCGGCGGCGAGGGCGAAGGCGGGGATGCCCGGATCGGACTGGCGGAGGATCGTGCGGAAGCGGTCGCTGACGTCGGCGCCCGCGCGAACGCCGTACGCGCCCTCGAGCGCCCCGGGGGCGACGATCTCGGCGTAGTCGACGAGGCTGTCGCCGAGCAGCCAGAGCCCGTCGGCGTCGAGCCCCGCGTCGACGAAGGCCTCGAGAGCGGCCCCGGTCACGGGTGCGAGGTCGGCGCTCGTCGCGGCGATCACGGCCTCGACGGGCAGCGGAGCCTCCTCCTCGCCGTCGCCCGGCCCGGGCTCGAGGAGCTCGCGCGCGAGAGCCGACACCCGGGTCGCCGCCGAGAGCGGCGCGGGCACGATGACGTCGACGTCGGCGCCCTCGAGCGCCGCGATGAGGGCATCGGCGAGCGCCGCCCCCTCGTCGCCCTCGGCGATGAGCAGGGCGATCGACTCGACGCCGTCGGCGGCGAGGGCGCGGCCGACCGCGGCGATCTGAGCGGTCAGGGGCGGCGCGATGCGGAACACGACGTCGGCGGGGTCGGCCGCGCCGACCGCGGCCGACCCGGAGGAGGGAACGAGCATGGTCACGCCCGCCTCGGCGGCGAGAGGCGCGAGGCGCAGGACGAGACCCGGGTCGGAGGGGCCGACGACGACGTCGACGCCGCGCGCGACGAGGTCGGCGAACGACTCCTCGGCCGTCGTCGTGGCGGGGTCGCCGACGTCGCGGTGGACGACCTCGACGGGGGCGCCGAGCACACCGCCCGCGGCGGCGAGGTCGCGCGCGGCGATCTCGACGGCGGCGACCTGGACGGGTCCGCGGGAGGCGGACGGCCCGGTGAGAGGGGCGAGCGTCCCGATGCGGAGCACACCGTCACCGGTCGCCGCGATCGGCGTGGGGGCGGCGGTCGTGGGCTCGGCCGTCGGAGTGGCCACGGGCTCCATCGCCGTGCAGCCGGAGAGCGCCACGAGAGCGAGGGCGGTGGCGAGGGCGGTCGCGGCAGCGGTTCGCATGGGGGTCCTTCCGAGGTGCAGTGCTCGGCGGCACCCTACCCGGCCGCGACCTCCGGCAGGCGCAGTGCTCCGGTGCGCCGCCGGTGGCGCACGGCATCGACCGTGAGCACCCCGAGCGCGAGCCAGACGAGCGCGAAGCCGAGCCAGCGCTCGGGCGGCATGGGCTCGCCCATGACGGCGACGCCGAAGGCGAACTGCAGCAGGGGCGCGAGGTACTGGATGAACCCCATGACCGTGAGCGGCAGGCGACGGGCTGCGGCGGCGAAGAGCAGGAGCGGCACGGCGGTGACCACCCCTGCGAGCCCGAGGAGGGCGGCGTGGCCGAGGCCCTCGCGCCCCATCGTGAGCGTGCCGGCGCTCGCGAGCACGGCGAGCACGACGACGGCGATCGGCGTGAGCCACGCGGTCTCGAGCGTGAGTCCGGCGACGGCGCCGACGCGCGGCCCCATCCGGTTCTTGAGCAGGCCGTACACGCCGAACGAGAAGGCGAGCACGAGCGCGATCCACGGCGGCTGCCCGTAGCCGATCGCGAGAACGAGCACCGCGACGACGCTGATGCCGACGGCGACCCACTGCCAGGGCCGCAGCCGCTCGCGCAGCACGAGCACTCCGAGCGCGACCGTCACGATCGGGTTGATGAAGTACCCGAGGGCGGCCTCGACGATGAAGCCCGTGGTCGAGGCGTAGACGTAGACCGTCCAGTTGACGGCGATGAGGATGCCGGCCGCGAGGCTCAGCACCATGATCCGCCGGTCGCGCAGCATGACGGCGAAGGGCCGGAACGCCCTCGTCACCGCGAGGAGCGCGACGCAGAAGACGAGCGAGAGCACGACGCGCCAGGCGACGATCTCGACCGCTCCGCTCGGGGTCAGGAGCAGGAAGTAGGCGGGAAGGAACCCCCACAGCCCGTAGGCCCCGATCGCGAGCAGCAGGCCGCTGCGAGAGGCGCGGGAGTCGGGCACCGGGTCAGTGTACGCCCGCGCGGCGACCCGTTCGGACGCGAACGGCCCCCGCCCGCCGGAGCGGGAGGGGGCCGGAGCGCAGCGCCGCGACTAGCGGACGATGACCGCGAGGATGTCGCGAGCCGAGAGCACCAGGTACTCCTGGCCGTCGTACTTGACCTCGGTGCCGCCGTACTTCGAGTAGATGACCTTGTCGCCGACGGCGACGTCGAGCGGGACGCGGTTCCCGTTGTCGTCGATGCGGCCGGGGCCGACCGCCACGACCTCGCCCTCCTGGGGCTTCTCCTTGGCGGTGTCGGGGATCACGAGACCGGAGGCGGTGGTCTGCTCCGCCTCGACCTGCTTGATGACGATGCGATCTTCGAGCGGCTTGATGGAGACCGACACGGTTGACCTCTTCTTTCCTAAGACGTTGAGGGGATTGGCACACTCGCCCTGCGAGTGCCAAGGACAACTGTACCGAAGCGGTTAGCACTCATGCAATCCGAGTGCCAGCGCGCGGCGCCGGAGCCCGTGGGAGGATCGGACGATGGACGCGGGCGAGGTTCGGGAGCTGCTGACGGCGGAGGCGCTCGACCTGCTCGCGAGCCTCCCGCCGAGCGGCTCGACGACCGATGCCGTCGCGCTCGTGGCGGGCCTCCGCCGCGCCGGGCATCCGCCCGCTCGCGTCGCCGCCGTCCTCACCCAGTACCGACTGCGCAGGAGGGCCGTCGCGAAGTTCGGCCCGTTCGCCGAGCGGATGCTCTTCACCGAGCCGGGGCTCGAGCAGGCCTCCCGGCTCGCGGTCGCGGCGCAGCACGCCGGCCGGTACGTCGCGGCGGGCCTGACGCGCGTCGCCGACCTCGGCTGCGGGATCGGCGGCGACGCCATGGCGCTCGCGGCCCTCGACCTCGAGGTGCTCGCGGTCGAGCGCGACGAGCCGACCGCGGCGATCGCGGCCTACAACCTCGCTCCGTGGGAGCGCGCGACCGTCGAGCTCGGCGACGCCGAGGCCGTCGACCTCGACCGCGTCGACGCCGTGTGGCTCGACCCCGCGCGGCGCACCGGCGCGCGACGGCTGTCGTCGCCCGACGACTGGTCGCCCTCGCTCGATGCCGCCCTCGCGATCGCGCGGCGGCGCCCCGGCGGCATCAAGCTCGCGCCCGGCATGGATCGCGCGCTCATCCCCGCCGACGTCGAGGCCCAGTGGGTGAGCGACGGCGGCGAGGTCGTCGAGGTCGTGCTGTGGAGCGGCGCGCTCGCGCGGCCGGGCACCCGGCGGGCGGCGCTCGTGCTGGGCCCGCGGGGGGCCGCGGAGCTCGTGGCGGCCGACGATGCGCCCGACGTCGAGGCGGGCCCCCTCGGGGAGTACGTGTACGAGCCCGATGGAGCGGTCATCCGTGCCCGTCTCATCGGCGACCTCGCCCGAGCGCTCGAGGGGCGGATGCTCGACCCCACGATCGCGTGGGTCACGGCCGATCGGCTCGCGCCGACGCCGTTCGCGCGGGCTTTCCGCGTGCTCGAGCGGTGGCCGCTCGACGCGAAGCGGATCGCGAAGGCGCTGCGCGAGCGCGGCATCGGCACGATCGAGATCAAGAAGCGCGGCGTCGACATCGACCCGGCCGTCTTCCGGAAGCAGCTCAAGCCGCAGGGGCCGAACGCGGCGACGCTCGTGCTCACGCGGGCCGCGGACGAGCGCGTCGCGCTGCTCGTCGAGCGCGTCGACTGACCGCGCCCGCTCGGCTTCGGCCCGTCGGGAGCGCGGCGCTAGCCGCCGATCGCAGTGAACGACGCGAAGAGCCCGACCGCGAGGAGCGGGACGAGCAGCGACGCGAGCAGGATGATGCCCCAGACCACGGAGATGCCGAGCCCGACGTAGCCGCAGGCGAGGCCGGCGATCGCCATCGAGCGGCCGGCCGGCTCGCGTCGGAGGCCCAGGTGGCTGAGGATCACGCCGACGAGCGCGAACACGAGGCCGACCGCGGCGAAGGACGCGAGGAGCCCGACGACGCCGAAGACGAGGCCGAGCACGCTGAGCGACTGCGTGCTCGCGGGCGCGGCGGGGTGCGGGGCGACCGCGGGGAACTCGGCGGTCGACCCGGGCTGGTCGTCGGCGGGCGCGGACATGCGGCTCCTCAGGGCTGGGGGTGCCTCCAGCGTACGCACGACGGCCCGCCGGCGCGGGGCGCGGGCGGGCCGTCGGGCGACGCGGATCAGTACGTCGAGTAGCTCGTGAAGCCGGCGGTCGCGATGAGGCCGACCCACAGCAGGACGAGCAGGAGCCCGCCCAGGATGCCGATGTAGCCGACGACGAGGCCCGCGATCGCGAGACCGCGGCCGCTCTCGCCCGTCTTCTTGATCTGGTTGAGGGCGATGTGCCCGCAGACGACGCCCGGGATGGAGATCCAGAGGATCGACAGGACGAGCGACACGATCGCGAGGACGTTGGTCTTCTGCGCCGGAGCCGCCGCGTACGGCGTCGACGAGGCGTAGGGGTTCTGGCTCGCGTAGGGGTTCGGCTGCGCGGGCTGGGCCGGCTGCGAGGGGTAGTCGGGCGAGGGGGGCGGCGGGGCGTCGGTCATCGAGGTCTCCTGGTGGGGTGGTGAGGCGACGGTGCTGGCCGCCGGGCGCGGATCGCGCGCAACCGCCACTGTGCCAGGGGGCTGAGAAGGTGTCAACGAACGACGCGCGGCCTCAGGCCTGCACGACCGTCACGGGCAGGGTCGAGTCGGCGCCGATGCCGAGGTCGGAGGGGCCGTGACCGGCCATGATGCGCTGGGCGGCGATCGCGGCGATCATGGCTCCGTTGTCGGTGCAGAGCGACAGCGGCGGGATGCGCAGGCTCACGCCCGCCGCCTCGGCGCGCTCGGCCGCGAGGGTGCGGACGCGCGCGTTGGCGACCACTCCCCCGCCGAGCAGCAGCCGCGGCACGCCGAGGTCGACGCACGCCGCGATCGCCTTCGCGGTGAGCACGTCGGCGACGGCCTCGCGGAAGCTCGCCGCGACATCCGCCACCGGGACGGGCTCGCCCGCGTCGCGGAGCTTCTCGACGTGGCGGGC
This sequence comes from Microcella sp., assembly GCF_030645145.1. Classification (GTDB taxonomy): domain Bacteria; phylum Actinomycetota; class Actinomycetes; order Actinomycetales; family Microbacteriaceae; genus Microcella. Next base: position 11,287 of record NZ_JAUSMI010000167.1, on the reverse strand, counting down.
GACCGCGGTCTTGAGGCCCGAGAACGAGAAGTCGTAGCGGTGCGCGACGAGATCCTTCGGGAGGGTGAGGCCGCGGGGGAAGCGCACCGCGGTCGGGTCGCCGTCGGCGGCGGCGCGGTCGATCTGCGGCCCGCCCGGATAGGGCAGGCCGAGCAGTCGGGCGACCTTGTCGAAGGCCTCGCCCGCGGCGTCGTCGATCGTCTCGCCGAGCAGCTCGACGTCATCGGTGAGGCTGCGCACGAGGAGGAGGCTCGTATGACCGCCCGAGACGAGGAGCGCGATCGTGGGCAGCTCGAGCTCGCCGCGGTCGACGGCACCGGGATCGTGGAGGATGTCGGCGCCGACGTGGCCGACGAGGTGGTTGACGGCGTAGAAGGGCGTGTCGAGCGCGAGGGCGAGCGCCTTCGCGGCGCCGACGCCGACCATGAGCGCACCGCTCAGGCCGGGGCCGCTCGTCACCGCGACGGCGTCGAGGTCGGCGAGCGCGATGCCCGCCTGCTCGACGGCCGCGCGCATCGTCGACTCGAGCGCCTCGAGGTGGGCGCGCGCCGCGATCTCGGGCACGACGCCGCCGAAGCGCGCGTGCTCGTCCATCGAGCTCGCGATGACGTTCGCGAGCAGCTCGGTGCCGCGCACGATGCCGACGCCGGTCTCGTCGCAGCTCGTCTCGATGCCGAGGACCAGGGGCCCGCTCACGCCGCCCCCTCCCATCGCATGACGATCGCGTCGACGTCGTCGGGCTGGTAGTAGTGCGGCCGCACGCCGACGCGTGCGAAGCCGTGCCGGCGGTAGAGCTCCTCGGCGCCGGGGTTATCGGCGCGCACCTCGAGAAAGACCTCGCTCGCCCCGCGCGCCCGCGCCGCGCCGAGCAGCTCGCGCATGAGCACCGTGCCGATGCCGAGCCGGCGGTGGGTCGGGTCGACCGCGATCGTCTGGATGTCGCCCTGCCCCGCCCCGGCCGGCGCGCTCAGCCCGGCGTACGCGACGATCTCGTCGCCCGACTCGACGACGACGTACACGGTGTGGGGGCTCGCGAGCTCGGCGGCCATGAGGTCGCGGCTCCACGCGTCGCCGGGGAAGGTCGCGATCTCGAGCGCCATGATCGCATCGAGATCGGCGAGCTCGGCGTCGCGCACGCGGATGGCGGGGGCTGCGGCCATCAGCTCACCCGCTTCGGCGTCGAGAGGGTCACGTCGGGCGCGCGCAGGTAGAGCGGCTGCGGCTCGGGGAACGCGGCCCCGGCCGCGAGCCGGGCGAGCGCCGCGTGCGCGAGCGCGGCGGCGGGGATCTCCTGCACCTCGAACGGCGTGACGCACTCGGCAGGCGCGTACGCGGCGCGTGCGACGAGGTGCGCGGGCTCGAGCTCGGCCGGGAGAGGGAGCTGCGCCGCGAAGACGGTGACGGCGACCTCGCGGCGGCGGGCATCCGTGATCACGGCGAAGCGGCCGGCGGCGACGCCTCCCTCGACGAGGCTCAATGCGACCGCCTCGTGGCTCGGGACGGCCAGGAGCGGGATGCCGCGCGCGATCGCGACCGCGCGGGCCGCGGCGATGCCGACCCGCAGGCCCGTGAAGGGGCCGGGGCCGATGCCGGCGACGACGCGGGTGAGGCGCGCGCCGTCCATCTCGGCGGCGGCGAGCGCCTCGGCAAGGAAGGGGCCGATGACCTCGGCGTGACGGCGGGTGTCGGCGCTCGACCGCTCGGCGATCACCCGGCCGTCGTCGGCGACGATCGCGACCGACGTGCCCGCGGAGGTGTCAATCGCGAGCAGCATGGACCCAGCCTAGGTCGGCCCAGCGCTCGCCCGTTCCCTCGACCGTGACCGCGCGGGGCTCGACGGGGGCGTCGTCGGGGTCGGCCTCCGCCGCGTCGTCGGGCGCGGATGCTCCGGCCCCCGTCGGGCGCTCGATCGTGATCGACAGCCACTCGTCGACGATGTGCTCGATGAGGCCCGCACCCCACTCGACGACGACGATCGAACCCGCGAAGTCGATGTCGAGGTCGTCGAGCTCCGCCGCGTCGGAGAGCCGGTACGCGTCGACGTGCACGAGCGGAGCACCGCTCTCGCGCGGATGGGTGCGGGCGAGCACGAACGTCGGGCTCGTGACGGTGCCGCGCACGCCGAGCGCCGCGCCGAGCCCGCGCGTGAAGGTCGTCTTGCCGGCGCCGAGCTCGCCCGTGAGCACCACGACGTCGCCCGCGCGGAGCTCGGCCGCGAGGCGCGCGCCGAAGCGCTCCATGGCCTCGGGGTCGGCGATGACGAGGCGCTGCCCTCCGCTCACGCGTGGGCCCTCACGGTCGTGCGCGTGACGCGGCGGCCGAGGCGCGTGACGATCTCGTAGCCGATCGTCCCGGCGGCGTCGGCCCAGTCGTCGGCGGTCGGCGCGCCCGTCGCGGGGTCGCCGAAGAGCACCCCCCGATCCCCCACGGCGACGCGCCGGTCGCCGACGTCGACGACGAGCTGGTCCATCGCGATCCGCCCGGCGACGGGGAAGGTCTCGGCGCCGATGAGGACGCGCGCGCCGAGGGCGTGCCGTGGGACCCCGTCGGCGTAGCCGAGCGGCACGAGCGCGAGCGTCGAGGCCCCCTCGGTGCGGTGCAGGTAGCCGTACGAGACGCCGCTGCCGGCGGGCACGCGCTTGACGCTCACGACGGGCGCGCTGAGCTCCATCGCCGGTCGCAGCCCGATCGCGCGGTGCTGCGGGCTGGGCGCGACGCCGTACACCGCGATCCCGGCGCGCACCATGTCGAGCCGCGTCTCCGGCAGATCGATCGCGGCCGCCGAGGCGGCGAGATGACGGATGCCCGGCTCGAGCCCGACCGCGTCGACCGCGTCGAGGAACCGCTCGAAGGCCGCGAGCTGCGCGCGGTCGTCCTGCGGGCTCGTGTTCGAGAGGTGGCTGAAGACGCCCTCGAGGCGCACGTCACCCGCGCCGACGAGGTCGGCGAGCCGCGCGAGCAGCGCGCCCCATTCCGGCTCGACGACGCCGTTCCGCGAGAGGCCGGTGTCGACCTTGACATGCACGACGGGGCGGTGGCCGGCCGAGGCGGCCCGCTCGAGCTCGGCGAGCGAGCTCACGCCGAGCGCGATGCCGGCCTCCGTCGCGACAGCGAGGTCGGCCGCGGGGTCGTGGAGCCACGCGAGCACGGGGGCGTCGATGCCGGCGCGCCTCAGCTCGAGCGCCTCGGTCACGTCGGCGACGCCGAGGTGATCGGCGCCCGCCTCGAGGGCCGCACGGGCGGCGGTGACGGCGCCGTGGCCGTAGCCGTCGGCCTTCACGACCGCCATCAGGTGCCGGCTGGGGGCCAGTCTGCGGAGGAGCTCGACGTTGTGGGCGATCGCGTCGATCGCGATGCGGGCCTCGCGGAAGGGACGGGTGCTCACGCCGACTCCGCCACGACGAAGGCCGTCGCGATGCCGCCGTCGTGCGACATCGACACGTGGATGCGGCCGATGCCGCGCCGCGCGGCGATCTCGGCCGCCCGCCCGGCGAGGGCGAAATCGGGATTGCCGTCGGCATCCGTCGTCACCGCCATCTCGACCCAGCGGATGCCGTCGGTCTCGCCGAGGGCCTTCATGAGGGCCTCCTTCGCGGCGAAGCGACCCGCGAGGGAGCGCAGCGGGAGGGCGCGCTCGCCCTCGGCGAAGAGGCGCTCGAGAAGGCCGGGCGTGCGACTCAGCGCCCGCTCGAAGCGCGCGAGGTCGACGACGTCGACGCCGATGCCCACGATCACGACCGCACCGCGCAGCCCCGGCTACTCGACCGTGACCGACTTGGCGAGGTTGCGGGGCTGGTCGACGTCGAGACCCTTCGCGGCCGCGAGCTCCATGCCGAAGATGTGCAGGGGCACGACGGCGAGGAGGGGCTCGAAGAACGGCGAGGCGAGCGGGATGCGGATGACCTCGTCGGCGTGCGGGAGCACCGCGGCGTCGCCCTGCTCGGCGATCGCGATGACGCGGGCGCCGCGCGCGCGGATCTCCTGGATGTTCGAGACGACCTTCGCGTGCAGCGAGTTGGGGTCGCGCGGGCTCGGCACGATCACGAACACGATCTGGCCGGGCTCGATGAGGGCGATCGGGCCGTGCTTGAGCTCGCCCGCGGCGAAGCCCTCGGCGTGGATGTACGCGAGCTCCTTGAGCTTGAGCGCGCCCTCGAGCGCGACCGGGTAGCCCACGTGGCGGCCGAGGAAGAGGACGGACTGCGTGTCGGCCATCCACTTCGCCATCTCGCGGATGCGCTCGCCCGACGCGAGGACGGACGCGAGCTTGTCCGGAACGGCCTGCAGCTCGCGCACGAGGCCGCGAGCGCGGGCGTCGTCGAGCGTGCCGCGGACCTGACCGAGCTGGATGCCGAAGAGGTACATCGCCGTGATCTGCGCGACGAAGGCCTTCGTCGAGGCGACGGCGACCTCGGGACCGGCGTGCGTGTAGACGACCGCGTCGGACTCGCGCGGGATCGTGGCGCCCTGGGTGTTGCAGATCGAGAGGGTGCGGGCACCCTGCTCACGGGCGTACTTGACGGCCATGAGGGTGTCCATCGTCTCGCCCGACTGGCTGATCGACACGACGAGAGCGCGCTCGCTCAGCACCGGCTCGCGGTAGCGGAACTCGTGGGCGAGCTCGACGTCGACGGGGACGCGCGCCCACTGCTCGATCGCGTACTTGCCGACCATGCCCGCGTAGGCAGCCGTGCCGCACGCGATCACCACGACGCGGTCGATGTCGCGGAGGGTGTCGGCGTCGAGGCCCTCGAGCTCCGGGATGCGCACGAGGCCGTCCTCGATCCGGCCGATGATCGTCTTCGCGACCGCCTCGGGCTCCTCGCTGATCTCCTTCGCCATGAAGCTCGACCAGCCGCCCTTGTCGGCGGCGGAGGCGTCCCAGTCGACCTCGAAGGTCTTCGTCTCGACGGGCGCGCCGTGGAAGTCGACGACCTCCACGCTGTCGGGCCGGATGGTGACGAGCTGGTCCTGGCCGATCTCCATCGCGTGCTTCGTGTAGGCGACGAACGCGGCGACATCGGAACCGAGGAAGTTCTCGCCCTCGCCGAGGCCGATCACGAGCGGGGAGTTTCGGCGAGCGCCGACGACGACGCCCGGCTGGTCGGCGTGGACGGCGAGGAGCGTGAACGCGCCCTCCAGGCGGTTGACGACCTGCAGCATCGCCGTCGTCAGGTCGCCGGTCGCGCGGTAGGCGTCGCCGACGAGCAGTGCGGCGACCTCGGAGTCGGTCTGCGAGCTGAACTCGTGACCGCTCGCCAGGAGCTCGTCCTTGAGCTCGCCGAAGTTCTCGATGATCCCGTTGTGGATGAGCGCGAGCCTGCCGCGGTCGCCGAGGTGCGGGTGCGCGTTCTCGTCGGTGGGCCCGCCGTGCGTCGCCCAGCGCGTGTGGCCGATGCCCGTGGCGCCGTCGGCCAGAGGCGTCGCACCGAGGTCGTCGGTGAGCACGGCGAGCTTGCCGGCGTGCTTCCGGGTGTCGAGGTGCCCGTCCGCGTCGATGACCGCGACGCCCGCCGAGTCGTACCCTCGGTACTCCAGCCGCTTGAGCCCGCCGATCAGAACGTCGACGCTCCCCCGGGATCCGACATAACCCACGATTCCGCACATGAGTTCGAGTCTATTGCCCGGCGGGAGGCAGGGCGGTCGGGCACTACTGTGGAGCAGATGTCCGAGGCGAGCGCAGCGCGCGACAACTCCCCCTTCGTCGAGCTCGATCGACGCCGGTGGGCCGCGCTCGCCCCTGCCACGCCGCAGCCCCTGAGCGAGACCGAGCTCGTCCAGCTGCGCGGGCTCGGCGATCAGCTCGACCTCCAGGAGGTCGCCGAGGTCTACGTGCCGCTCAGCCGGCTCATCTCGCTCTACGCCGTCGGCGCGCGCCGACTGCACGACTCGACCCGCGAGTTCCTCGGCGCCCCCGGCTCGAGCACGCCCTTCGTCATCGGGGTCGCGGGCTCGGTCGCGGTCGGCAAGTCGACGATCGCGCGCCTGCTGCGCGAGCTGCTCTCCCGCTGGCCCGACACGCCCCGGGTCGAGCTCGTCACGACGGACGGATTCCTCCTGCCCACCGCGGAGCTCGGGCGCCGAGGCATCCTGCACCGCAAGGGGTTCCCCGAGTCCTACGACCGGCGGGCCCTCCTGCGGTTCGTCTCGCGCATCAAGGCCGGCGCCGACGAGGTGCGCGCTCCCGTCTACTCGCACCTGAGCTACGACATCGTCCCCGACGCCGAGATCATCGTGCGCCGCCCGGACATCCTCATCGTCGAGGGGCTCAACGTGCTGCAGCCGCCCGGGCCGGGCGCCGCGCTCGCGGTGAGCGACCTGTTCGACTTCACGATCTACGTGGATGCCCGGACGAGCGACATCGCGCAGTGGTACGAGGATCGCTTCCTCGCCCTCCAGCGCGGCGCCTTCGCCGATCCGCGCAGCTACTTCCACCGCTACGCGGCGCTGTCGCACGAGCAGGCGGTCGCGAAGGCGCGCGAGATCTGGCGCGAGATCAACGAGCCGAATCTCGTGACGAACATCCTGCCGACGCGAGCGCGCGCATCGCTCGTCCTCCGCAAGGAGAGCGATCACGCCGTATCGACGGTGCTCCTCCGCAAGATCTGACGGCGGAGCCGCGCGCGCGGCCGGGGGCTCAGACCGCGAGATGCTCGCGCACGACCTCGGCGAGGCGGCCGGCCATCGCCTGAGCGGTCTCCTCCGTCGCGGCCTCGACCATGACGCGCACCATCTGCTCGGTGCCGCTCGCCCGCAGCAGCACCCGGCCGGTGTCGCCGAGCTCGGCCTCGACCTCGGCGACGGCGGCCGCGATGCCCGCGTGGCCCGCCAGCGCGGTGCGGTCGACGCCGCGCACGTTGATGAGCACCTGCGGGAAGACCGTCATGACGCTCGCGAGCTCCGCGAGGCTCTTACCCGTGCGCGCCATCTCGGCGGCGAGCTGGATGCCCGTGAGGATGCCGTCGCCCGTCGTCGCGTGGCGGCTGAAGATGATGTGGCCCGACTGCTCGCCGCCGAGGCTGAGCTTGTGCTCGGCGAGAGCCTCGAGGACGTAGCGGTCGCCGACGCCGGTCTCGATGATGCGGATGCCCCGCTCGGCCATCGCGCGCTTGAGGCCGAGGTTGCTCATGACCGTGACGACGAGCGTGTCGTCGACGAGCAGCCCGCGCCCGTGCTCGGCGACAGCGAGGATCGCCATGATCATGTCGCCGTCGACGACCTGGCCACGGGCATCCACCGCGAGGCAGCGGTCGGCGTCGCCGTCGTGGGCGATGCCGAGGTCGGCGCCCGTCTCGATGACCGTCCGCTGCAGCAGCTCGAGGTGGGTCGAGCCGACGCCGTCGTTGATGTTGAGGCCGTCGGGGTCGGAGCCGATGACCGTGACCTTCGCGCCCGCGTCGGCGAAGACCTGCGGCGAGATGCCGGCCGCGGCGCCGTGCGCGCAGTCGATCACGACGTGCAGGCCGTCCAGGCGCGTGTCGAGGGTGCCGAGCAGGTGCAGGACGTAGCGGTCCTCCGCGTCGGCGAACCGGCGGATGCGCCCCACGCCGCCGCCCGTCGGAGCGAGCTTCTCGCCCGCCATCGCGGCCTCGATGCGGTCCTCCACCTCGTCGGGCAGCTTGACGCCGCCGAACGAGAAGAACTTGATGCCGTTGTCGGGGGCGGCGTTGTGCGAGGCGGAGATCATGACGCCGAAGTCGGCGCGGATGTCGCTCACGAGGTACGCCGCTGCCGGCGTCGGGATGACGCCCGCGTCGAGCACGTCGATGCCCGACGACGCGAGACCCGCCGCGACCGCGGCGGTCAGGAACTCGCCGGAGACGCGCGGATCGCGCGCGACGACCGCGCGCGGTCGCTTGCCCTGCGCGCGGAGCTCGTCGGCGTGACGGCCCTGCGTGAGGACGAGAGCGGCGGCCTGGGCGAGGCCGAGGGCCAGGTCAGCGGTGAGATCACCGTTGGCCAGCCCTCGGACCCCGTCCGTGCCGAAGAGTCGACCCATGTCGATCGGCGAGTGGTGCGCAGCCGGAGCGCGTTAGCGCTTCGAGTACTGGGGCGCCTTGCGGGCCTTCTTGAGACCGGCCTTCTTGCGCTCGATGACGCGCGCGTCACGAGTGAGGAAGCCCGCCTTCTTGAGCGTCGCGCGGTTGTTCTCGCGGTCGATCTCGTTGAGCGCACGAGCGATCGCGAGGCGCAGCGCGCCCGCCTGGCCCGAGGGGCCGCCGCCGGTGATGCGCGCGGTGACGTCGTACGCGCCGCCGAGCTGCAGGATCGTCAGCGGGTCGTTGATCAGCTGCTGGTGCAGCTTGTTCGGGAAGTAGTCCTCGAGGGTGCGGCCGTTCACCTTGTAGGTGCCGGCGCCGGGGACGAGACGCACGCGGGCGATGGCCTGCTTGCGGCGGCCCACGGCTGCGCCGGAGACGGAGAGGACGGCGCGGGGCGCGGCCTCGGCCGGCGCCGCGGTGGACTCGGTCGTGTAGCTCTCGGGAGCTGCGTCGTTGGTGATGTCGTTCGCCACGGTATCGATCCTTGAAGTCGTCAGGCGGTCGCTACTGGGCGACCTGGTCGAGGGTGAAGGTCTTGGGCTGCTGGGCCGCGTGCGGGTGCTCGGCACCGCGGTAGACCTTGAGCTTCTTGAGCTGGGCGCGGCCGAGGCTGTTCTTCGGCAGCATGCCGCGGATCGCCTTCTCGACGGCGCGCTCGGGGTTCTTCTCGAGCAGCTCGGAGTACGTGGTGGCCGTGAGGCCGCCCGGGTAGCCGGAGTGGCGGTAGGCCTTCTTCTGCGCGAGCTTCGACCCCGTGAGCGCGACCTTGTCGGCGTTCACGATGATGACGAAGTCGCCCATGTCCATGTGCTGGGCGAAGGTGGGCTTGTGCTTGCCGCGGAGGAGGGCGGCGGCGTGGCTGGCAAGGCGACCCAGGACGACATCGGTTGCGTCGATGATGACCCAGTCGCGCTTGACGTCAGCGGGCGTGGGGCTGAACGTGCGCGTCACAGTACGTGCTTTCTTGTCGAGGTGTTCGTGAATCCCGCTCCGGTGGGTGGTTTCGTGCGGATCGCACGGGAACGTCCCGGTGGAGGGCTCAACTGGATGACCGTCGGCGACGGACACCAAGGGGCAAGCCTAGATCACCGAGGTTCTGCGGTCAATTCGCGCTTCGCCCGCGTCTGCTCGGCGCGCGCGGCGAGCGCCGCGTCGTCGGGGTAGCCGACCTCCACGAGCGTCAGGCCCTTCGCTCCCACGACGGGGAAGTCGTTCGTCCGGGCTGCGCCGTCGCGGATCGCGACCAGTCGCTCGGCATCGACCCTGCCGAGCCCGACCGCCACGGCGGCGCCCACGAGCGCGCGCACCATCGAGTGGCAGAAGGCGTCGGCGCGCACGGCCGCGACGAGCACTCCGTCGGGGTCCCGGGTCCACGAGTAGTCGAGCAGCGTGCGGATCGTCGTCGCGCCCTCGCGCGGTCGGCAGAAGGCGGCGAAGTCGTGGAGTCCGACGAGAGCGCGAGCCGCGGCATCCATCGCCTCGCCGTCGAGCGACGACGGCAGCCACAGCGTGTGCCCGCGGCGTCGGGGGTCGCGCTCGGCGGTCGCGTCGGCGAGCCGGTACTCGTAGCGGCGCCAGACGGGCGAGAAGCGCGCGTCGAACCCGGGAGGGGCGATCGAGGCGCGGTGGACGACGAGATCGCCCTCGGCTCCCGCGATGCCGTTCAGGCGGCGGACGAGCGAGGCCTCGGCGGTGTCGTCGTCGCGAGTCGATGATCGACGACCGCGGTCGAGCGCCGCCCACTGCTCGCGCGAGACGTCGAAGTGCGCGACCTGACCGGTCGCGTGCACGCCGGCGTCGGTGCGGCCCGCGACGGTGAGGGTCGGGGCGGGCTGATCGGGAACGGCGCGACCCAGGATCGTCGCGAGCGCGGCCTCGAGCTCGCCCTGCACGGTGCGGAGGCCCGGCTGCCGGCTCCAGCCGGAGAACGCCGCGCCGTCGTACGCGAGGTCGAGGCGCAGGCGCACGACGGGCTCGGGGGTCACGAGCGAGAAGTCTACGGCGCGTCCGTTTTGACGGCGCGGGGTCGACGGGCGACCCTGGAGGGGCCATGAGCTCCTCGACGATCGCGTCGAGCGCGCGCGACAGGCTTCCCGGGCTCGACGGGGTGCGGGCCCTCGCGATCGTGCTCGTCCTCGCCTATCACCTGCTCCCGGGCCTCGCGCCGGGCGGGTTCGTCGGCGTCGACGTCTTCCTCGTCCTGAGCGGCTACCTCATCACCGCTCTCCTGCTCGCCGAGCACGAGAGATCCGGCCGCATCGCGCTCGGCCGCTTCTGGCGCCGCCGCGCGCGTCGGCTCCTGCCGGCCCTCGCGCTCGTCGTCGGCGCCTCGGTCACCGCCGCGGCGCTCATCGGAGGCGACGTGCTCGTCGGGATCGGCTGGCAGCTCGTCGGCGCCGCGACCTTCTCGAGCAACTGGCTCGCCATCGCGCAGGGGGCGAGCTACCTCGAGCAGACGAGCCCCGAGCTGCTGCGCCACGCCTGGTCGCTCGCCGTCGAGGAGCAGTTCTACCTCCTCTGGCCCCTCGCCCTCCTCGCGCTCCTGCTCGTGCCGCGACGCGCACCGCGCGCTCTCGTCGTCGCCGGGCTCGCGGTCGCCTCCGGGGTGGCCATGGCGGTCGTCGCGGGCGACCCGGCGGTGGATCCGGCCGCGGCGTCGACGGCGTACTACTCGACGCTCACGCACGGCTCGGGTCTGCTCGCGGGGGCGGCGGTCGCGATCGCGCGGTCGCCGCTGTCGGGCGCGCGCGCTCGCGCGACGCGCATCCCGGCCGCCGTGGCCGATGCGGCGGCCGCCGTCGCCGTCGTCGGGATCGTCCTGGCGTCGAGCGCGCTCGCGATCGACGACGCTCTCGCCTACCGCGGCGGCATCGCGCTCGTCGTGGTGCTCACGGTCGTGCTGCTCGTCGCCGCGGACCACCCCGAGGGGCGGGCTGCGGCGACGCTCGACGCGCCGCTGCCGCGCTGGATCGGCGAGCGCTCCTACGGCCTCTACCTCTGGCACTGGCCCCTCATCGTGCTGCTGGGCGCCGCGCTCCCGGCGGTCGAGCGCACGGGGGTCGGCGGGTGGATGCTCGGCGCCGTCGCCCTCGCCGCGAGCGTCGGCCTCGCCGCGGCCTCCTATCGCTGGCTCGAGCAGCCCGTTCGCCGCAGCGGACTCGCCCTCCTCCGGCACCGAGAGCGCCGCGTCGGGCGCCTCGCCCTCGCGGCCGCGCTCGTCGGAGCGATCGCGGTCGGCGCGGGTG